>JBBSBI010000096.1:0-18758 GCA_038251425.1 Polyangiales bacterium
CCCGTGGCGGCTGAAAGCAGCACCAGTAGCTCATCCAAGAGCTCTAAGATCTCGCCCGTGTCGAGCGAGCCATGCCGCTCTGGCGTGGCATCGAGCGACCGCGTGAGGCGCCGGAGCGTGTGCCAAGCGTCGCGCGAGAGGCGGCTTCGTACCCCAATGGTGAGCTTGTGAATGCGACCCAGCGTGGCATACACGCTGCTTCCTGATTTTTGGTCGAATAACGCTCCCCGTAGCACTTCGGCTAAGGCTTGATCGTCAGGCTGGGTGAACATGCTCGGGACATCGAAGGTGGCTGGCAGTTGGCCCTTCAACTTCAGCGCTTCCAAGATCGCTTCTTGAACCTGCTGCGGATCTCCGGAGGCCTCCAAGCCCAGGCGGTCAAACCCCGCACGGATCAAACGCGCTGAGGCATCAATTCGCTCGATGTAACGACCGAGCCAGAAAATATCATCCACCAGGCGACTCGGCAGATCTTGGGCACCGCGCCGTAGGCTCACACGTTGATCCGGCATGCGCGGCAGCTGCATATCGTAGGCTGCACCGACCTCGGGGATCCAAACGTCCTTGCAAGCGCGCGTGAGCCGATTGGTAAGAAAAATCCCGTCCGGTGTTGAATCCAGCCGCGCGAAGCCACCTGGCATCACGGCAAAGGAATCTTGATCGCGGCACAGGAAACTGCGCAGCGTGAGGCGCCCCGCACCTAGCCCATCGCTCGTGAGCAGGGGGCTTCGAGAACACGCCGGCCAGCGTTCTGCGACATAATCGTGCGGACGCGCGGCAACAGTTTCAAACAGCGTGGCACGTTGCGCTTGGCTCATTTCGCCGAGTGGCTGGATCTGGCCACGCCTTTCGGCGAACGCCGGCTTGATCAAGAATTCATTGGGATTGTCGCGCAAACGTTCCAACACACCGGGTGTTCCCAGATAGTGGGTTTCTACCGAAGGGAGCAGCAGCTCCTCGCCCAAAAGCGCTTGGCACAACGGCTGAAGGAAAGCCTTGATCACGGGAGACTCGATCAAGCTTCCCCCCAAAGGATTGGCCAGCCCGATGTTTCGAGCTTGCGCCGCCGCGACCAGGCCGGGCACGCCGATCATCGAATCTTCCCGCAGCTCAACCGGATCACAAGCAGCATCCGGAACGCGCCTTAAGATCACATCGATCTGCGTGAGCCCTGCGACCGTCTTCAGGAACACCTTGCCCCCGCGCACGCTCAGATCTCGACCCTCCATCAGATCAAAGCCCAGATACCGAGCTAAATAGGCATGTTCAAAAGCGCTTTCATCCTGCATGCCGGTGGTGAGCACAATCGCGCGGGGATCCTGGCGGCCGGGCGGCGCCAGCTCAGCCACACAGGCTTTAAGTTTTTCGAAAAAACCACGCACCTTGGTGACACGGTATTCGCGAAACAGATCGCCAAGAACTCTGCCTAAGACCAAGCGATTCTCGAGCGCGTAACCGGCACCTGTGGGGGCCGCGGCTCGATCTGAGAACACCTGAAAATTGCCGGTTGCGTCACGGGCGAGATCCGCGGCGTACAGCCAGAGACGCTTTTCACCGAGCGGTTGCCAACCATGGCAGGGGCGGAGAAAATCAGGATTGGCCAACACCACTCGCGCCGGGATCACCCCCTGCCGAATCATGTGCTGTGGCCCATAGCAATCCGCCAGAAACGCTTCGAGCACTTGAGCCCGTTGCACGAGGCGTCGAGAAAGGTCTGCCCAAGCCTCGCGCTCCAGCACCCAGGGGATGGGATCCAACTCCCACGAGCGATTCTCACCACCCGGCACGCCCAGGATATTGAAGGTGACGGCCTGCTCCGCCATTTGCCGCTCGACCGCGTGACGCAGCCTCAAGAGTTCATCGAGAGGTGCATCGAGTAGCTTCTCTTGGAGCAAGCGCTGATGGGGCCGGACTTCCCGCGGGCCGCTCCAGATTTCATCGAACGACTCGCGGCCCATGGAGGGAGGAGGGTCAGATTGAGGGAGCGGAGAAGAAAGCAAGTGTCACTTGTGCCTGTTTGACAGAAACGGTTCAAGCCATCGAGGCTAACGCTGCCAAGCCCTGCGCAAATCAAGCGTGAATGGGAAGTTCGGATGGGGTTCTAGGCGCGTTGGGCGGAGTTTTCGCGGACCCGTTGAGCGGGGTTCGAAGCGTGCTAACCGGCGACTCTCCGCGGCAGGCGCGTTGACGGGTCGAACTTCAGAAGCGCGACCTCCCGGATGCACGACGTGGTAGGTGGCACCCGCGATCGCGACGGAGTTCCAGCGGTCATACAGGTCGAAGACGAGCGGACTCTGTACGCCAATCGTGGGATGCAAACACGAAGGCGGCTGCCAGGCTCGAAAACGCACGCCGCCCACCGATTCACCTTCGACTCCTGTGGGTTGAAGCGGCAACTCAACATTGTTGCAACAGACCGAATATCGCCCGGGCGTGGCCCCAGACACGCGCACCTGCAGGCGTTCTACCGACGAATCCACATAGCGCGCAGTACCTGCCGCTGAGCTCTCTTCCCCCAACACATTCCATGGTTCGAGTGCTCCACGCACTTCGAGTGTGATAGCGTCTTTCACCACCTGCCCAATATACGGATACCGAAATTGGTAGTGAGGTTCGAACCAATGGCGATCGAGCGAAAACCCGCGACGTTCGAGCTCGGAGAGCACTTCGTAAAAATCGCGTTTTGCGAAATAGGGCAACATGAACTTATCGTGGAGCGTTGTATTCCACGCCACGAGCGCTTCGCGATAAGGCTGCTCCCAGAACGTGGCCACCATGGCACGCAACAAAACTTGCTGTACTACGGCCATTTGCGCGTGCGGCGGCATCTCGAATGAGCGAAGTTCGAGGAGCCCCAGCCTCCCTGTGGCACTATCCGGTGAATACAGCTTATCGATACAAAATTGTGTGCGATGCGTGTTGCCCGTCACATCTGCCAGCAGGTGCCGAAGGATCCGATCCACGAGCCACGGGGGGACCGACTGGCCCTTCTCAGGGAGCTGACTCAAGGCGATCTCTAGCTCATAGCTGCTATCGTTGCGGCCTTCATCGACACGTGGCGATTGCGAGGTGGGCCCGATGAAGCGACCTGAGAAGAGATACGAAAGGCTCGGGTGATTGTGGAAAAATCGGATCAAGCTGCCGAGCAAGTCCGGGCGCCGGAGAAACGGACTATCGGCTGGCGTGGCGCCTCCGAGAACGAGATGATAGCCGCCGCCGCTTCCGATGTGCGTGCCATCCAGTTCGAATTTCTCGGCGCTGAGCTTCACTTGGCGGGCATGTTCATACAGCGTTAGGGTTTGGTGTTTTTGTTCCTCAAAGCTCGCGACGGGAGGCACATTCACTTCGATCACACCCGGATCCGGAGTGACACGAAACACGCCCAGGCGAGTATCCCGCGGCGGCTCATAGCCTTCGAGCTGAACCGGCAACTTGAGTTGCGCTGCGGTGAGTTCCACGGCCGCGATCAACTCGAGAGAAGCTTCCAGCGTCTCCATCGGAGGCAAGAAGATCCGGAGCCGGCCTGCTCGCGCTTGCACGCACAAGGCTGTGCGCACAATCCCAGTGGCGGACTCATGGAGCGCTGGCTGGTTGAATGGCTCCGCGTGGGTGCGGCCTTTAAGCGTCGTGGTCTTGGTCACGTCCTTTTCGGTCGTGATGAGGCACCGAATCGGCGCGGCTTGCGGCGGCGCTTGCACGCGCGGGAAATGAAAGCTGCGGGGAAGAGGAGCCTGTGGCGCGAAAGGATCGGCCGCGATCACCCCATCCCCATCTTCCTTGGCCACCCAAGGCAGGGAATCGAGCGGGAGCCGAAAACCCATCGGCGAATCGCCCGGCAGCAAATAACAACGTTCATCCCGTAAAAACCAAGAACCACTCTGCCAACCTGCTGCGTGGCTGAGCGGCAAAACATACCCCACCACACTCGATAGCTGCTCCCGAAAGACGCCCGCAATACGCTCTCGCTCAATCTCATCGTCCACGCGATTATCTAACGGCATCACATTCACAGGCAAACGCCGCGCCCGCCACATGTAATACCAAGCGTCTTCGTAGGCTGGCAGCAACCCGTGCTGTTTCAGACCGAGATTCTCGATCAATCGCTTGACGAAGGCTTCAGCATGAGTTGCGCCGTGCCCATAATCGCGATTGGTGTCCGCGATGAGCGCCGGATCATTCCAAACAGGGACGCCATCGGTGCGAAAGAAGCATGAAATCGCCCAACGCGGCAGCGCTTCACCCGGATACCACTTGCCCTGCGCGTGATAGAGCGCGCTCTTGGGATACCAATCCTCGCGCAAACGCCGAATCAGACTATCGGCCAAGCCTTCCTTGTGTTCGCCTAAAGCATCAGTGTTCCACTCAAGGGCATCAGGATACTCGGTGCTCACAAACGTGGGCTCGCCGCCCACCGTGAGCCGCACGTCTGAACGCGTCAGGTGCGTGTCTACCTGTGCGCCAAACTTCTCCACTGCTGCCCACTCGAGCTCCGTGTAAGGCTTGGTGACGCGCGGAACATCCACCACGCGTTCGACAGACATGTGATGCGCAAACTCTGTCTCCACTTCGTCGAGCAGTCCAGAAATAGGCGCGGCGGAGCCTGGGCTCGGCGAGCAGGCGAGCGGGATATGCCCTTCAGCCGTTAATAGGCCACTGGTAGCATCCAGGCCAATCCACCCAGCGCCCGGCACATAAACTTCACACCAAGCATGCAGATCGCAAAAATCCGCGAGCGGCCCCGCGGGGCCTTCGAGCGGACGCTGATCAGCGGCTAACTGGATGAGATAGCCCGAGACAAACCGAGCCGCGAGGCCCAGCTGGCGCAACACCGAGACCAAGAGCCAAGCTGAATCTCGACAGGAGCCCTTACCGAGGCTGAGCGTTTCCTCCGGTGTTTGAACGCCGGGCTCCATGCGAATAATATACTTAACCGCCGCGTTCACCGAGCGGTTCGTTTCGACCAGAAAATCGTTAATTTTGCGCGGTTTCTTGTCCAGTTGTTCGACGAAGCGCGAAAGCGCCGGAGTGAGATTCGGCGCCTCTAGATACGGCTCCAGCTCTTTTTTTAGCGATGCTTCGTAGCTGAAAGGGAACTCCTCGGCTTCGGGTTCCACGAAGAAGTCAAACGGATTGTAGGCTTCGAGATCCACCACCAGATCGACCGTCACGACGAAGTGCGTCACCTTCTTCGGGAACACCAATCGCGCGAGAAAGTTACCGTATGGATCTTGTTGCCAATTGATGAAATGCTCAGCCGGCTCAATCTGGAAGCCATAGGTGTGTACCGGCGTTCGATTGTGCGGCGCTGGGCGCAGCCGAATCGTCTGCGGCCCCAAGTTGATCGGGGTGGCGTAGCGGTAGTCGGTTTTGTGACTGAGTCGAACTCGAATGGCCATGGGGCAGGGGGCTCTCGGGGTGGTCGGCGAAGCTGGATTCCGGTGCTTACTGTTGCTGCTGCTGCTTACTGTTGCTGCTGCTGCTGCTGCTTACTGTTGCTGTTGCTCCTGCTGATATTCTAGTGCTTCGCGGTGAGTCAGCAGGATCGCGCCGCCGATCGGCGGAACCTCCACCTCGGGTGAGCCGACCGCCAGCAAGCCTTCGGGGACTTCTTCCACCTCGCGCACCGTCACTCGCACACGCAGACCCTCTTCGCCATTGCCGCGATACACCCCTCGATTAGGCGGGACATCCGAAAAATCACGCCCGCTCGCGATCGCCACATGCCCTTCGCCCGCGAGTGTCTTGTGAGTCGGATCGATGGGGAGCCAGCCCAGCCCATGGAAATAGGCCTCGCACCAGGCGTGGCTTTCCATTTCGCTATTGCCATCCGCTCGGTAAAAATAGCCTGAAACATAGCGCGCCGGGACACCCAGCTTGCGCAAAATGCCGATCGCGACGTGCGCCAAATCCTGACACACGCCGGCGCCCTGCGCTAATACCTTATCAATCGCCGTGGCACTCGTCGTCACACCCTTTCGATACTCGATGTGGTCACGCAGATTCGACGAGAGCCGCTGGAGCACAGTGGCCGGCTCCGGGTTAGCGTCAAGGCCCAGCTTTTCAAAGAGCCGGTCAAGATCCTCCACATCCATAATGGGCCCCGTGAATCTGAGGTAATCCCCGATTCTGTGGTCCAAGGCCGGTGTTGAAAGCCGACTGCCTTCGGCGCTGGCGGCATTTCGCGGTTGGGTGTCCACCACGCTGCGCGCCAGGATCACCACCTTATCGTGCGAGGGCAGGATCGAAAACTGCTGCACACGATTACCCAGCCAATCCGTGTGCTCAAAAGGAGTGGCGCTTGGGCCCACTTCCAAGCGAAAAGCGCGGCGAACTTGGTGCGCGTCGTTGCGCGGCGTCATGCGGACTTCCATCACCGTTTCCGTGATGGGTTCGGAATACGAAAGCTCGGTCAGATGCTTGATGTAAAGCAGCATGGTTCCTCGTTAGTGCAAAAAATACGCGCTCTGGAGTTCAGCTGTGGCCACCAGGATTTCCTCGGCCACGTCGTTCACAAAGGCCGCAGGCCCTTGCTGCATCACCTCATCGAGGCTCGTGTACTCGATTCGGGAAGCCAGCCGTCCGAAAGCCCGTTCGGCGCGGGCTCGGTCTGGGCTTGAAAATTGGCTCAGCCGTTTTGCGAACTCGGCAGCAACCGATACCGAGTAGCGCACGGTACGCGGAAAGCTATCGTCCAAGAGCAGAAATTCTGCTACTTGCCGTGCCGACATACGCGTAGGGTAACGCTTTCGATACTCCTCCAGCGCACCGCAACTCCGAAGCAGGGTGAGCCACGCGAAATGATCGCCGGTGGTGTGAATGGCCTCGGTGCTGAGCTCTTCAATGGCTGCCCATTGGGCCGCAAAGATGCGACTCGTGCGATCAGCTCGCTCAACAAACTGCCCCAAGCGAATAAAAAGCCAGCCAGGCCCGCGCCCCATCGTCGCGTCGGTAACGCCTGCCCAGAGAAAGCCTGCTCGGACGACCTCGCCCAAGAGATCGGGAAGCTCACGCGAACCCGGCCCCGCACGGCGCGCCTCGGAAAGCATCCAAT
The DNA here is from genome assembly GCA_038251425.1 of Polyangiales bacterium. Lineage (GTDB taxonomy): Bacteria > Myxococcota_A > Polyangia > Polyangiales > Polyangiaceae > JBBRRP01. The sequence goes on from JBBSBI010000096.1 coordinate 7,052, forward strand.
GCGTCTCGTTCAGGTAGCTCCACATTTCCGAGCTGATCACTTCTTGAGCTTGTCGCGCATTCTCGCGCGCTCGAAACACACTCGAAGCGATAGAGCCTGGCTCAGATTCGTCAAAAATGGCGCGCTCAAGATCGACACCCGAAAGCCCCAAGCTTTTCATCGTGTCATCTTGGATGCGGCGTGCCATCTGTGGCGCGAGGGGCTCCACATCGATCAGCATTCTCCGCGTGACCTCCAGCACCCGTGCGGCATGTTCCGCGCGCTCCACGTAGCGGCTCATCCAATACAGCGCATCGGCGACCCGGCTCAGCATTAGGCGGCGCCTCCTTTCTCGGCCAGCACCCAAGTGTCTTTATAACCACCGCCCTGACTCGAATTCACCACCAGCGAGCCACGCCTCAACGCCACGCGGGTGAGCCCACCTGGGATCACCGAGATCCGCTCCCCGTACAGCACGTAGGGCCGTAAATCCACACAGCGCCCTTCCAGTTGGCCATCGATCACCGTGGGATGTTTACCCAGGCTGATCGTGGGTTGGCCAATGTAGGAACGAGGCTTGGCCACGATGCGCCTCCGGAACTCATCGCGCTCCTCAGCTGTTGATTGCGTGCCAATCAGCATCCCATAGCCACCCGAAGCGTCCGTCTGCTTGATCACGAGCTCGTGGATGTGCTCGAGCATGTATTTCTGATGGGCCGGGCGAGTCGCCAGGTACGTCGGGACATTGCCAATGATTGGCTCCGATTTTAGATAATATCGAATCATGTCCGGCACGAACGGATACACCGCTTTGTCGTCCACAGCGCCCGTTCCCGGGGCATTCACGAGCGTGACGGCACCGCTGCGATAAGCCGCGAATAAGCCCGCACAGCCCAATACTGAATCAGGGCGCCCAATCAACGGATCCAGAAAATCATCGTCGAGCCGACGATAGATCACGTCCACACGCTTTAAGCCTGTGATCGTGCGCATGCACACCATGCCATCTTTCACCACGAGATCTCGCCCTTCGACCAGCGGTACGCCCATCTGGCGCGCCAAGAAGCTGTGCTCAAAATACGCGGAATTGTAAATGCCCGGTGTTAAAACAACGATACTAGGATCGGAGCTGGCCCGCGGCGCGACATATTGTAGCATCTCGCGCAGCCAATTGGCATAGTCCTCCACAGGCCGGACGCCGTACGTCTCGAACAACAAGGGGAAGACGCGCTTCAGCACCGCGCGGCATTCCAACACGTAGCTCACGCCGCTCGGATTTCGCGCGTTGTCCTCAAGCACCACGAATTTCCCATCCGTGTCTCGAATCAGATCCGTGCCGGTGATGTGGGTGTAGATCCCACGCGGCGGACGAAATCCAATCATCTCCCGGCGGAAGAACGAAGCGCCCAAGATCAGCTCAGGATCGACCACCTTATCTTTGAGAATGTGCTGATCCCCATAGATATCTGCGATGAAAAGATTCAAGGCTTCGATGCGCTGGATCAGGCCGCGTTCGATCAGGCTCCATTCCTCCGCCGGCATCAGGCGCGGGATCGGATCAAACGGGAACACTTTCTCGATGCCTGCGTCGTCCGAATACACGGTGAACGTGACACCCTGATTTCGCAGTAGGATATCGGCTGTCTTCTGGCGACGGCTGAAATCCTCGCTCGACATCTCCCCAAGCCGGCGCGCCAGCTCGCGGTAGGCCGGCCGAACTTCGCCAGCAGCGTCGAACATTTCGTCGTAACTCTGCGGATCTACTTCGTACCTCTTCAGATCCATGCCTTTTCAGATAGACGCCCTGAGAGTCCCTGGCAAGCCAAACAAGCATCCCGGACGACACGTTTTAGACCAAGTTTTCGCTGGGTTTGCGGGATTGTTTCCAGCGTGTATCGGCGGCCTCAGGGGAGGCAGGCCTGGCCTCAGGGGTACAGCGCCTCCAGCTCTTTTCCGTACTTAGTGAACACGTTACGACGTTTGATCTTGAGCGACGGCGTCAGAAGTTCGTTTTCGGTCGAAAAATCTTCCTCGACCACGTGGAGCTTCTTGGGCTTTTCGTAGCTCTTGAATTTAGCGCCATAGGTTTCAATTTCACGCATCAAGAGCGCGTGAACCTCAGCATTTTTGGCTAAAACGCTGAGCTCGATGCCGGCTTCCTTTGCCCAAGCGCTGAGCGCAGGCTTATCCACCACGATCAGCGCCACGTTGAACGGCCTGTTCGCGCCATGCAGCATGGCATTGACGATATACGGCGAGAGCTTGAGCTCTTCTTCAAGCGGTGCGGGAGCTACATACTTGCCATTTTCGAGCTTGTACTGCTCCTTGATGCGGCCCGTGATGAACAGATAACCGTCGCTGTCCAGGTACCCGAGATCACCCGTGTGCAGGTAACCATCGCCGGGCAGCGCCAGCGCCGTTTCTTCCGGGCGATTGTGATAGCCTTGCATCACGTTATTGCCTTTGATCAGGATTTCGCCCTGTCGATTGTCGTCGTGCACCGACTTATCGATTTTGATTTCGACTCCGGGGAGCGGCAGACCCACACTGCCGATCTTCCTGTGTCCTGGGTAATTGCTGGTGGCCACCGGGCTCGTTTCGCTCAATCCGTAGCCCTCGTAGACCTCGATTCCGAGGGCATCGATGAATTTGGCAACATCAGGGTTCAGGGCGGAACTCCCACTCACCGCGAACCGCAAGCGCCCGCCGAACTTTGCCCGCACTTTTGAGAAGATGAGTTTGTCCGCGAGTGCATGGGATAGCTTATCAATCCAGCTAACGGATTCGCCGTGCCGAGTTCGACCAGCGACCTCGATGCCCTTACGAAACAGCGCCTGAATGAGCTTGGGCTTAGCGGCCATTTGCTTCTGGATGCCATCGTAAATGCGATTGAAAATCCTGGGCACTGCCACCAGCACCGTGGGGCGAACTTCCGGCAAATTGGCAACCAGATTGGGGATTTCATCATTGATGGCGAGCGCTGTGCCGCGACTGATCAAACCGTGCAATTCAGCAACTTGGCCAAAGGAGTGCGCCCAGGGCAAAAATGCCAGCGAACGATCGAGTGGGCCAAAATCAAAACGAGAGAAAGCTGCGTGAATATCAAAACAAATATTTTGGTGCGTTAAGATCACGCCTTTCGGCATTCCTGTCGTGCCAGATGTGTAGATCAAGCCGGCTGTTGCCAGAGAATTGGGGAACACAGCCGCCGTAGGCGATTCTGCTCCTTTCGCGAGAAGCGCAGGATAAGAATTGGGAGCGTTGGCGCCTCCAGCCAAGTTGATGACCTGCAACAAGCTTGGGCAGCGAGCCTGCATGGCCTCTAAGGCAGTTGCGATCTCACCCGTTGCGGCCACCACTACTTTGGCGGCCGAGTCCTTGAGAATAAATTCCCATTCGTCTTTCGGCTGCACTTCGTACATGGGTACGTAAATCGCGCCGAGTGAATACGTGGCATACGCGAAGACGGCCCATTCGACTCGATTGTTCGCGATGATCGCGACCGCATCCCCAGCGCCCACTCCGAGCGCCGCCAACCCACCACGGCACTTGTCTACCTCGGCCTTGAATTGGCCAAAGGTGAGCCACTCCCAGCGGCCATTCTTTTTGGTGCCAAATAGTTCGCTGGCACCAAACTTGTTGCAGGCCTGCTCAAATAGCTCGACGAGGTTAGTGTATTCTGGCTCCATCTTGATCCTCCACAAACTGCGCGAAATCGGCGCGCCTGTGACGATAGAGAGCGCGCCCAGGCGGGTCAATCGCCCCGTCACCAGGCCTTCGGGCTGTCTTTTGGTGGCAGTCCAGAATCGCGTGCTATAGGGCCCGGCCATGCCCGCTTTCAGCGTGATCACGTTCGGCTGCCAGATGAACAGCCACGATTCCGATCGGCTTTCCGAGGTGCTGATCGCAGCCGGCTACTCGCGGACGGAGAGCTTAGACGCGGCGGATGTGGTGCTCCTCAATACCTGCAGCGTTCGCGAGAAAGCGGAGCAGAAGCTGCGGAGCGAAGTCGGGCGCTTGGGCTTGCTCAAACGCGAACGGCCCGGGCTCTTGATTGGCGTGGCTGGCTGCGTGGCACAGCAAGAAGGCGAGCGCCTGATCAAGACGCTCCCCCAGATCGACATTGTGATCGGTCCCGACAACATCGGTGAATTGCCTCAGTTGCTCGCGCGCGCGGAGGCTGGCTCGCCGCCGCAGGTACGAACGCAATTCGATCTCGATGCTCCAGAATTTTTGCAAGCCCGTCCTGAACCGGGGAAAGTCACCCCAACGGCGTTTGTGACCGTGATGAAGGGGTGCGACGAGCGTTGCTCTTATTGCGTGGTGCCGTACACGCGCGGGCCCGAACGGTATCGCCCATCGCAAGAGATCTTGACTGAAATCGAACGCTTGGTCGCCGCGGGGGTGAGGGAAGTTACCCTGCTTGGGCAGACGGTGAATAGCTATCAAGATCCGAGTGCCCAGCTGCCGAAAGCTCCACCGCCCACACTCCAATTCCGACACGCTCCGCACTTGCGCGTGAATGAGGCGGAGACTGAATTTCCAGCGCTTTTGCATGCTATTGCAGCACGCGTACCGGGCCTCAAGCGCCTGCGCTACACGAGCCCGCATCCGCGGCATCTCACCAGTAGCTTGATCGCCGCTCATACCGAGCTCGCCGTGCTCGCGAAGCATGTCCACATGCCGGTGCAGTCAGGGAGCGATCGGTTGCTGAAGAAGATGATCCGGCGTTATTCTGCAGAGGAGTACGTGGAGCGAGTGTCCGCATTGCGCGATGCTGTGCCTGGGCTAACGCTCTCCACTGACGTGATCGTCGGCTTCCCGAGTGAAACCGAGGAAGACTTTGCGGCCACGTTGGAGCTGGTCAAAGCGGTGGGATTCGTGGGGTTGTTTGGGTTTAAATATTCACCGCGCCCTCACACACCGTCCCTGAAGCTGGCAGATGATGTGCCCGAAGTCGAAAAATCACGACGCTTGGCAGCACTGTTTGAGGTGGTGGAGCAAGCCCGTGTGGCGAATCTGCTGAGCCTGATCGGCAGCACGCAGCAAGTGCTGGTAGAAGGATTGAATCAACGCGGCGGCTACACCGGGCGCACGCTGCGCAACGAAATTGTGCATTTCTGGGCCAAAACGAGCCCCGTTGGCGAGATCTGCGACGTTCGCATCTTGCGGGCGTTTAAGAATTCTTTAGCAGCTGAACTGATCGAACCGGCACGCCACGTGGCGTGGCACGATCAGAAAGTCCAAGCGGCTCCCCGCGCGCTGCCGGTGATGTAATATGGCATGCATCAAGGCTTTTGGCGGCTTTCAGCCCGTTCTGGGGAGAGACGTATTCGTCGCTGAAAACGCGACCATTATCGGGGATGTGCAGATCGGCGAGGAGTCAAGCATTTGGTATGGCGCGGTGCTACGCGGTGATGTGGGATCGATAAGGATCGGTCCGCGAACGAGTATTCAAGATCTCGCGCTTTGCCACATGACGACGGGGATCTCGCACACGATCATTGGAGCGGATGTGACCGTGGGGCACGGCGTGATGATTCACGGCGCTGAGATCCGCGACTGGGCTATTATTGGGATGGGGTCCATCGTGATGGACGAAGTCGTGGTGGGTGAAGAAGCCGTCGTGGGCGCGGGATCGCTGGTGGTGGGCAGGCTCATCATCCCGCCTCGCACGCTCGTGCTCGGGCGCCCCGCTAAAGTGGTGCGAGATCTCACCGCTGAGGAAATCGCTCAGAATAAGGTATTTTCGCCCCGCTACGTGAGGCTCGCGCAAGGGCATCCACCGGCGGAACGCCTGCCCACGGCGCGTTAGCGCTACGCCGTTTCGAGTTCCCAACGAACGGCCCGCGCTGTGAGCTAGCCGCGTTTCGAGTTCCCAACGAACGGCCCGCGCTGTGAGCTAGCCGCCGCCTACAAAGTGCACGATTTCCAGGATATCTCCGTCCAGGAGTGGCGTGTCTGCGTGCGTGGCACGGGGCACCACCTCACGATTGCGTTCGACAGCTACGGGGCCCTCGGTCAGCCCCAGATGCTCCACCAGGCCACGCACCGAAAGACCGTCGGGAACTTCGCAGGGTTCACCATTGACGACAAGACGCATCATGCGCTGATGGCTACGGCAACTTTCGGTGGAGAGCAAGCAGACTGCATGTACGCTAATCCAGCGGCATAGATCTTGATTGTTGTTTTTGGTGCTTCTTGACCACCTGCGGCTCAAGGTGCCTTCGCGGTCGCGCGGAACGCGGATCCGCACATCGCCCAACTCCGTGTGGAGCGCCTTCTCGGTGTGGCCGTTGCGGCTGTTGGCAGCCCCGGCAGAGGCCTTTTCGCCGTCCAGATGAGTCCAACAAGCGCTCCATGACGGCCCCCTTGAGCTGAGTGAACAGGCCTTCGGGGCCAAACATGTCGCCCCCCGCTGCCGCACACTCGGCTAGGAGCCGGTCGAGAGAATCCCGCTTTCAGCAGCACGCTCTCTGGCACCCCAAGCCGGCGCGTGCCGTAGTGCTCCCAAACTTGCCCGTGACCTCTATCTCAAAGTCGAACACAAGATAGTAAGCATGCTTACTATCTTCAGGGAACGAAAAGGGTAGCTCACCTGGCCCACCTGCGGCGCGGTCAGGCTCCCAGTATCCGGCGAGGATCAACGAATCGTGTGGCTTGATGGGAATGCCCGAAGGGGGCCAGAGCCGGGCGTGCCTCACCGTAGGCACGGGCAGGCCTCCACCTGGGCTTCTCCATCATTCTGATCGCGGAAGCACCTAAGCGAGCAGCGACTATCGCTCCAAGTTGGATGCTCACCACATCACCCTGCGAGCAGAGCTAGTCGATCATGAGCGCTATGCCGCGCGCTATGCGGCCAAGAGCTTGCGTGGCCAATTGCAATCGCATCGAGCGACAATCTTCCTACCTCGATTACCTCAACCCATAGCGTTTGAATTGCGATAGAAACCTCAGCACTATGTGGTACGGTCAGATTGTCAACGGAATCGGCGATCTTCAAGGTGGCTTGATCAGGCCATATTGACCCAGCTCCACGACACAATTTGCCTCACGTAACGTTACCTTATGCTCATGGACTGCGCAGACGAACTCTCCCGACTCAAAGCTGCGTTCGAAGCATTCCTCGCCGCGAAGGGAATCCCATCCGCCGACACGGGTGCTGGAAGGATGTTCCGCGCTTTTCAAACTGCGAGCGAAGTTATTTCTCGAACCGCAGGCGCACCGAGCCATCTGGCGGGCCTTGAGGGCGGCCTTGTCGCGGAAGTTGCATTGCTCCGTGAGGCAGCACACCGGTTACTCGAAGAAACAAGCAAAGTCTCAGCGGTTCTGGAGCGCTCAGGGCCGTCCAAGGCGGGCCTTCCCCCAGCGTCACGTTCAGACCATCACAAGCGACTCTCGCCACGGGAATCCGAAGTGGTAGATTTATTGGTCGCAGGGCACACGATTTTGGAAGTATCTGACGCGCTCGGGCTTTCCGCGAACACAGTGCGGAACCACGTGAAAAGCATCTATCGCAAGCTGCGCGTGCGATCTCAGATCGCCCTCATTGCAAAGCTCGCGGGCCACGTTCCACCTTAGAGAGGCGACAAACCTTGAGCTTCAAACACGTGAACGAGGATCTGCTCCCCGAGCACCTGAAATGCCACTTCCTGGATGATGCTCGCGCCTGGGGTATTGACGGTGAAGGCCGTGCCGGAAACCACCGACGGTAGGGAAAGTTGCGAGGGTCCAGGTAGGAGGGCCTTCACGCTTCCGCCCGTCATGTTGGCGATTTCTCCCAGGGCATCGCACAAGTCCGACAGCGTCACCGCTTCCAATGGCGTTTCAAGCATCGCACCGGCCACCCGACGAGCCATTCGGTCGCTCACACTCACCATCACCGCGCCCGTGAATCGGCCGGTGATCTGGACGCAGCCGCAGAATGAGCCCCTGGCCGGGGGCGGAATCGAGCCTTCGGGGCCTAACACGTCCATCCCCAACGTGGTCTCCCAGATGGTTTCGATCACATCACGCAGATCTGTTTGACTTAACTCAATCATGTTCTTCCCGTCTTACCGCGAATGCGGTAGCAGCTCGATTTTGCAGCTTCGATTCGTTCAAATTCAGCATCAATATTCATGGTTGTTTCGGCACCCCCCAGAAAAAGCACGCCATCTGGCGCCAATACACCGCGCACACCAGCAAGAATCTGGCGCTTGGTTTCTACATCAAAATAGATGAGGACGTTCCTCAAGAAGACGATAGCCACCTCGGACATCGGTGGCCACGCCTCGATCAGATTCAGTTCACGAAACTCAATGAGCTCGCGGATCTCACTCTTGATTTGCCACTCGGCACCCTGGCGTTCAAAGTACCGTAAGAGGTAGTGAGCTGGCAGCCCACGATTGATCTCGAGTTGCCGATACCGACCTTCCTTGGCGCGCAACAGCACGGCTGCTGACAAATCCGTGGCGATGATCTTCACCTTCCAATCCTTGAGCTCCGGAAAGTGTTCGCGGAGCAGCATCGCGATCGTGTAGGGCTCCTGGCCCGATGAAGCGGCGCCGCACCAGATGGTCAACCGACGAATTGCCGCGCGTTTCGCCAAGATCCCAGGCAAGACGACATGGCGCAGCGCCTCAAACGGGTGAACATCGCGAAAGAAGGAGGTTTCATTCGTCGTCATCGCCTCGACGACTTTTCCGTGGAGCTCCCCAAACGGCTTGCCATGCATGGAGCTCACGAGGCACGCAATGGACTCGAAACCTCGCTCGCGAGCGATCGGCCCGAGACGAGCCTCGATCAGATACTCCTTACCTTGATCCAGAACGATGGCAGATTGCCGCCGCACTAGGTCTCGAACAAACTGCATCGCATCAACTTCTGTGAGCATGGCTTTCCCTCTTAACCCCCGTCGCACTGTCGCGTTTGCCGGAGAGCAGAACCGCGTCCGTGATGGCTCGTGAAATGTGCGCGAGTGGGAGCACTCGGTTGGCGAGCCCGCCCCGAGCGACCGCTCCCGGCATACCCCAAACGACCGATGTTTCTTCGTCCTGAGCAAATACGCGCCCGCCCGACTGGCGAATCAATCCAGCGCCCCGCAAGCCGTCCACGCCCATGCCTGTGAGCACAACGGCCAACGTGTTCCCGCCGTACGCCCCAACCACTGAACGGAACATGACGTCCACTGACGGTCGGCAGGCACATTCGGGAGGTGCCTGATTGAGCTTGATCATTACCCCGCGCTCGTTAGCCTCGAATGCCAGGTGGAAGTCACCAGGTGCGATCCAGATCGAGCCCGGCTTGAGCATCATTCCCGACTCCGCCTCGTGAACCTGGAGCGCACACTTGCTGTTCAGACGCTCCGCTAAGAGTCGAGTAAACATCGGCGGCATGTGCTGAGTGACGACAATGGGCACCGGAAAATCACCGGGCAGCGCGGGGAGCACTTCGCCGAGCGCATTGGGGCCGCCCGTTGAAGTGCCGATCGCCACAATTGAGATGCGACCTGTTCCTGTGTTCTCAGACTCCGCTACAGCTGCTCTGCGGAAGCTCGGGGCGGGGCCTGCCTCTTGCCGACACAGGGCTCGAATCTTTGGAACTAACTGTGACCGCACCTGTTCCGACGCGCTCCCCATCCCACCGAGGGATGTGGGCTTCGTGACGTAGTCACTGGCCCCGCGTGTCAGCGCGTCCAACGTCGTGGTGGCCCCGCGTTCCGTGAGTGAACTGAACATGATGACCGGCAACCGGGGGTAAAGCTTGCGGATTTCCACCAATGTCTCGAGACCGTCAAGCTCCGGCATCTCGACATCAAGAACCACCACGTCTGGGTTCGCAAGCGGAATTCGAGAAAGCGCTAACCTGCCATTGGCAGCAATGCCAGCCACCTCCAAATCTTCGCACTCGCCGATCACATCCGAAACGAGCCGACGGACCACCACTGAATCGTCAACAATCAGCACACGGATTACGCCCATAAGATCACGCTGGCCCAAACCCCAGGATCGCCAGCTTGCTGAGCAAGTGATCCCGGGTAAAGGGCTTCATGAGGTATTCGTTCGCTCCAGCTGACAGGGCCTTGTCCAGTTGGGCGAACTCGGTTTCCGTGGTGACCATCATCAATCGCATGCCTGCGTAGGTTGAGTTCGAGCGCACAGCGCACACAAACTCGAGCCCATTCATCTCGGGCATGTTCCAATCAACCGTCGCCAATTCAACCGGGCCACTCTGCGCCAGTTTCTCGAGCCCCCCCGCGCCATGCTCAGCTTCGAGGACTTCAAAACCGGCCCCTTGTAGAGCATTTCGCAGGATTATTCGCATTGCTTTGGAATCATCAACGACCAGTGCGCGCATGATGTGTTGGCTCGGCTCAGTGCCGACCATGCCCCCCGCTAGGTGTTCCTTTGTCTGTGCCGACGCCCACCAACATTTGAAGCTCAGCAGCCATACGAGACAGTTCTGCGGCGGCTCGGTGTGTGTCGTTGGCGCCTTGCGTAGTATCGGCAGCCGCTTTGGCTACGCCACCGATGTTTTCGGAAATTTCGGAACTTCCTTTGGCTGCTTCCGCGATATTTCTAGCAATTTCACTGGTGGTGGCGGTCTGTTCCTCGACCGCGCTCGCGATAGTATTTTGCGAGTCGCTGATTTGATTGATGATCGTGCTGATGGTCGCGATGGCATCGACCGCACCCTGAGTATCGCGTTGAATCATCTCGATTTTTTGGCTGATATCTTCAGTCGCCTTGGCGGTTTCCTTGGCCAGTTCTTTGACCTCATTGGCAACGACGGCAAAGCCTTTGCCAGCCTCGCCTGCGCGGGCCGCTTCGATCGTGGCGTTCAGTGCGAGGAGATTCGTTTGCTGCGCAATCGAGGTGATAACCTTGATCACTTTTCCGATTTCAACGCTACTTTCGCCCAGCTTCCTCACCGTCACGGTGGTTGATTCCGCTACACGCACGGCCTCTACAGCCACCCGCACCGCATCGTTGGCATTCTTCGCGATTTCCCGGATGCTGGCGCTCATCTCGTCGGCGCCGTTGGCAACGGTCTGAATGTTCTTGTTCACCTGCTCGGAGGCGGCGGAAACGACATTGGCTTGTGTCGCTGTTTCCTCAGAATTGGAGCTCATCTGCTGACTCACGGAACTCAACTCTTCGGACGAAGCCGCCAAGAGCGTGGCGTTTCGGCCAATATCTTGTTCCAGCCGGAGCTTTTCGGTGACCACGGACCATGTGACCATTGGGCCCAAGTAGCTGCCCTTGTCGTCCACCATCGCCGAAACCAAGAGGTCCAACGTTTCGGGCCCCACCTTGATCAGTGCCTGATGCGGGAGATTCTTGGGGTCAGCCAGCATGCGCCGCTGGTGGCTTGGATTCTTGTGAAAGACATCGATGTTGGTGCCAACGAGTTGATCGACGGTAATGGGTAGAAATTGCTCGAGCGTTTTCAGCGTTCGTTTCGACGCAGGGTTGGCGTACGTGATCTTAAGATCAAGATCGGTACACATCACGTTGATAGGAGCGTTTTCGACCATGCTCATGACACGTGCCAACTCGCGCTCTCGTCGAACCTTCTCGGTGACGACCTCCCAGGTGACCATCGGGCCGATGTAGCGCCCCCTTGAATCCAGCAATGCCGTTACCAGCAGATCCAATGTCTCAGGTCCCACTTGGATCAAGGCGCGATGCGGCAAGTTCCTTGGATCGGCGAGCATGCGCCGTTGGTGGGAAGGGTTCTTGTGAAA
>JBBSBI010000097.1:0-18720 GCA_038251425.1 Polyangiales bacterium
AAGAAGAACTGAGCAACCTACCTACCTGCGCCCTCAAGAGCTGGTGAACAGCGGTGCAAGCAGCATCAAGAGCGACGGATCGCCCGTAATCTGAAGCTTGCCTTGCATCATCAGCTCTATTGGGTGCGCTTCCCCTTTTTGGAGCAGCAGAAAATCTTGAAGCTCCGTCGTGATGACACACTCGGCTTGACTCCAATCAGGCTCAGCTTGACCGAGGCTGAGCAGCAACCGCCGCACCGTAGCGCCATCTTTGATCGCGAATTCGACACCACCCTGAAGCTCCCGCAACTCGGTGAGTGCAGCTTCCTCGGCCAAGAGAACCTGCAGTGCTAAACCTGCTCGTTGATCGCGGAGCTCGGCTGTGATGCCCGAAAACAACGTCGGAAAATCTGCTTCAGTCAGCGTCAACGACACCAGAGCTTCCGGATCCCGGCGGGGATTCACGAGCAAGCGGCCATCTTTGATTCGGAGTGAATACGCCGCTTCACCTACGCAAAAACACACGCTCAGGCGCGAAGTGCGACCCGCTAAGAGTTGGGGATCGGAAAAGAGTTCCGGCAGAACGCGGTTGAAAAACTCTCTTGAATCCACAGGATCGTGGCTTAGCACAGGAGCGGCGCGGGCCAGACCCTAGATTAGATGCGCATCAGATTGGCCAAAAGATGCGTTTCCTTCGCACCTAACAAGCCAAATTGCACGCCAAAGCCGTCGGGCCGCACCCAGCGTATTGTGCCCGGAAACTTCGTCGGCGTGGCTGCCCCAGGCAAATGGCACAGCACGGTCACCTTGGCTCCGAACGCGGGCGAAGACGCAGCTTCAACATACATCCCACCCATACTAATATCTTGCGTCACCCCGGCGAAGCTATTGCCCAACTCATCTTCGCAAGAAATATCCACACTGATCGGTGCTCGAACGTAAACGCGCTTCTCTTCCACAATGGCCTCGGACGCTAAGGATACCTCGAATAAGACACCCGTCACGGGCGGCCGCGCATCATTCGGACCCCCGACACCCGGTGTCAAGGACGCACAGCCGCGCACCTTGAGCGGGCGAGGCCCAAGCTGGCTTGAAGGTTGGCCCTACATTCCGCTGCTCGCTGGCTCGGCGTTGTTTGTTGCGTTGCTAATCCTGCCCCGGCCCATCGCATCTCCCAGTTTGCCGCTGCCCACACTGGATCGTCGCTACGAACGGGCGAGGCTCTCGATGTTTTCTTCGCTGGCGGGCGAGGTTGCCCAGAAACCACTGCCCTTCGATGTGCGGGCCCTCGGCGAAGCCTTCCGACAGTACGGTGCCGCCGAGGCGCGTTCCGATCCGGACCGCACACGCTACCTAGGTGAGCTCCAGACCGCTGCCGAGCGCGCGTTCCGTCTCCACGGTTCGAGTCAGCTCTTGGGGCTTCTGGCCTTCCAGGCAGATGCATTTTTGAAAGCGGCTTCCGGGTGGCAAGCCACTCGAGTCCGCGGAAACGATTTAATTGAGTTGGGAGGCGCTTTCTTCGCCCGCGTTGAGGACAACGGTTGGCTGGATTCCAACGGAACACTCGTGCCAACGCCCGCGGAGCTTTCTGTTCTCTTTCGCGCGCGCTGGCTGAACCTTACTGCGCTCGACGGCTTTTCAGGTCTCAAGTTAACACTGGATGATTGGCGGCTCTACTACGCATTCTTGCTGCGCTATCCGCCCGCGAGCCAGAACGCGCCGGCCCTCCAAAGGCTCGCTTACGTGGACGCCCTGGAACGCAAAGATACGCTCTATCCCGCGCTCCTCGCGCGGGGCATGCTGCGGCTTGAACTCGGCCAAATCGAGAGCGCGAGTGATTTACTTAAGACGTACCTCTTGGCGCATCCGGATGGTGAGTGGCATTTGCGAACCCGCAACCTGCTCTTGACCAGCCTTGAGCATTCGGCGCTATGAGCCAGCCTTCAGGTATTCCGGATCCGTGGCTGACGGGAGGGCGACCTTTTACCGGATTTACTGAGTTTTGTCGGCGAGTACTCGTTCGGCCTGGTTGGCATCCCGTCGTCGGTGCCGGCAGCTCAGCGCCGAGTTTGCTCACACGAGAGCTTCTCAATTCGGGTGCTCAACGCGTGCTGTACGTCGCGCCCAATTCTAAGTTGCTTGAGGCTGCAGCGGATGACCTCCGCGCATGGCTCGCCGGCATCCCGGTGGGCCGCCATGCCCGGCTTCTTGGCACGACACTGGTACAACTAACAACTAACGACACATCACCGTATGTTGAAGTACACGTCGATCGCGCGCAGACTCTCGAACGCACCGGCGCGCTCCACGCATTTCTCACGTCCGATCGCGTGGTGATGCTCACCACTGCGCAATCACTTGTGCGAAGGGTACCTCCACCCGCCGTGTTAGCAGCTGCTGGGCTCACCCTCACACGCGGACAGCTGCTCTCCCTCGGCCCGCTCTCCTCAGCCCTGGAGAGCATCGGCTACTTACGCACCCCGCTCGTGGAAGATGCCGGAAGTTTCGCTATCCGCGGCGGAATTATCGATATTTGGCCCGCGTTGGCGCCGCTCCCAACGCGTTTGGAGCTCGATGGCGAGATCGTCAGTTCGCTCAAGTCGTTTCATCCGGAAGACCAACGCACCCAAGGCATATCTTCCACTTTGAGCGTTCCTCCTGCGCGTTTTTGGTTGCCCGGTGCCGGCTCCGCAGAGAACATTCAACATCGCTTGCAGGAACTCTGTGATCGGGTGAATTGGCCCACGTCGCGCGCCAAGGGCTTGATCGAAGACGTGCTCTCTGGACGAAATTTCTTGGGGGCTGATGCGTTCTTGCCAGCGTTCTTCGACCTGGTGCCACTTACGGATTATCTCGATGAGCAGTCGGTGGTCGTGTTTGAGGATCCTGCGGCGTGCCTTCGAGAATTGGAGAGTGAGCTGGCGCGTGCCCGCGCCGACGCCGAAAAACGCAGCAGCGTGCCTCACTTCGATGTCACGGCGCTGTATGTCGAAAGCAGCGAACTCGCGCCGCTTCTGCGGCAGTATTCTGTAGTGCTGTGCTCGCAATCGGGGGTCGCCACGAGCACCAGCACGAGCGGCATTGAGGCCCTGGAAGCCCTCGCCGTGGACACGCCCTCACTCCGCACCACTGACCACGCCGAACTCATTTCACAACGCCAAGCCAACGCCCGCCGCCACGGCGCCCCGAGCCTAGACCCGATTTTTACAGCGATCCACACTTGGTTTGAAGCCGATCTCCAAGTGCTCATCACCGCACGCACAGAACACCAACGCGACCGACTAGAAGCACTGTTGAGCCATCGTGAGCTCAACGTGGCGCGCGTGGAATCCAAGCTTCAACCGTCGGCAACGAGCAGCGCGAAAGAACGCGGACTGAGCAAGCCCGAAGAACGTACGTTGGGCGAACCCGAAGCACGCTCACTCGGTAAACGAATTGTGCGGCTGCTGGTTTCTCCATTGGCACGCGGCATCGCCGCGCCCGCCGAAGAGTTCATTATTATCACCGAGGAGGAGATCTTCGGCACCCGTGCGCATCGTGCCAAGCCGCCCAAGAAGAGCGCTAAGGCGGCCTTCGAAGATCTGCGGGCTCTTAGTGTTGGCGACTACGTGGTACACGCCGAACACGGTATCGGGCGTTATGCTGGACTGATCCACCGGGTGGTGGGCGATATCGCCGTCGATCTCTTGGCCATCGAATACGAAGGCAAAGATCGGCTGTATGTGCCGATCTATCGTCTGAATCTAGTTCAAAAATACGCGGCCGGTGAACACGGCAGCCCTAAATTAGATCGCCTGGGTGGCATTTCTTTCGCCAAGACCAAGGCCAAGGTCAAAAAGCGTGTCCGCGATCTCGCTGATCAACTCTTGGCTCTCCACGCGGAACGCGCCCAGCTCAAGAAGCCGGCGCTGCCCCCGCCCGACGACAACTACGCGGCCTTCGAAGCACAGTTTCCGTTTGACGAAACTCCCGACCAAGAAGCGGCCATCTCGGACGTGCTGTCGGATCTCACGAGCGAGCGCGTGATGGACCGTTTGGTGTGCGGAGATGTGGGGTTTGGGAAAACAGAAGTCGCCCTCCGAGCCACGTTCTTGCACGCCATGGCTGGGCGCCAAGTAGCACTGCTCTGCCCCACCACCATTTTAGCCCAACAGCACCTCTCGACCTTCTCCAAGCGTCTTGCTGATTCGGGCATGGAGGTGCGCGCACTCAGCCGTTTTCAATCGAAGAAGGCGGTGCTGGATACGCTTTCTTGCCTAAAAAAGGGCACTGTGGACGTCGTGATTGGCACGCATCGTTTGCTCTCGCGCGACGTCCATTTCAAAAATTTGGGGCTGCTGATTGTCGACGAAGAGCAGCGCTTTGGAGTGACACACAAGGAACGCATCAAGAACCTGCGCGCGAGTGTGGATGTGCTCACCTTGAGCGCCACTCCGATCCCACGCACGCTGCAAATGGCCCTCGGAGGCCTGCGCGATCTTTCCACCATCACCACGCCGCCCGTTGATCGGCGTAGCGTCCGCACGATCGTATCGCGCTTTGACGATGACCTGGTGTGTGAAGCCATCGAACGGGAATTATCACGAGGTGGCCAGATCTTCTTTGTCTACAATCGCATCGAAGGCCTGTATGAGCGCGCGGATAGGCTAAAAGTACTGGTGCCGAACGCACGTGTCGCGGTGGCCCACGGTCAGATGGGCGAAGCTGCGCTCGAAAAAACTATGCTCGGCTTTGTGCAGGGTGAGTTCGACATTCTCGCATCCACCGCCATCATCGAAAGTGGGCTAGATATTCCACGCGCTAACACGATGATCATTGATCGAGCGGATCTGTTCGGTTTGGCGCAGCTGTATCAGTTGCGCGGTCGCGTCGGTCGCTCCAACGAGCGCGCCTATTGCTATCTCTTGGTGCCGCCTGCCAGCCAAATGACTGAAGAATCGCGGCTGCGCGTGGAAGCTATGGAGCGCCACAGTGAGCTGGGCTCCGGCTTGCAAGTGGCGAAGCTCGATATGGAGATCCGAGGCACGGGCGACCTTTTGGGTGCCGAGCAAAGTGGGGTTGTGGAGAGCGTGGGGTTCGATCTGTTTTGCGAAATGCTGGAGGAGGCGACGCGCGAACTGAAGGGCGAAGAGATTGTACACGCCGTGGATCCCGAGCTGAGCTTCGATGTCGAGGCGCTGTTGCCAGCCGAGTATGTTTCCGATATCGGGCTCCGCCTGTCTCTGTACAAGCGTCTTTCGAGTGCGCTTGATGAAGGCGATATTCAAGATCTGGCGCGCGAAATCGAGGATCGCTTCGGGCGCCCACCCGGAGAAGCGCGTCGCCTGTTCGAGCTCATGCGCCTCAAGACTCACTTCCGAGATTTGCGCGTGCTTTCCTGCGAAGCCAGCAAATCCGCAGTGACCTTGCACTTGCGCGAGGATACCCCGCTCGATCCCGCCAGGCTCATGAGCCTTGTCGTTCAAAAAGGTTCCGCCTTTCGCCTCACCCCTGAGGGCCGCCTGACCCGCCGTGCACAGCCTCATGAAAATGTCACGAGCGGCTTGGCACTCGCTGGCAAAGTATTGGAAGAGCTCCTACCCTGCGTGAATCCTGTGGCGCCCGCAGAGTGAATTGCGACAGGCGCACGAAGCACTCAAGGCGCACCAAGCACTCAAGCGCTCGGGAACGCACCCAGCTGACCTCGGCAACGCAGCCAATGATCAGCTAGAACGATCGCGACCATGGCTTCTGCAATCGGAACAAAACGCGGCAAGAGGCAAGGATCATGGCGGCCTTTCGTGCGCACCGTCGTAGCTTCGCCCGCACGCGTCACGCTCGCTTGCGGTAACGGCAAGCTGGAGGTTGGCTTCACCGCGGCACGAAGCACAATCGGTTCCCCACTGGTGATGCCGCCCAGCATCCCACCGTGACGGTTAGTGGGCAGGGTGATCGCGCCATTTTCAGAGAGAAACACGTCATTGTTTGCGCTGCCGCGCAAGCTCGCCGCCGCGAAACCGTTGCCATATTCGACGCCCACCACCGCAGGAATGCTGAACAAAGCCTTGGCCAAATCCGCCTTGATCTTGTCGAAAACTGGCTCACCCAAGCCTGCCGGAATTCCCGTGGCCACGATTTCACCGACGCCGCCGATCGAATCCTGCTCTTTTCGCACCTGCTCAATCAACGCGATCATTTCTTTGGCTCTTGCTTCGTCGGGACAGCGCACGGGATTCGGAGTTCCGTCACTGAAGAATTCGACGGCCGAAAGCTCAACGGCCCAGGGCTTTTCCACTTGTGCCACGATGGGACCCACCTGGCTCACATAACCAATCACCTTCCCCCCAAAAGCTTGCGCTAAGATCTTCTTCGCCACCACGCCTGCTGCGACACGCGACACCGTTTCGCGCGCACTTGAGCGCCCACCGCCGCGATAATCGCGAAAGCCGTACTTCTTGTCATACGTGTAGTCCGCGTGCCCCGGCCGGTACACGTCCATGATCTCGGCGTAGTCCCGGCTTTTTTGATCCGTGTTGCGAACCAGAATCGCCAGGCTGGTGCCCGTTGTCTTGCCTTCGAACACGCCCGCCAAAATCTCCGGTTCATCGTCTTCTTGGCGCTGGGTCACAATCTTGCTTTGGCCCGGCCGCCGCCGCTTTAAATCTACCCGCAGGTCCTCGACCGAGATTTCAATACCAGGCGGGCAACCATCAATGATCACCACGTTCCCCGGCCCATGCGACTCGCCGGCGGTCGTGATGCGAAACGCCTGACCAAAGCTATTACCTGCCATGCGCGGCATCATACCGCTCTCGCCCCGAGGACCAAGGCCAAGCTATAGTTTGCGCTCGAACACCCACCGCGCCCCAACGAAAGAGCCTATGCAAAAGCCAGCCCTCAGCGTGCTCAGTGAAGAAGAAAAGCTGTTCTCGAACTCGGTGCTTGCCTTCGCGCGCACACGCCTGGCTCCCCGGGCCGCCGCGATGGATGCAGCCGGCAAGCTCGACCTGGACTTGCTCCCCGAACTCTTTGAACTCGGCGTGATGGGAATTGAAGTACCTCCCGAATACGGCGGGGCCGGGGCCAGCTTCTTCACCGCGATCTTGGCCGTCGAGGCCTTAGCCAAGGTGGATCCCAGTCTTTCGGTGCTGGTGGATGTGCAAAATACATTGGTTGAGAATGCGCTATTGCGTTGGGGCAGCGCCGATCAAAAACAGCGCTATCTCTCCAAGCTCACCACAGAATGGGTGGGCTCCTATGCCTTGAGCGAGGCGGCTTCTGGCTCCGATGCTTTTGCGCTCAAGGCGCGAGCCACGCGCCGCGGCAACGCATGGGTCCTCAACGGTGAGAAGCTCTGGATCACCAACGCCAATGAGAGCTCACTCTTCATCGTCTTTGCCAATACGAATCCGGAGGCTGGCTACAAGGGCATCACCGCCTTCCTCGTTGAACGCGGGTTTCCAGGATTTTCCGTAGGTAAGAAGGAAGATAAGCTGGGCATTCGTGCTTCAAGCACCTGCTCCTTGCTGCTCGACGAGTGTGAAGTGAGCGACGCCAATGTGCTCGGCGAAGTAGGCAAAGGTTATAAAATCGCGATTGAAACCCTGAATGAAGGTCGCATCGGGATCGGAGCTCAGATGCTCGGCCTGGCCCAAGGCGCCTTTGATCTGGGGCTTTCATACATGGAGCAACGCCAACAATTTGGTCAGAAAATAGCGGATTTTCAGGGCGTCCAGTTTCAATACGCACGCCTCGCTATGGAAATCGAAGCAGCTCGCCTCTTGGTCTACAACGCCGCGCGCCTGAAGGATGCCGGCTTAGCGTTTATCAAAGAAGCCGCCATGGCCAAGCTGATGGCCTCCGAAGTTGCCGAACGCACGGCTTCCCTCGCCATCGAGTTCGCAGGTGGCATCGGCTTCACCAAGGAATTTCCGCTCGAAAAATTCTATCGCGACGCCAAAATCGGAAAAATCTACGAAGGCACCAGCAACATGCAGCTCGTTACCATTGCCAAGCTAATTCGCGCGGAACGCAGCTAACCGACAGCGGCCCTGCGAACCCCGCAACGAGTCCAATCATCCGGCGTGCTGAAGTTTGGCTGCAGACCCCAAGCTGCTTTCGCGAACAAGCCTCCTCTGTGCCCATTTGAAGTAGTAAGCATGCTTACTACCTTTGTTTGCAGACGTCCTTAGCGTGCCACACTGTTTGCTCACACGCGCGTCTTGCCGGTGCCAGCTCCGGCCAGCACCAAAAGCGGGCCATTCTTTTCTTGACCCCAACGGAGATGTGTATCCGACGCAGATGTGTATCCGATAGAAAGCTCAAAGGTCTGGCAAGCCTTGCGGATCACGGCCTGCGCACTCCTTTGAGATAGTAAGCATGCTTACTACTTTTTTCTGGCGTCTACCCCCTCCCTGAAAGCTTGCAATTGCACCCTCTCCTGCAACGATTTGAGATAGTAAGCATGCTTACTACTTTTTTCGGCGTCTACCCCTCCCGGGTGGGCATCGAACGTGACGTTGCTATTTCGAACAAACGTCTTCAGCGCGCCACCACGCTTGCCGCGTACAGGAACCGTGTGCACGACGCCTCCACGTGGTGTGGCGTTTCCCCCGGCGAGCGAAGCGACGCCTTGGGGGAGACGGGGCGAGCTCCTGCTCGGCCAGAGGGGGCAGCTGGCCAAAATGCGCTGAGCTATCCGTGCTGAAATGTTGGGGGGCTGGCGTTTGGCGGCGCTGGATGTTTGCAGGGATGGAGGGGCGTGAGCGATAGTCCGGGCAGACCGCTTCGATGCTTGAAGATTGAGCCACGTATGACGACTAAATCGATGGATAAGATCATGGCGCTCGCGAAGCGTCGTGGGTTTGTTTACCAGGCATCCGAGATCTACGGGGGCTTCAACGGGTTTTGGGATTATGGCCCGCTCGGCGCAATGCTGAAGAAGAATTTGCGCGAGGCGTGGTGGCAAGATGTGGTGCTCAATCCGTGTGGTGGAGCGTTAGGTCCGAATGGGGAACCGGTGCGCATGGTGCCACTCGATACTTGCATCATTCAGCATCCGAAGGTGTGGGAGGCGAGCGGCCATGTTGCGGGCTTCAGCGATCCGATGGTGGATTGTCGAGAAACGAAGGCACGCTATCGCTCCGATCATTTGTTGGTGTTTGGGCCCCAGAGTGGCGATCGCCAAGGCAAGCCCTACTTCGCGTATTTGCCGGATAGCCCGAGCGAAGCGAAGCAGAAGAAGAAAGCTGAAAAGGCGTTTGGCGACGTGGTGAGCTTGGAGCTTTCGAAGCTGCCAACGAGCGATTTTCCCTCGATTTTGGCGCCAGAAGCCGAAAAGGTGGGCAGCCTCACCGAGCCGCGTGCCTTCAATCTGATGTTCAAAACTTACGTGGGTGCGACAGCTGGTGAAGACGACGTTGCTTATCTGCGACCGGAAACCGCGCAGGGCATCTTTGTGCAGTTCAAGAACGTGGTGGACACCACGCGCGTGCGTGTGCCGTTTGGGATTGCGCAGACGGGCAAGGCGTTTAGAAATGAAGTGACGCCCCGCAATTTTACGTTCCGCAGCCGTGAATTCGAGCAGATGGAGATTGAATTCTTCTGCCACGAATCCGAGGCGCATGCTTGGTATCGCTTTTGGCGAGATACGCGGGTGGCTTGGTGGAAGAGCCTGGGTCTATCAGGAGAGAATCTACAGTTGCGAGAACACGAGCGCGATGAGTTGGCTCATTATGCCAAGACGGGCGCCGGCACGAGCGACGTAGAGTATCGTTTTCCTTTCACCGCTCCGGGATTTGGGGAGCTCGAAGGGATTGCGCATCGCTCTAATTTCGATCTTTCGCAGCACCAAAAAACCTCGCGCAGCAATCTGGAATACTTTGACACGGACCGCGGGGAACTACTGCCGAATGGCGCGCGTAAGGGCGAGAAATACCTGCCGCATGTGATCGAACCCTCGGCGGGCCTCGATCGTGGTGTGTTGGCCGTGCTGTGCGAAGCCTTCACTGAAGATCCCTCGCGCCCGAGTCCTGAGCTGCTGCGTCTCCACCCACGCCTGGCGCCGATCAAAGCCGCTGTTTTTCCACTGGTGAACAAAGAGGGCATGCCGGAGGTGAGCGAGCGGCTGCATGCGGAGCTCTTCAAGCGTTTTGGACGCCAGGGCTTCATTGAGCATGATGTGAAACAGAGCATCGGCAAACGCTACGCACGCATGGATGAAGCGGGCTGCCCCTTCTGCTTCACGATTGATGGCGATACTGCCAAAGATCAAAGCGTGACGGTGCGCGATCGTGACAGCGGCGCCCAGGAGCGTATTGCGTTAGACCAGGTCAGCGCTTTTCTCACCGAACGCCTCGGCCAGGGCTGAGGCTCAGCCCGTCTGCGAAGTGCGAGCGGCGCGCGTATTTTGACGAATGAGCGCCTCTGCAAACGCAGAGCTGACGGTGTTGATCAACACATCCGTGCCGATCGGCTTGCTCAGGCAATAATCCGCTAACTCTTCGGCGCGCTGATTGCTGTGCGAAGAATGCACCACGACCACCATGCCGGGAAACCGCGGGACAACTTGCTCCAGAAGCGCAAGCCCGCCCATCCCCGGCATCTCTAGATCCGTTACCATCACGTCGAATGCTTCAGCTTCGAGCAGCGTGAGCGCCTGCTCGGCAGTAAGAGCGGTTGAAATCCGCCAGTCGGGCGCGACCAAACCCATGAGGCGCGTGAGCCCCCGCAACAGCGTCTGTTCATCATCCACGATGAGCAGGCGACCACCTACGGCGCGCACCGCGGACGGGGGAGGACGCGTCGCGCTGCTGCGCTCCTCCGTCGCAGTGAGCCGAGCCGGTGGGACCACCTTCATCGCTCGATCACTGTCTTTCTTGTCGTGCACAACCATCTGTCCCTCTGAAAAAAAGCAGCGGAAATCCCGCTGCATTCTGCTATCAACGTTATATAACGCCTTGCTTCTATTGCTGCAATCCGTATTGTGCCGAGGATTTTATGGAAGCTGGCCTCGTTACTCTCATCAAGATCGTTGGAACCCTCGTGTTGGCCATTGGGATTATTCCGCTCATCTTTCTTTTCTCCGACGGTGAGAAGGGCGAGCCGCGCGGTTTCAATTCGAACGACTGAAGCGTGCAGCTTCAAATACCTACCAACTGGCGATCGGGTTAATCTTTTCCTTTAAGTTGCGAGCCCGCGGTCCGGCATTCAGCTTGGACCCTGTCGCCGCGCTGGGCTTGGGTTTCCACACCGACGCGGTTCCGCTGTGAGCGGAGGGTGAAACCAAAGCCCGTGGACCCGCATAGCACTGGGTAGCAAACCAAACACGGAGACCCACCATGAATTTCAGCACCCAGAGCCTCGTCATCTTCAGCAGCCTTTCTCTTCTCAGTCTCAGCGGTTGCGAGAGTAAGCCCTCCGCCAATGCAGCGCCCGTGAGCACGGCGCTGGAGGCTGCCAAGCCCGCGAGTTCAACCTCTCAGAAGTTTATTGTGGACGCTACGACAGCCAAAACATCGTTCTTAATGGATGCGCCGCTCGAGAAGATTTACGGCGAGGCCAACCAATCCATCACGGGCCAAATCTTCGTCGACTTGATGGATGTGAAGAAGAGCACGGGCCTTCTACAAATCGACCTGTTGAAGCTCACCGTCTATCAACAGAAGCGCGCCGACGAAAATGGCCAATTTGGGGAGCGTGTCAAGAATGACAAGCAAAACGAACATATGCGGACGTGGTTTGAAATCAGCGACGACGTGACTCCCATGGTGCGCGAGAAGAATCGCTGGGTCGAATTCAAGCTCAAGACCTTCGAGTCGACCACGGGCAACCTGAACGAACTCAAAGGAGATGTTCGTACCTTCACCGCGACGGCCACCGGCGATGTTCGGCTTCACCAACGGACGGTGAGCGGCAGCACCAAGCTTGAAATAACGCTTCGCTACCAGGGAGAGAAGCCGGTGTCGCTCCAAGTGAAGACGCTGGAGCCGCTCAACGTTAGCCTCGAAGCGCACGACGTGCGTCCCCGTTCAGCTTTCGAAAAGCTCGCAGAAAAAACGCTGGCCTCGCTCGGACCCAAAGTGGCCTCAGCGGCCCCCGTAACGCTAGAATTCAGCGCAAAAGCGCAGTAAGCCGGGTTAACGGCGTACGCGCTCGCGGAGCGCACTCAGCCGCACGCTCTCGGACCCACGCAACAGCTCCAGGCTAACGTCTGTCCCTTCAGGCCCCTCCAACAGCGCACGGGCCTGTGTGGGATCCGTGACTCGATGCCCATCGATCTGGAGCAACACGTCGTGGGCGCGGAGACCAGCGCGCTCCGCCTCGCTCCCCACTGCCACCAACGCCACCTCCACCTGAACGCCGTTCGCTCCAGCAACTGGCGCGAGCGAAATGGCCAAACTGGGAGCCAAGACAGGCGCCGCATCGAAAGGCTCACTCAGCAAAAGGTCCCCCACCAAGGTCGTCTTCCCGGCCGACACTTGCACACCACTCACTTTCCCACGACCGACACCCGGCAGAGCTACATTCACTTCGCACAGCCCCTCCTTGGCTCCCGCGAGCTCGAACGCGCCGTTCTCATCTGTCAGCACCATGCCCGCTGGCAAACCTCCGAGCGGTAGAAATTCAGACACTGCCCCGAGCGATACGCGCACGCCACTTAACGCCTGCTGCGCCTGATCCACCACTCTGCCGCTGATCCGCCCAGCGGCTTCCAACACCCACGGAGCGAGCTTGAACGGGCGAGCCAAACCATCGACGCTCGGCACCGGGACTTGCGCGAAAAAGTCCGCAAAATCCGCGTGCTTGACCTCGAAACGAACCACCCGAGGCGGCACATTTTCGAGCACAAACTGGCCCAATTCATTCGTGACTGCGGAAAACCGCACGCCGTCCACCTCCGCACTCACCGTCGCATGCTCCACCGGCACATGCCCGCGCACTCCGCGCACCTCACCCTCGACGCGCACGCCGCGCATCAACTTCACGGCGACCTCAGCCTTCAACTCAAGCTCAGAATGACGCACGAGCGCATACCCTGGCGCACTCACCACATACTGCACATTGCGCCCGGTTGCATCATCGAGCTCCGCCACGCCGCGATCGTCTGTGAATACCGTCTTCCGAAAGGGTGTGCCACTTGAAAGCGACGCCACGCTGATTTGAGCCATCCGCAATGGCTCAGCTCTCTCGCCTGAAACCTGAAACCGCACCTTGTCGCGCGAAGCTGCGAGCTGGATCTCGACCTCTTGCCGCTGATTCACGAGCACCGTAATTCTCTCGCGATAAACCGGCGAAAATGGCGCTTCGGGCCGCGCGACAGTGAGCACCACTTCTGCCGGCAACGCCGCAAACCGAAAACTTCCATCCGCTTCCGTCCACACACTGCGCCGGAGCGTGCCCCGAGTGGCGCTCGCTTCCAAACGAGCCCCCGCGATGCCAAAACCGCGCGCGTCCTTCACTCTCCCTGTGAGTTCGCCGCCCGCATACAACGTGATCAACACTTCCGCACGCCCGCCTTTGGCAAGCGTGACCGCGTCGCTCAAGCCATCCACAAACTCCGGATGGCGCGCGATCGCAAACACACGACCGGGAGTGACGGGAAAGGCTCGAAAGCGCCCAGCATCGTCGGTGACCCAGGCCTGAACGCGAGCCACACTGCCCCCTTGATCCCCGAACGCTTGAGCGCTCGTCGGAATAGGAGGAACCGGCCCTGGCATCACTCCAAGCTCGCCCATGGGGATCAGCGTGCGCGGTCCGGATTCGACCCACGCCAAATGAATGCGCTCAAAATCAAGCGTTTGCGGCGTCTCCGAAACCGGCAGCCCCATCCAATCATTGCCAATGATCTCTAGGGACGCGCCCGGCACCGCAAAGCCCCGCGCATCCACCACACGACCCAACAGCGTGGCGCCTCGCACCAACTTCACCACAATGACCTTAGGAAACGGCAGCGGCACAGCGAGCGCATGCGTCGCTACAAACCCTTCCGCGAGCGCGCTCACACTCACAGCGCCCGCCGCCAATGGGCCCAACCGAACTTGGCCATTCTTCTCGGTCTTCCCGCGCAACGGGAAAAAACTCAAGCCCTCTTCGGCTAACAACACTTCAGCCCCGCCGAGCTTCTCTTGGCTCGGTGCATCCTCGACCACCTCAACCAACGCGAAGCGCCCTTCCCGCAGCGTCAGCTCAACTTCACTTTCGCCACCCTTCACCAACGCGCTGGGCGTGAACGCCGTGCCGACCAAGGACCCACTCTGCGCACGCAACTCATAGCTACCTTCCGGCAGCCCGAGGATGTTGACCTCACCTTGCGCATTCGTTACCGCACGCCGCACCGGCCAGAGGCTGGCGCCGCCGATCTGTACCTCTGCCGCAGCCACCGCACGCCCCTTCTCATCCTTCACGCGCACCTTCAGGATCGCCATGCGGCTCAGCACTAAACGCGCCGAATTTTGAACTTGGCGCTGCTCGGCAGCCTCGAAGCCCTGGGCATAAACACGAACCCGAAATGGCCCCGCCGTGAGCCGCTGAAACGCAGCGTTCCCAGCTGCATCCGTGAGCGCACCAAACGGTAGCTCGCCCGGAATATCCACCAGCACGCTCGCACGCGAGACCGGCACGAGTGCCTCATCGACGACACTCACGCTCAACGTCTCCGCCTTCCCGAGGCGAAACCGCAGGTGTTGCAAACCCGGCTTTAGGCTGCGGACCACGGCTCCACGGGCCAAAGCGGGCGCATCCACGAGCACCCAACACTCAGCAACCGGCAGCGAATTCAAAAGGCTCGCCCCCTGCTGATCGGACACTCCCGCCGCCGCTCCAAAATAACGCTCCCCTTCCGGACAATATACCCGCACCTCGGCACGCTGAACAGCGCCAGCTTCGCCACTCACCAAAACCAGAAGCTGCGCACCCGTCTGCACCGTTCGTTTGAGTGCGATATCGAAGGGCCGTCGCCATGCATCTCCCCAACCCATCGTCACAGCCATACAGGCTAACACCACCGCTGCATAACGGAGGCGTTGACGAAGTGTTGGCGGAGCCATGGCCAGCCACGATATCGCGGAGCCATCCCGACTTCTCGCTAAGTTTCAAAGCCTGGCGTTTTCTGGATCGAGCGCAGCGACGCCGCCCATTGCTCGCTGGTTTACCAGCCAAAACGGCTGTTTCTGTTCGAGATCTGCGCGCCAATCCGTCCGGGCTGCAAAGCTTGGATCGCCCCAAGCGCTCACGAATGCTATTCTTCGGCGTTCGTGCGCACGCGTTGGCTGCTTCCGTTGCTTTGCCTGGGTTCCCCCGCTCTGAGTTTCTGCGGGCACGCCGATCCGCCTGCCTACTTTGATCTCTCCACGGGCCAAGCAGGGTCAGCCATGGCTGCCCCAAGTGGCGGAATATTTCTTATCCCGGGCGGGCCACCGGGTGTTGATGCCACCGGCTTCTGCGTGAACGACGTGTCACCCGTGCTGATCGAAGCACCCAATCTCTATTTTATTCTGGACCGCTCCGGCAGCATGTTGGAGCCGCTCCCTAATACCCGCCTCAGCAAGTACCGCGCAGCTAAAGCTGCAATCGTCGACGTCTTGCGCAGCATCGGTCACCGAGTTCAATACGGCGCTACGATTTTTCCCGCGGTTAACAACCCAACCGGTTGCAGCCCTGGCTCCGAGCTCCAAAGCCCCGTGCTCGGTGATCCGTACTCTTACACCAACGCCGGCAAAACAGGCCCAATTCTCTCGCTTTTTACCGACAAACTTGATCGCGTTGCGCCGCCTGCGAGTGGCAACGGTGGCACTCCAACTGCAGCAACACTCGCCGCCCTCGTCGAACCACTCGCCGCTCTCTCCGGCACCACCGTCGCTGTGCTGCTCACCGACGGTGCGCCCAACTGCAACGCCTCCGCAACCTGCGATGCCAACGGCTGCATCGCCAACATCATCCTGGGACCAGAGGCCTGCACACCGTACGTCAACTGTTGCAGCCCCGATACTGGCAGCCCCGACGCGCCGCGCGGCTGTTTCGACAAAGACCCCACAGCAGCAGCCGTCAAAGCTCTTGCCGAGCGCGGCATTCGAACCTTCGTCGTTGGCATGCCCGGCAGCGAAGCCTTCTCCGATCTCCTCAATCAACTTGCCGAACTCGGCGGCACAGCGCGCTCCCTCCCCACTCGCTACTACCCCGTCAACGACACCGACGCCCTCGGCACGGCACTCCTAGAAATTGGCTCTTCCGTCACAAAAGTCTGCGATATCAAACTCACCCAAACGCCCCCCGATCCCACGCTACTCAACGTCTTCCTCGACAACGACGTCATCGCCCAAAGCGAAACCAACGGCTGGGCCTGGACCACCCCCACCGCCATTTCCCTCCGCGGTGAAGCCTGTGACCGCGTCAAGCTAGGCAACGTCCAACAAGTCCAAGTCGTCGCCGGCTGCCCCACTGTTATTCGCTGAGCACGCATTCGCGGAGCCCTTTCGCGAAATTCGCTGAGCCTGTTCGCTGAGCCTATTCGCTGAGCCTGTTCGCTGAGCCTGTTCGCTGAGCCCTTTCGCTGAGTAGCCCAACAAGCTACTCCCAAGTCTATAGCCAACCCCGTGACAACGATCCGTTGGTTTGGGCCGCAACTTCCGACGCCCCACAGCGGAGGCACGAAAGCTGTTCAGCTACAAGTTGCACGCAACTCACCCCGCTCCGCGCCCGAACAGCTGCCGTGGCTTACACTCGAGACTTCGGCCCTGACAACCTCTTCGATCAACTTCGCGAGGAGCTACGCCAGCGTCACTTCAGCCCCAGAACCGAACGCGCCTACACCCATTGGCTCCGCCGCTACCTTGCTTTTCATCCTACTAAACACCCTAACAACCTGGGCATTTCCGAGGTCTCCGCATTCCTGAACTCGCTCACTAACGAACGAAAAGTCAGCGCTTCCACCCACACCCAGGCCCTGTGCGCCCTGCTGTTCTTCTATCGACACGTCCTCAAGGTCGACGTCCCCTGGATGGATGAACTGGCTCGCCCAAAGCGCACCCGCAAGCTTCCGACCGTTCTAACGCGGGACGAAGCCAAAACCGTGCTCGCGCACATGCACGGAACGCCCAAGCTGATGGCCTCTTTGCTCTACGGCGCTGGCCTCCGACTCCTCGAATGTGCTCACCTCCGCGTCAAAGACATCGACTTTGGAGCCCAGCAAATCGTGGTGCGTAGCGGTAAAGGCAACAAGGATCGCTTAACCGTGCTCCCCCAAATCCTCACCGCTTCTCTTCAAGCACAAGTCGTCACAGTTCAACACCTGCATCGCCAAGACCTCGCAGCCGGCGCAGGCTACGTCGAACTCCCCGGCGCCTTCAGCACCAAGAACCCAAGCGCTCAGCGCGCCCTCGCCTGGCAATGGCTCTTCCCCGCTACCCGCACCTATCGTGACCGCCAAACCGGCCTACTTCTTCGCCACCACCTCCACGAAACCGTCCTCCAGCGCGCCTTCAAAATCGGCGCTCTCGAAGCCGGCCTCACCAAGAACGCCACCTGCCATTCACTCCGCCACTCCTTCGCCACCCACCTCCTAGAATCCGGCTACGACATTCGCACCATCCAAGAACTCCTCGGCCACAACGACGTCGCCACCACCATGATCTACACCCACGTCCTGAACCGCGGCCCCCTCGGCATCCGCAGCCCCCTCGAATGATCGGCCCCTACGCCTGGCTTATACAGATCTCGGATAACAGCACGACCCCAAGGGAAAACCCGCATTTGTAGAGGGCGTTCGTAAATGGACGCAGGACCGGAGGGGGATATACGGATCTTCGACTGGTGGCTTATACGGAACTGTTGAAGTACAAGTTGGACGCGCGAAGGCCATTAAAGCTCGCTAAATCCGAGCGAACGCGAGCATCGCAGCCACTTGCCAAAGATGCTACCCTAATCCGATGCGACCAGTCGAAGCCCTTTATGAGAACGGAATGCTGCGACCGGCCAAACCGTTGAACTTGCGGCACGGTGAGCGCGTTGGGCTAATTGTCGTCCGTCACCCGGACAATGCACGATGGGATCTTCCACGCCTTGCGTCATTTCAACCTGAGGACCTCGATCTTGCGGAGGATGGCCTCGCCGATTGGACCGCCCAACTTGACCGAGAGGATCACGGTTGAGACGTGGGGATATCTGGTGGGCCAACCTTGGTTCACACCGACCAATGGAGCAAACCGGTCGCAGGCCCGTCGTTGTCTGGCAGAGCGACACTCTCAGCCGCGTCCTCCAATCAGTTCTGGTCGTGCCCTTAACCACCAATCTTGAGCGTGCTCGCCTCGCGGGTACTGCGCTCATTTCCGCCTCGATCGACGGATTGCCCACCGATTCGGTCGCCCTAGCTTTCCAGATGCGTGCCATTCCTAAGACCGCACTCGACACCAAAATTCGATCCCTCACCGACACAGAACTCGCCGAGCTTGAGCTAGCAACCGATGAAGCTCTCGGTCGAGTTGAACCCGACTAAACACTCGCCGTCCAACAAGCGCTTGCAGCAGACGAGTACCGCCGCTCGCCTTTGCAGGCTCCCTCTGGCTCTCGCAGCTGAAGCGCGGTACGTTAGGCCGCATCAGAAGATTCGTCATCAACCGGAGGCAGGAGCCATGAAGATCCAGTATCTCGAGATCGTGACCAAGGAAGTAGACGCGGTGTGCACCGCATATGCCGCAACAAATGGCGTGAAATTCGGCGAGCCCGACGCTGGGCTCGGCAACGCACGGACTGCCCCTTTGGCGGGCG
>JBBSBI010000098.1:0-18687 GCA_038251425.1 Polyangiales bacterium
CGGTTGTTCTTCCGACAATAGACTCCGATAAAATGATCCACGAGCAGCGGGATGTCTTCGCGTCGTGTTCGGAGTGGCGGCGCAGTGACCGCAATCACGTTCAAGCGATAAAAGAGATCTTCACGAAATCTTCCGGCCTCAACTTCCACATCGAGGTCGCGATTGGTCGCGGCGACGATCCGCACATCGGCTTTGATCGAGTTGCCGCCCACCGGCTCATATTCACCCTCTTGCAACACACGCAGGATCTTCACCTGCACCGCCGGGCTCAACTCGCCAATTTCATCGAGAAACAGCGTGCCGCCCTTGGCTTTGGCAAAGCGACCCTCGCGCTTAGCGATCGCTCCGGTGAATGCCCCACGCTCATGCCCGAACAGCTCGGCCTCCAAAATACTCTCGGGGATCGCTGCGCAGTTGACCGCCACAAAGGGCCCAGAAGCCCGCGAACTCTTGCTGTGCACATAGCGCGCTATCAGCTCCTTGCCCGTACCGCTCTCGCCCAAAATCAGCACCGTAGCACTCGACGGCGCCGCCTGTGTCGCCACATCCAGCACGTGCCGCAGCGCACCACTTTGACCAATGATCTCACGCGTGGTGAGCAACTCCAACTTTCGGCGCAACGAACGGTTCTCGATCACGAGGGATTGCCGTTCTGCGGCCATACGAATGCTCTTCACAATCGTCATGCGCTTCAGGGGTTTTTCGACGAAATCAAACGCCCCCAAGCGCATCGCCTGCACTGCCGTCTCGACATTGCCGTAGGCCGTCATCAGCACGACCTCGGTGTCGGGCGAGATTTCTTTCACGCCGCGCAACAGCTCAACACCACTCACACCCGGCATCATCAAGTCCGTGAGCACCACCTGAATACGATGCTTGCGCAGTATCTCCAACGCACTTTTGGCATTCTCCGCAGAGAACACGCGCATGTTCTCGCGCTGAAAGATCTTCTCCAAGGAGAGCAAATTACTGGCTTCATCGTCGACAACGAGCAGGCTCACTTCGGGGAAGCTTGCGGTTCCGGCACCCGGTGCGGCACTTTCGGGTGAACTATCGGTGCTGAGTGAAGAGTCGTTCATTCCCGCCAATATGTCTTCTTGGACGCATTTCGTCAAACGGATGTCAGATTGTCAGATTGTCAGTCAGAATGGCGACTCTCCCAATGCGTCTGATCGCTTGTTTTCTCGCAAAAACAACACCAAAGGATCGTCGACTGGCCAAGGTCAAAAGAGTGGTCGTGCGTTGCGCCCCGCGCAGGACAGAGGCTTCACCACCAGATCCCCGGATGCGTTGAAAATGAGGGCGCGCACCACGAGCCCTCATCTTGAATCCAGCGCCGGCTCACACTGAGCGATGTACAGATGTGCATGAGCGCTTGCCGCTTGCCGCTTGCCGCTTGCCGCCGCGTGTCGGATGCTCACCGTGCGTCTCAAACAGATAGTAAGCATGCTTACTACCTGTTTACACAAGATAGGTGCCCCGCGCCGGGCGCCAAGATCCGAGCCGAAAACCTCTAACGCGTGTCGAACCAGACACTCATGCGCGGCCTTTGGCACGAGCGAGCTCTTCTTCAAGACGTTTCAACTCCTTGGGCATCACGTAGTCTGATTCGGAAAGCACGAGACGTTCAACGCGTGTCCCGTTTTCCCAGGCGTCGATGATTTCAGGAATGTCTGCGAGCTGCACGTGTCCGTAGAAATAATTATCGGGCTCGACGGCAATGCACGGACCGACCCAGCAGGCATCCAGGCAACTCGCACTGCACGCTCGGACTTCCAGCTCGGCGAGCTTCTTCTCCTTCAGCCGGGCTTTGAGCTGAAGCAGGAGTTCCTCGCTACCCTGAGCCGCACACGAGCCTTTGGGTGTGCCGTCCGGTCGTCGATTGACGCACACGAACACGTAACGCTTTCGTTGAGCCATGGAGCCCCCAATAGGCGCCGATAGATCGTGGGGTCAAGGGCTACGAGCTCACCTCGCCAAGACAGCGCGAATGGACTCGCTGAAGATGAAAAGTAGCTCATCGAGATCGGCGTCTGGGATATTGAGTGCCGGCGCCGTGTAGACGATATTGCCCAGCGGCCGGAGATACGCCCCTCGCTTCTTGGCCTCTTCATAAACCCGCCAACCAGCACGCCCGAGGTAGCCACTCGCCTCACCTTCGAGTTCCACGGCCCCTAACATCCCAAGGCTCCGAACACTCTTCACTCCGGGAAGCCCCGCGAATGCCTCTACCGCACGCGTTAACTTCTCGGCCTTGGGTGCAGCTTTCTCCAAGATCTGCTCATCCTTGTAGACCGCCAGCACTTCGAGTGCGACCCGAGCGCCAAGCGGATTGCCACAGTAGGTATGTCCGTAATGCAGGGCACGACTGGCATCACCCAAAAACCCATCAAAAACGCGCTCCGAAGCCAGCGTCGCCGCCATCGGCAACAGGCCGCCGCTGAAACCCTTGGCGGTGCACAGGATATCTGGAGCGATCCCTGCGTGCGCGCAGGCCCACATGGGGCCCGTCCGGCCGTAGCCTGTGAAGACTTCATCGGCTACGAACAGGATGTCCAGCTCCTGGGTGAGCGCACGCAGCCGGCGCAGATACTCCGCCGAATAGACACGCATGCCGCCAGCTCCCTGCAGCATCGGCTCAACGACGACAGCCGCAATCTCGTCGGCGCCTTCGCGCAACAGTCGCTCCGCGGCAGCAAACGCTCGCTCGTAGCCATCCTGACCGACAGGGACATGA
This sequence comes from Polyangiales bacterium, assembly GCA_038251425.1. Taxonomy (GTDB): domain Bacteria; phylum Myxococcota_A; class Polyangia; order Polyangiales; family Polyangiaceae; genus JBBRRP01. Next base: position 2,738 of record JBBSBI010000098.1, read on the forward strand.
ACACATTCCATCAGCACGTCCGCGAACGGCCGACGAAACACCTCCACCCCAGAAAGCGCCGTCACGCCCAGCGTCTCGCCATGAAAGGCGTCGTCCAGCGCGATGAAACGTCGCCGCCGGGGTCTGCCATTTTGGCCCCAAAATTTCAGGGCGATCTTGATGGCAGCTTCGATCGCTGTTGAACCATTGTCGCTGAAGAGCACCCGCGACAGACCTGCCGGTGCGACAGCTATGAGCTCCTTGCCCAAACGCGCCGCAGGCTCATGCGTGATTCCCGCGAGCGCCGTGTGACACAACGCATCGGCCTGGGCCTTCAAGGCCGCGATCAGCCTTGGGTGTCCATGGCCGAGCAGAGCCGTCCACCATGATGAATTACCGTCCAGATAGGAGCGCCCATCCTGATCGAACAAACGGCTACCCTGCGCACGCTCTATCACCAACGGGTCGCCGTGCTCGATGTATTCCTGCATCGGCGTGTACGGGTGCCAGAGGTAGCGTTTATCCAGCTGAACAATTTCTTCACGGGTGTAGGTCATAAGCCTCCGAGTCTCAGACTGCCGTCGGGGCCGGCGGGCTCACCGAGCGGAATCAAGAGTGTGACTGTTGTGCCGCGGCTAGGTTCGCTTTCTAGCTTAATCTCCCCCCCATGGGCTTCGATGATACGCTGCACGATGGGTAGGCCCAGACCCGTTCCACTCGGCCGGGTGGTGAAGAAGGGATCCCGTGCGCGATGTAGCGTATCCTCCTCCATACCGCGCCCGGTGTCGCTGATCTGGATTCGCGCGTAGGCTCTTTCGCGTTCGTTGTGACGCGTTACGCTGACGAGGACATTGCCGCCATTTGGCATGGCCTGACAGGCGTTATCCACCAGGTTGTCGAACACCACGCGGAACAAAGTGGAATCGACCCAAATCGTTTCCAGCTCAGGATCGGCGGCAATCTTAAACTCAATGGAGCAATCGTACTTGTCCATCGCTGGCACGCGGCGAGCCATATCAGCCAGCGATATCGGCGCTCTCTTGAGAGTCACGGGCCGGGAATAACGCAAGAGGTCCGTGACCAAGCGATTCAATCGGGCAGTTTCTTCCTCAACGATGCCGAGTAACGTTAAGCGATCCTCCTCCGTGACGCGCTGACGACGCAGGGCAGCCACGGCGTTCACAATAATGGCAAGCGGATTTCGGACCTCGTGGGCAATCACTGCGGCCAACTCGCCAACAGCAGCGAGCTGTTGCTTCTTGATCAGCTCAGCTTGGACAACTTTCAAATCTTCGTGGGAACGGCGGAGCTCGCGCGAGCTATTTTCCAGTTGAACCACACTCTGCTCTAGCGCGCCCGAGGTGGCTTGGTAGCGAAATAAGAGCGTGGTTGCGACACCGAACCCGTAGGCGAGGAAGGCATGCGGGACGAGGTACAGTGAATTGCGGAGCAAACCCGAAACCAGGCCTACATCGTTGGTAACCGCCGCCAGAAGCACTGCAACTCCGACGAAAGCGCTCAGAGCTTCACGGCCTCCTTCTCGAACACGTGCCAACAAGAGCCAACCCGCCAACAACAACTGCCCGACCCAGAGCAGCGATGCGAAATAGGCGCACGGAGCGGAGGCTAGGGTTGAGCTATCGACACCATGCAGAATTCCCACTTCAATGGGTACCCAAGCGTTTGCTCCCCACCATATCGTGAGATTTGCGACCTCCAACACCAACGCTGGAACATACAGCGCCCAAAGCAAACCCTGCGGGCGACGCGCATCCGTGTACCAGTAGACGAAATGAAGATTCACCGGCCCGGCTAAAATCGCAGCGGCGTGTGCAAGCCGGATCGGCCCTAGCTCCTCAAAACTACCCACCGCATACAGCTGAGCAATGCTCCCAGTAATCATGGCGAGAAGGAAGCACAGGACTCCAAACAACAAGTACTCGCTTGGACGGCGACCCACACGCTCTGCAAGCACGAAGAAGATCCCGAGTGCCACCTGCGCGAGGGTCCAAGCCACCAGCACTCCGGCAAGAAAATCGAAATTCACGAGCATCCAAGTGCTTCCAGTTGAGTATTACTCGTCACGCCCGCAAACCTTAGCGTTCTCTACCAACAAACTCACTCACAAAACGTGACGTCGGCGCTTGGCACAATTCTGCCCACGTGAGCGTTCGCGAACAGCTGCCGGCTTCAATCACCGCAACACGCTTCCCAAGAACCTGAGCGTCGTTGGGATCGTGGGTAACGATGAGCGTCGGCAATCGCAGCGTTTCGAGGTACTCTGCAAGAAACAGCCGCACTTCATACCTAGCCTGCGCGTCGAGCGCTGCCAGCGGCTCATCCAACAGCAGAACGCGTGGCCTACTCGCAAGTGCTCGCCCCAGCGCCACACGTTGCTTTTCGCCTCCCGAAAGTGCAGTGGCTCGGCGTTCGGCGAGCGAACTGAGCTGGAGATCATGAAGGATAGCCTCCACCTGCTCACGTCGTTCAAAGCGCGTGGCTGGAACCGCGGAGCAGCGGACCGCAAACTCGAGATTCTGGCGCACCGTGAGGTGCGGGAACAACGCGTAATCCTGCGGCACGTATCCGATCCGGCGCAGCTCTATGGGACAATCAACGCCTGACTGAGTATTCAGCAGCTCGTCAGCGCCGATCTGGATCCGCCCTTCCCGAACCGGCAAGGCGCCCAGCAGGGTGAGCAGCAGGCTGCTTTTGCCTGCGCCATTCGGCCCAACCACAACGAGCGGAGCTTCGGCTGCCACTTGCAAGCTCACATCAAGTGCCAATGTCCCGAGCGGGGTGCGCACGCTGAAGCTGAGGTCGCCTGGTTCGTTCACAGACGTCCCTCAACCGATGCGTGGGAGCGACGTTCCGCAAATCGCACACCAAAAAACAATGCCAGCGCGACAGCCAATAGCAGGATCGAAAGCGCTTGGGCTGCACGCAGATCAGATTCCATCGCCGTGTAGATCGCGAGCGGGAGAGTTTGGGTTTTTCCCTGCAGATTGCCAGCAAACATGAGGGTCGCTCCGAATTCGCCGAGGGCACGCGCGAAGCAAAGAATCGCGCCGCCCACAAGGCCAGGTCCCGCCAGTGGCAAGGCGATGCGAAAAAAAAGCTGAAACGGCGACGCCCCCAAGCTGCGAGCCACGATGAGCAGCCGCGCGTCGATGCGGCGGAACGCTGCGAGTGCTGCCTGCAGAAAGAATGCCGAAGAGACGAACACCTCGGCCAGCACGACGGCACTCGTTGTCAACGCCAATGATCCGCGTTCCTCCGAAAACCAGTTAGAAAATGGGCCTTGCCTCCCGAACGCTAAGAGCAGCGCCAGCCCCGCCACGGCAGGAGGGATCACGACAGGAAGCACAACCAGCGTTTCAACAAGATGACTGACTCGGCCGCGACCCAACGCGAGTAGCCACGCGAGCGGTGTGCCGAGTGTCACCACAATCACGAGCGCAAGTGCACTGGTCCAGAGGCTGAGCTTGAGTGCCGGTGAGGCCAGCGGGTGACCGAGACCCGCCCAGAATTGTGACCAGGAAGTGCCGAGTATCAGGCAGCCAATTGGGATCACCAGAAACGCTAGCAAGAGTGCTGCGAGCACTCCAAGCGCGAACGTTTGCGCGCGATGCCCCACATTGATACGCTTCATGGTTTTGTTTCGCTGGGTGGCAAAAATCCAAATCGCGCGAACACGGATTGGCCCGCACGCGAACGGATTAACTCCACCCAGTCCCGAGCCAAAGTCGGATGTTTGGCCTTAGTCAAGGTTGCCAGGGTGTATTCCGCCAGGACATTGAACTCATCTGGAATATCGAGAATTCCGACTCGATCTTGAGCCAGAAGCGCATCGGTTCGATACACAATGCCGGCCTCGGCTTCGCCTAGGCTGACTTTTGCCAGCACCTGCTTCACGTTCAACTCACGAGAAACGATCTTAGCGAGGACGCGCGCACGAAACTCACTGCCTAATACCTTATTTGCCCGTTCCAAGATCTGGTCCGTGTAGCGCCCGATCGGCACCTCCGGCGCGCCCACCACGATTCGCGCGGCGTTGGGCAACTCCGAGAAATTGGCCAATTGGGAGTGTGGCGTGAGCGGCACAATCATGCAGGGTTCATTCGTAGCAAAGACGACTAAACCCTGGCAAATGCCGGCTCGCACCAACGCCGCCGTGTGCTCGCGGTCAGCGCCGGCAAACACATCGGCACTTGTGCTGTGTTCCAACTGCGTTTTCAGTTCTCCGGTGCCCGCAAAGTTGAAGGTCACGCGCACCTCCGGATGCTGAGCCATGAATCTGTGGCTAAGATCGGTGAAAACCTCGCGCAGTGAGCTTGCTGCGAAAACGATCAGGTCCCGCTGCTCCGTGTCGGCTGCTCCACGGTCACAGCCGACCCACCCACCGAGGAGAGGCGCGAGCGAGAGGGCCGCAAACTTCCTACGAGCCACCGTCTTCATGTTGGAAGAAGGAGTAGTGCCGTTTGCATAGGCCCCGATGGGAAGGGTCAGAGCCCCCTTCTGTCAACCGGGAAGTCGTGTTACTCGCTGTCCGCCCCGAGCTTGCGGAGCTGGAACCGGGGGATTTTCAAGCCCGGGGTTGAAGGGAAACGAGGGCTGCCAGCTCTTAGTTGATCGCTGAAGCAGAAAGCTAGACTCATTGGTTGGATTGCGCGGAACTTGATCGACTGTCAGCACGAACTGAACGCGGGTGATCTGCGCGCTATCCGACATGGCTTGGGCAAGGCCGGAGAGATCAAATCGGAGCATGCTGCGTCGCGCGCCAGAACCGTTGCTTCCGCCAACATAGAGGAACTCGTTAGCGCCGTTGTTGTGGTTCTACGTTGTCGTATCGATGTCGGTGATGCTCGTATCGGCGGCAGCTGTCAGGAATCGCCACCGTATTATCCGAGCGAATCTGGCACTTCAATCTTGAGTGATGCCGCAAATCGAGAAGCCGAGTTCCCCGTTGACGCAACTACACGGTGGTGGAGGAGAGCTTAAGACAATCGAACTGATAGAATGAGGCGGAATCCTGTGGCGGCTTGGGGACTAATCCGGGACGGAACTTGGAGTGGGTTGATGAGGACAGTGGCAGCGCCGAGCGCGAGCACGAGCCGAGACGCCCTGACGCCGCATTGCTTCACGCGCGCCTGAACCAATTGTCCTCTCCTGGGGGATGTCTTCGAACCCAATATGCTAGTGATGAATGCTAGAGTCCTGCGTTACAGACATGAACCCTGTGCTGCATATCCTGGTTTGGGGAGGTGCGTTCGGCCTCGCGCTTTTGGCGTGCTCCGGGAGTGGCAGCGACCCAGGCGAGCCTGGCCCTCCGACACAGGACGGCGCTATGGCGCAAGCGTCGGGAGGAACGAATGGGGTAGGTGGAAGTATAGTCAACGAGGTAGGAACGACGACGGGTGGTAGTCCGAGCGAGGCCGGCGGGGCTAGCAACGCAAGCGGGGGGACCAGCAATTCCGCAGTGGGGGGCAGCCCCGCGCAGCCTCCGGCTGGCAGCTACCGCGTGTGCACGCCGTGGGTCAGCTCAACGGTCGCGAGCCCGGAGATTGGCGTTGAAGGCGACGGCAAGTCGGAAGTGGGCCAGATGGGTTTTTTCGATCAACCCGAGCTCACACCCAACCCGGCCTTACCGCAGGGGAGGATGGTGGAGTTCACGATGAAGTCCGCGGAGAGCAGCTTCTATCCCGGGATCAAGGGGCCCTACGAGCGGCGTGTCAAGGTATTCGTTCCATCCCAATACATTCCCGGTACCCAAGCGCCCTTCATCATCGGAAACGACGGCTACGATTTTCAGATCCCCAACACGCTCAACAATCTCATTCCTGGCAAGTGCTTGCCGGTCATGATCGGGATCTTCGTAGGGAACGGCGGCGGGGACGCGCCCGGCAGTCAACGCGGTCTCGAGTACGACACCGTCTCGGGAACGTTTGGGCAATTTCTCATCGCTGAAGTTCTCCCGCGCGTCGAGCTAGAAGCCGGAGTCCTGCTGACGACGGATCCGGAGGGGGGCGCTCTCGTGGGCACCAGCAGTGGAGCTGCGGGGGCCTTCACTGCAGCTTGGTTTCACGCCGAGCGATTCAGGCGCGTGATCAGCTACTCCGGAACCTTCGTCGATCTGCAGAGTGGCCAGGACGATCAGTCCAGGGCCGCTGAAGCGATGTATCCGTATGGAGCCTGGGAGTATCATCAAAACATTATCCCGCTTTCGCCCCTCCAGCCCCTCCAGCCCCTCCGAACCTGGCTCATGCGTGGCGAATTCGATTCGATCATTGGTAGTCCGACAGGCAGGCGTAACTGGCAGGTGGCCAACGACAACATGTTCACCGCAATGACGCAGAAGGGCCACCACGTGCAGTACCAAATAGCGCTGGGGAGGGGCCACTCGGAAGACGCGCCCGTGGGGTTCTCAATTCCGCAGGCGATGATGTGGGTTTGGCGGGGCTATCCGCTTTAATGAAGGCATCTGCTACCGCCGGATCGACGTTCTCGGTGCAGACGGCGGGCTTCGTTGTCGGCGGCGACATGCACGACTCGCTCTACGGACGACTCGAAAACTGAAGTCAACGCGTAGCCACTCCCGGATTCGCCATCAGATGACGCGATGACAGGCGGCTCCCGACTCACGCTGGTAGCCGACCGAGGTTTCGGAAGGCTTCCAGGGCGGAGCGAGAAGAATCTGCGCTGGTGAACTGAGAGTCCTGCTTGCGCGCGATTTCGACATGATAGTGCTGTGCGAGTGGTGCTAAGTTTAACGCGGTCACGGTCCACCTTATTAGATTAGGGTGGAGCGTTGATTCCGTTGGAGTTACCATGATCCTTCGACACGGTTCGAGGTTGCGATTTCGCGCTTACGTTTCTTTCCGGTGCGTCGTCTTCGGCGAAGCCGCTGTTCTCGCGTGCGGTGGTGGAAATACTGAACGAGGGTTCAACAAGCAGAGCCAAAGTGGGGGCAGCTCGTCAATGGGCCTTGGCGGGTCTTCCTCGGTGCTTGGGAGCTCGGGGAACTCAGGAGGCGCGGTAGGAGGCAAAGCGGCCGCAGGTATTGGCGCGACCCCCGGCCACTCTGGAGGTGGCGGGTCTTCAGCAGCGGGCGGTTCGTTCAGCGCGAGCGGCGGCTCATTGAGCGGCGGCGCTGGGAGCGGCGGAGTCGCGAATGCTGCGGGCGGGGTTGCAAGTGCGAGTGGGGGTACGCCCGCCGGGCTCAACGCTAGCTGCAATGGTCTGCCCCCGACCTGCGGCCCGCAAGAAACCGAAGACTGCTGCGCTAGCCCGCTGTTGCCCGGGGGAATGTTCTATCGCGGCGAGAATACCGACAACGGAGCCCCGGCAACGTTGAGCCCATTTCGCCTGGACCGCTTCGAAATCACGGTGGGTCGCTATCGCAGATTTGTGGAGGCGTTCGACGCCTGGCGCAGCGCCGGCCATCCCAGTGCGAACGAAGGCGCCCATCCCAACGCACCCGGTACCGGTTGGGATCCCGCCTGGGACTCAGAGCTTGCGATCCTAGCACCCAACGCCGCGACCCTGCGCCAGAACTTGGCGTGTTCCGCTGCTGGCAATAACACTTGGTCCGATGCACCCGGCGCCCACGAAACGCGGCCCATTGGTTGCGTGAATTGGTACCAGTCTTTCGCCTTCTGCATTTGGGATGGTGGCTATCTGCCTACCGAGGCGGAGTTCAACTTCGCGCAAACAGGAGGCGATGAACGGCGCTACCTGCCGTGGTCGTCGCCTCCGAGCGCTCAGCAATATGATCGCAAGTATGCGAGCTTCGAGTGTGGAATTGAGAACGGCCTTGAGGACTGCATCTTTAGAGTCGGCGCTCACCCGCTCGGCGACGGGCGGTTCGGGCAGGCGGATCTCGGGGGGAACGTGTGGGAATGGACCTTGGACTACGAGGTCGAGTACCCCACACCCTGCCAAGATTGCACGAGCATGCTCGATCCTGGTGGGCCAGCTTCAGAGGGTCGGATCATGAGGGGGGGGGGCTGGGCCAATGGGTCAAGCGGGATGCGTGTGGGGTATCGCATCGGGCACAACCCGCAGAGCATGCGCGTTGGATTTCGCTGCGCTCGCAATCCTTGACGCGCCCGGTCGCAAGTGAGTAATGATCTAGCGCAGCGCCCGGAACACATCATCAGTCGTCATCTTCGCCGCCAACCCAGTCTATGAAGGCCTTATCGATTTCTCCTTCGGTGGCGTCGGGGAAACGGTGTCTTAAAGCGGCTCTCTTGAGCCGAAAGCCGGTGGCCATGAGTTCAAGGGTTTGCGCAAGCTTGACCGCAGGCGAAGTACTTAGGTCGTCAAGCGCGCCTACCTTGAAAACTCGAAGCCGTACATCTGTCGGCGCCGGGTAAACTAGGAATTTGCATGGAGCTCCGCAACTGTCCCGTTGGCGAGAGCTGCCTCGTCTGTCAGTCGCAGCACTAGCTCAAAACCGGCGCGCTGGGCCTATCACCTCGAAGCGCGCTTGTTTCGGTGCGCGTTGAGTCAGCTCGATGCTTCGCTCATCCGCTTGGCTGCCGCCGAGCGTCAGCAGGAAGGCTCCAGGCTCGAGCACCCTCGTGCCACTCTCGTCCACCAGCGCGAGCATTTTAGGAGTTAACTTGAATGTGACACGCTGGGACGCTCCGGGAGCCAAATGAATTCGCTGAAAACCCCGCAATTCTCGCGTGGGCACGCGCACGCTGGCCGTTAAATCTGAGACGTAAAGCTGCACCACCTCGTCGCCAGCACACAGGCCAATGTTTTTCACGTCCACCGAAAGCTGAAGCTCCGTCTGCGTGTCAATGCACGTGGAATCGAGCGCGATCTCTGAATACTCGAACGTCGTGTAGCTGAGGCCGTAACCGAAGGGATAGAGCGGACTTTCGCTGAGGTAACGGTACGTGCGCCCCTGCATCGAGTAGTCGGTGAACTCGGGCAGCTGCTCGAGCGAACGCGGATAGGTTACAGGTAGACGCCCCGCAGGACTGCAATCGCCGAACAGCACTTCTGCGAGCGCCGTCCCCGTCGATTGTCCAGCATAGAATACTTGCACGATGCCGGGCACGTGCTCGTGGGCCCAGTTGATGGCCAAGGGGCTCCCACTCATGACCACCAAAACGACAGGCTTCCCGAGCGCGCACACCGCCTCAAGAAGCCGCGGCTGCAGCCCCAGAAGCTCGAGGCTCGGCTTGTCTCCGGCCCAATCGGGATTGCTAGTGTCGCCCTCTTCGCCCTCGATTTTCGTGCTGAGGCCCAGAACCAACACGCAGACGTCCGCCTGCGCTGCACGGCTCACGGCTTCGATGATGGAGCCATCGGCATGAATGGCGTCTTCCTTCAGGCCAGTGTGATTGCAGCCTTCCGTGTAGAGAACCCGAGTTTGCTTCGAGACCGCTTGCCGAATGCCTTCGAGTGGGGTCACCGTAAACGGCGGCGTCCCGCTGTAGTTCGCTTTGAGTACGTCCGGGGCATCAGCGTTGGGGCCGATCACCGCGATGGAGCGCAGATCTTTGCTCAGGGGCAAGATGGAGTTTTGGTTTTTCAGAAGTACGATGGATTGGCGTGCAGCCTCGAGGGCAAGCTCCCGATGGCGATCACAATCCACGAGCGAGTAGGGCAAATCGGCGTACTTCACCCGATTCTTCGGCTCGAACATCCCGAGCCTTAGCCGAGCCAAAAACAGCCGCTCCACACTGCGATCGATCTCTGCTTCGCTGATGATTCCCTCGGCCAAGGCGTCGACCAGCGCCGGATACGTGCAGCCGCAATTCAAGTCGCAGCCCACCCGAACCGCGAGCGCTGCAGACTCGGCCGGCGTCTTGGTCACGTGATGCTGCGTATGGAAATCGCGAATCGCCCAACAATCGCTCACGACGTAGCCTTGAAACCCCCACCGCTCGCGTAAGATGCGCTGAAGCAGCGTGGGGCTCGCGCAGCATGGCTCCCCGTTCGTGCGGTTGTACGCGCCCATCACGCTGGCTGCTTTGGCCTCGATCACGCACGCCTCAAAGGCGGGCAGATACGTCTCCCAAAGGTCCTTATCACTCACCTGCGCATCAAACTTGTGACGGAGCCCTTCGGGTCCACTGTGCACCGCAAAGTGCTTCGGAGTCGCCACAAGCTTCAAGTATTTCTCGTCGTCTCCCTGCAGGCCTTTGCAAAATGCGACCCCCAAGCGAGCCGTCAAGAACGGACATTCACCATAGGTTTCGTGGCCCCTCCCCCAGCGCGGATCCCGAAAGATATTGATATTGGGGCTCCAGTAAGTCAGCCCCTTGTAATAGCCGTAATCGCCCTTGCTCGCGAAATCGTGGTGCTTGGCGCGCGCCTCGTCGGAGATGGCGCTCGCCACTTCGAACATTAGATTCTCATTAAACATTGCGGCAAGCCCAATCGCCTGAGGAAACACCGTCGCCACCCCCGCGCGAGCCACTCCGTGCAAGCACTCGTTCCAATAGTTGTGCGGTGGGATGCCCAAACGCTCAACCGCAGGAGCCTCATGCAGCATCTGGGCAATCTTCTCTTGCGTTGTGAGCCTGGATACGATGTCCCGCGCGCGAGCCTCGAACGAAAGCGCAGGGTCGAGAAACGGCCAGGAATATTCGGAGGTAGGCGCCGCTTTAAGTTCCGTCATGCCGCGGCGTTTAGCAGCCGCGTGGGCTTCGCCCAAGGCAGAGGACGGACAGCATTGCGCAAAATTGCGGCACGAGTCCGTCAGCCCCCCGTCAGCCCCCCCGTGCCGGCCGCGAAGCCGCCCCCACCCCCCGATTTTGGCTGGTCGAAAGCACGCGGCTAAGTGGTGATAGCAGCGCATTCTGGTGAATCTCTCGATAATAGCGGGCCAGGTCATCAGGGCCCGCAGCGACCGCCACGCCGTTTGGATGGAAGCGGCGATCGAAGTATTCCCCGAGCGCGACGATCTGACTTCCGCTGTTGGCGAAATGCGTATGCAAGGTGCGCAGCGAGACTCCTGCGCGCGCTGCGGCGTCGCTGGGCGACAGCGAGTCTCGGCCTTCCCAGAGTTGTGCGATGAACGCTTCGAGAATCGCCTCGCGCGTTGCCGCGGCTTGCGCTTCACGCTTGGGGCTGATGTAAAGGCGGGCTCTGCTCACAGCAAGAATTCGATATCATGGCTTCTGGCTACGCGGCCAGAGCAGCGAACCTCGGCTCGTCGCCAGCGCGTCGGTCTCGGGTGGGCCGCTGCGAATTCGCGTCGACCCCAGCGGCTTCATTTCGGACCAGGAAGACGCCTCGCTGCTGACCTTCATGCGGGGCTACCGCGATGCCCAGGTGGCGGTGTTCGGTGGTGGTCGGCAGCAGGGCAGAGACTTCAACCGCTGCGCCTTCTTCCGCGAACGCAACCTGACCGACGCTTCGCAGCCGATTCCGGGCGAGTGCCAGGCGCGACCGCAGGTGGGTACGCGCCGAACCGTCATCGTCACGGCGTGTGACGGCACGCTGCCAGTTGTCTAGAGGTGTGATGGCCGTGGCCACGCCTGGAAACCGCATCAAAGGAAGCATCCTGCTCGCGCGGCTTCAATACGTGCGCGACGTGGGGGGCGAGGCGCAGCCGCAGAGCGTGCTGAGGCGCGGCTCTCGAAAGAAGATCGCGAGGTCTCGCGGGCGCCGTAGGTCTACGCGAGCTACTACGCGGTGGGGAAGCGCACCCGAGACCTCAGCGGTGCTGCGCACCCTCGGCGCCGCGGCCACCGACTGCCTGACCGTGGTGGGCTGGCACAAGCGGGCGATCAAGCTGTGCGGCGGGAGCGATGAGCCAACCCGCCGTCGATGCCTGTTTTACTTGAGGTAGCCCTTCGCCTCGGCCTCGGTAAGGCCGTTCACGACCTGCACGAGCCCGTTGTAGTACTGCACCAGCGTATCGATGTCGCCCTTGAGCATGTTCTCGTTGGGCTTCTCGTCGGCGAGCGCGCGCACGACCTTCGCCGATCGGGTCGCCATGTTCTCGACCGCCATCCGGCGTAGCGCACCGAACTGCTTGTCGAGTGCCCCCCCCTTCGACGTCGCGAACGCGTCGAGCTTGGTCGCGGTGTTCTGAAACGCCGCGTTCGCTGCTGTGAGCTTTGCCGGTTTGTCCAGCTGACTACTCGCCACGACCACGGCCTTGGCGTCCATGAGGGTTTTCCGGAACCAGTAAGAGTAGGTCGTCGGCTGGAACTTCGTGAGCTCCGCGACCATCTGCGCGTTCTCGCGCTCGTCGAGCGCATCCCCGACCTTGGTCGCAGCCTTGCGGTACGCATCGAACTTCGTCATGAAGGCCGCGTGGAGCTGCGGGACCTTGGCACCCCCGTCGCTCTTGTACTCGTCGGCCTCGTAATAGCGCGCGCTCTGCCGGTACGCCTCGGCGAGCGGGCCCGCGGCAGCGCCGAGTTCCTCGGCCGCGGCCGTCAGTGGCATCGCTGGTGCGGCCTTCCTCGCCTCGGCGAACTTCTTCACGGCGCCTTCGAGCGCGCGGTCATAGATTGCCGACAACGGCGAGAGGCGGATCGCGTCGAAATTGTCCGTGGTCGGCGCCTCGCGACCTGGGCCTTCTTGACCGAGGTACCGATTGATCACGTCGCGGCCGGTCTTCGCGGTCAGCTCGTTGTAGCTCTCGACGATGAGGTTGGTCGCGCGATCTTCCGCACTGGGCGCCGCCGCGGTTCCTGAGGTTGGACCGCCAGTTCCCGGCTCCGCCTTCTTGTCGATGCACCCCAGCCCGACCAAGGCAACCATCGCGACGCTCACGACGCTCGCGATCAACTTCCATGAAGGATTCAATTTCATGGAAGGCGTTAATCTTACTTTAGGGGTCGAGCGCAAGTGATGCGAGAGCATAAGACATTCGAAGTGCCAAGAGCATAAGACAATCGAACTGCGAAATCGGTCGGACGTAGAGGAGCAGAAGCAAGAGCAGGCCACCTAGCCGACACTGCCGGCAGGTTGAACGTGCAGTGCTCGCTGCGCACCACGTCGGAGTAGTGCTCGATTGGGTCGGCTTTGCCTTCAAGCACCAGCATCAGCGAGCGGAACCAGTTCTGCTCGACGTTCAGGTATTCGTAGCTGGCGTTGAGGACCATGCAGCGGGACATGGGAGGAACCTTGGCCGGCACCGTAACAAGCGAATGCGCGGTGGAAACCAGGCGTTGAGCATTCGCGGAAGCTTAACGATGCAGCGGTAACGCGGTCTGAGCGACTGACGCTGATGGAAGTCTGCGCGTGGCCGGCTTGGCGGCGTCGCCGGGGGCGAAGAAGGGCGTGGTGCATCTGGATCTGCGTTTCCGCACTCATCCCGAAGCGCGCTCGTGGGGCGTGCGGCGCATGTGGTTGGCCCTGCCGGCCGACAGCGCCACGGCGAAACTGCCGGAAAAAGACGGCTAAAAGCGCGGGTTACAAGAAGCCGCGGTCAGCAAGAAGCCGCAGGTTACAGGAAGCTGCGGCGACGATGCCCGCGCGGCGGATGGCCGGTGCGCGCGCGCAAGACGCGGGCGAAATAATGCGGGTCTGGGATGCCGACCTCGGCCGCGATGGTGGCGACGCTGGCGCTGCTGGTGCGCAGCCGGCGCACTGCGCGTTCCACGCGCAGGTCGATCAGCCGATCAATCGGCCCGCGGCCGGTGACGGCGCGAAACGCGGCGGCCAGCGCCGATTCGCTGAGCCCGGCGCGCCGGGCGAGTTCGGCGCGGGTGATGGCGCGCGCCAAGTGCAGGCCCATCCAAGATTCGAGTTCGCGCACCAACGCATGCTGTCGATCGGCCGCGCCAGTGGCCGGCACACGCACGTGCGCCAGCCGTTCGAGAAACAGCAGCGCTGCCGCGCGCTGCTGCGCTTCACGCCGAGGTTCCAACACCTCGCCGCCGAGTGCGGGCGCGGCCGCAGCATCGGCGAGCGCCACGGCGAGTTCGATCAGGCCATGGCCGTCGTCCGACAACGCGAACGCGTCAGCGAACGGCTGCGGTCCGGGCGGCATGGTTGGCCGCGTCGTTGCCGGGGAATGCCGAGGCAATCCAGGCGGCGCGGCTGACCACGAGCGGTAGGAAAAATGCAGACCGATCAGCACCATCGGTCGCGCGCGCGCCGCGGTCAGCTCGACCACCGTCGCCCACGGCACATGCACGATCGTGCCGGCAGTGACCGCAAAAGTCTGCGCCGCGACCGTGATGCGGCCGTGGCCATCAGTACAGACCAGGAACAGATCGCTCTCTGAACGCATCGGGCCGACGGTCTCGGCGGGCTGAAACGGATAATGGTTGGCCAACGCGACGCGCGGCGGCGTGGCTATCGGATCGAAGTCGGCAGTTGAGGGCATGTGACGGATCCTGCACATTTTTGTCGATGCGTCTAACGACAGGGCCGCCAGAGCGTGGATAAAATCAGCGTTAGGAGCATTCACCATGTCGACCGCCGTCACGAACCCTGTACCCATCATCGCCAATCCGGAAGCGCCGGCCGAGCTGCATGTCAGCCGTCCCGACGACGATCCGGCGCAACTGCGCACGCGCTTGAATGAGGACGGCTATTTGTTGGTGCGCGGGTTGATCGACCTGGACGGACTGGGCGTGGCGCGCGCGGACGTGTTGGCGCTGTGCCGGCGCGAAGGGTGGCTGAAAGAAGGCACGGCGGATATGGACGCGATCGCCGCCGGGCCGCTGCCGACACCGGAACGCTTCCGCGAGGTGTATGTGCGCGAGGTCATCCATCTGCCGTCGTTCAATGCAGTGGCGGTGCAGCCGCGGATTCTTGGGTTTTTCAGCGCGGTCTTCGGCGCGCCCGCGATCGCGCATCCGCGCACCATCGGTCGGATCGTGTTCCCGGTGCCGCCCGGCGTGCGGCCGGGCTATGAGCGCGTGTTCGCTAACACCACGCAGCCGCATCAGGATTTTTTCTACATCCGCGGCACGCCCGAAACCTACACCGCGTGGCTGCCGACCGCCGATTGCCCGCGCGAACTCGGCGGCTTGGCGGTGCTGCCGGGCTCGCATCGTCTTGGCTTCCTGCCGCACCTGCGCTCGACGGGCGCCGGTGGCCATGGCATCGACACGCAGTCGTTGCCGGGCGTGTGGAGCTCGACCGATTTCCGCGCCGGCGATGCGCTGATCTTCCACAGCCACACCATCCACGGCGGGCTGCCGAATCGCACCGCCGATCGCATCCGAGTGTCGTTCGACTTTCGCTATCAATGCGCGGACGCAGCGATCGATCCGGATTCACTTCTCCCGCATGCGGGGCCATGACCCCACGCAGGGCCGTGAGCCTTTCGTGAATGTCGCAACTGGGATCTTTCCAGCGCAGCGGAAAGCGCTACATCGTCGGCTCCGCATCAGCCGATGCGGAGCCCACCCATGGAAAGAACGCCATGCCTGCTGCCAAAAGGGACACACCACCGTAGATAAGCAATTCTGCATGTAAAGAATCCGCAGGTTTCATGCAGCCCTCAATTTCTTGCGGGTCCAGCGTTGCTTTCTGATGCGTTTCCAGGTCCAGTGCTTCCCGCCGACCATGGCGGTGAGGAGGCGGGCGGTGATGCTCTGCTCTTGGTTGTCAGTCTTGCCGTCGTGGTATCGGTCGCGGCGGTTGGTGCGCCAGGAGTACTCGGCGGTGTAGAGGTCGCGGTGTCGTCGGCAGGTGTTGCGGTGCGTGCCCAGGAGCCAGCTCTTGAGGTTCGATATCTGGCGATGGACGAGTTTGAATTGGATGGCGGAACGCTTACCGCCCAGGCTGGTCTCGGGCATGCGGGTAAAGCCATGTGCGGCTACCGGGCCGTAGCTGGCGAGAGCATCGGTCCTGACCTCATGCACGCGCAAATAGATCTCCGCACTGAGGTGCTCACTTTCAACAAAGGAAGCACCCCCCGAGAGCAACGAGCCCCAGCTTCAGACCCTCAACAGAACCCAAACCTCAGTTGCCCGAACAAAACCGGTGGTGGCGTCGGCGGAGGCTGAGGAGCAAGCCCAAGCTTAGCGAGCAGC
>JBBSBI010000099.1:0-18580 GCA_038251425.1 Polyangiales bacterium
AGCCATCATCAGTTCGCACTCCGCCACGTTGAGTGCGAAGGGCTTTTCGAGCACCACATGGCGGCCAGCGCGCAAGCACTGGAGCGCGACCTCGACGTGCAGATTGTGCGGCAAGATAATGGCAATCAGATCGACTTCACTCTTCGCGAGCATCGCCTCGACACTCGTGTAGGTCTCGATGCCGGGGAAATCCTTCTCCGCTTCCTGCAGGAACTCCGGGTTGATGTCGCACGCAGCTTTCGCCACAAATCCCTCATTTTGAGCCATTTCCTTCAGATGGCCACGGCCCATGTGAAAGAGCGGGCTGTAGCCAATGACGCCGACGTTGAGCTGTGATTTCTTAACAGTCATGATCCTTCACCGTGTTAGAAGTGGCTTTAAGTAACGAGCGCTCTCTCCGATAGCTTCGAGCATATCGGTGTCGCAGCGGTCAAGCTCGACAATGCCCCATTCCACTCCGGTTTCGAGCGCCGCGCCGACGACACTCTTGATCTCGACTTTACCTTTGCCCACTGCCGTCATGGCCTGATGTCGATCGAGTGGGCCATCCTTGATGTGAATGAGCTTCACGCGTCCGCGATAGCGACGGATATAATCGGCAGCATCGGCGCCGCCACAGGCTATCCAATAGGTGTCGAACTGCGGGTGGGCCTGGGGGCACAGCTCCAGCAAGAGATCGCCCTTGTTCGGTGCGTCGTACTCCCACCAATGGTTGTGGATCCCGACTGTATAACCGAGCGGCATAAAGTGCTCAACCGCGCGATTGACCGTCGCCGCAGCCGCGCGAATGGCCTCCTCACTCTTGAAATCACTCTCACCGAAGCCACCGACCAAATGCTTGTACCCGAGAGTATCAGCTTCGCTCCTGACCTCATCCCACTTGGTGGGATCCAAGACGGCGACGTGGCCGCTCGATGCCACAATCCCGACACAGTCGAGGATAGAACGGAGCTCGCTCGCGGCATGCCCGTGCAAGCCGGCAAACTCGACGCCGTCGTAGCCTTGCCTGGCTACCTCCTCGATCACTTTCGGGAAGTTGGATTTCGCGGCTTCGCGAAGACTGTAAAGCTGGACTGAAAGTTTCATGGGGTGGTCTCGAACCTGTCAATTGTGCCTAATTATAGCCGCACATATTCGCGTTACAATGGACTGTTTCGCCACAAACATGTAAGATTTGCTCAGACCTGCCAGTACTGCTCACGCACATGGAACTCGCAATCAAAAGCACCCACATGGCTTCACTGCCGCGCCGCCTGCCGTACGTCGCCGAGGTGGCGCAAATTGGATATGTCCCTAAGAAAACAGGTTGGGTCGATTTCAAGTTCGACGTGATGGCATTCTCGCTCATCCTGTCGGGGCGTGGGCACCTCTACGTCGCGGGGCGTGAGTTTGAGATCCAAGCACCGTGTGTGATCGTCGAGTACCCGCCGTTGCATTTTCGCTACGGCCCTACCCCGGCCTGGCAAGAGCTCTATTTCTCCTATCCTGGGCCGTGCCTTGCCACGTTTAGCAAAATGGGGCTCGTGCCCGCCAACCGCTTCACCTGGCCAATTCGTTCTCTCAGCAAATGCAAACGACTGCTCGATGAGCTCACGGAGCTCCTCCAAAACATCAACGTTCTCGGCAACGCAGACCGAGTGGACCGACTCGTTTTGCGCATTGTCACTGAAACGCTGCTCGATGACGAGGAGCCAGTTGTCGACGCGGCGCACCAGAGCCTGCTTGAACTTCGGAGCCACATCGAAGCGCGCTACCTCGAAGACCTAGATTTCGACCAGCTAGCGCGCCAATTCGGCTTCTCGCCGTCTACGTTTCGCAGATTGTGGCAGAAGTATGTGTCCGAAAGCCCAATGCGTTTCGTGAATAGTCTCAGAATGAAGCAAGCCTGCCGATTGCTCTGTGAGACGGATCTGCCCATCATGCAAATTGCGCAGGCACTCAACTTCGACGATCCGCTGTACTTCTCCAAAAAGTTCCACAAGCACTCCGGCGAAACGGCCCGCGATTATCGGCGCCGGTATTTATCGCTCACCACGAAGGGGCGTCGCTAAAGTCGCTTCGCCCCAGGCGGGTCTTCTGTGGCACGCCGCCACCTTACCGTGACAACGTAATCGGTGCGCTCAGCAGGAAGCGGCCAGAAGGGGAAGGGTGATCTGGAGCTCCCAGATAGTTCGCATGCTTACTATCGGCCCCGCCAATGGCTTCGGACGGGCAGACCTCTGAAGAGCTCCCAGGTAGTTCGCATGCTTACTATCGCCCTCGACCCGCGGGGACACCTCCCTCGACGCGCCCCACGAAGCGCCGCTTGAGCGCCCCTCGAAGCATCAAGTGCTCGCGCGCTCGGAGTGCGTTGCCGGCCGGGCTGGTAGCTTCTAAAGAGCGAGACTAGATTGCGCTGCCTTAGCCATGTCGGAAGCCACGAAGTCTACCTTTCAAGCACCCAAGACCGAGTTTCATTTACCCAAGCTCGAACATGAGATTTTGGCTCTGTGGGCAGAGCAGGGCACCGAGAAGCGAAGCCTCGCTGGCAAAGGACAGAAAGCCTTTGTCTTCTACGATGGGCCGCCGTTCGCTACAGGTCTCCCACATTACGGACACCTGTTGGCGGGCACGATCAAAGACATCGTGCCCCGCTATTTCACGATGCAAGGCTTCGATGTTGAGCGGCGCTTTGGCTGGGATTGCCATGGTTTGCCGGTAGAAAGCTTGGTTGAGAAAGAATTGGGGCTGGGCGGCAAGGCTGAGATCGAGGCTTACGGCGTTCCAGGTTTCAATGCGGCTTGCCGCGCCAGCGTGTTGCGTTACACACGCGAGTGGGAAGCCACGGTGCGCCGCATGGGGCGTTGGGTCGATTTTGAGCACGAATACAAAACCATGGACCCTGAGTTCATGGAGACCGTGTGGTGGGTCTTCGGCCAACTCTGGGAACAGGGCTTGATCTACGAAGGCTTTCGGATCCAGCCGGTTTCCCCGGCACTTGGGACTCCCCTCTCCAATTTCGAAGTCGCCCAGGGCCCCCAAGAAAAGGACCCTGTTACGAAAAAAGAAGGGCACAAACGCCGTCAGGATCCAAGCGTTACCCTGCGTTTCAAACTCGAAGATGAAGACGCGTACCTCTGGGCGTGGACGACCACCCCGTGGACGCTTCCGAGCAATCTCGCGCTCGCCGTGCACCCCGACGTTGAATACGTCAAAGTGCGGCTCGATGAGAGCGGAGAACTTGCGTATCTCGAACCTAGCCGCCTCGCCGATTATCAGGCACGCGGACGGGTCGGGAAAACAACGGAGCTTTCACGCGTCCGTGGCAAGGAGCTGGTAGGTCGCCATTACGAACCCCTTCTGCCCTATTTCGCCGACTATAAAACACACGAAACGGGCGAACGCTGGTGCTTTCGCGTGGTGGCCGCAGACTACGTCACCACCGATTCGGGAACTGGCATTGTGCATCAAGCGCCGGCTTTCGGCGAAGACGATTACCAAGTGGGCCTGCGCGAAGGCTTGCCGGTATTGAGGCCGATGGGACTCACCGGCATCTTCGATGAACGTGTTCCGGATTTCGCTGGGCAATTCGCCAAAGATGCGGACAAAGGCATCGTCAGCAAACTCAAAGCCGAGGGGAAATTGGTGGATCAGGACACCATCGTCCACGCCTACCCACACTGTTATCGCACCGAGCAGCCGCTGCTCTACATGGCGCTTTCCACGTGGTTCATGAAAGTGGAACAGATCAAAGAGCGCCTCGTGCAGAACAATCAGCCCATTCATTGGGTGCCGGAGCACGTGGGCAGTGGGCGTTTCGGAAATTGGTTGGAGAACGCGCGCGACTGGAATTTAAGCCGAAATCGCTTCTGGGGCACACCGATCCCCGTGTGGCGGTGCGACCTCGATCCCAACGAATTCGAATGCATCCAGTCGGTGGCGGCTCTCGAAACGCGTGCTGGTTTGCCGAGCGGGAGCATTCAAGATCTGCACCGCGAGTCGATCGACCACATCAGCTTTCCGTCGCTCAAGACCCCGGGCGGTACGCTCACGCGCATCCCAGAGGTGTTCGACTGTTGGTTTGAATCGGGTTCAATGCCGTACGCTCAGAACCATTACCCCTTCGACAAGTCGAAGACCGAGTATGTGGAGCAGAATCTCCCCGCCGACTTCATCGCAGAAGGGCTCGATCAAACGCGCGGCTGGTTTTACACGCTGCACGTCTTGGCCACAGCGCTCTTCGGGCGACCGGCTTTCAAGAACGTGATCGTGAACGGCATGATCTTGGCCGCAGACGGCAAGAAGATGTCCAAGCGCCTCAAGAATTACCCTGATCCGAACGACGTGATGGAGAATTTTGGGGCAGATGCCTTGCGAGCTTACTTGATCAACAGCGCTGTGGTGCGCGCTGAGCCGATGAAATTCGGCAAAGATGCGAGCGACGTGAACGGCGAGTGCGTGAAAGAAACGGTGCGCTTTGTCGTGCTCCCGCTCTGGAATGCCTACGTTTTCTTGACTACCTATGCCGTGGCCGACGGTTGGTCCCCGAACCTTGAAGACCTAGAAATAAGCCCCGTTGGCGATCTGGATCGCTACATTGTGAGTCGCGTGGAACGCTTCGTCGAAGAGCTGACGCTCGAATACGAACGTTATGAGCTTTCCAATCTCATCCCGGCTTTCACCCGCCTGTGCGAAGATCTCACCAATTGGTACATCCGGCGCGGTCGGCGCCGTTATTGGCGCGCCAATAATGAAAGCTCAAAGAGCGACCAAGACAAGCATGAGGCCTATGCCACTCTCTTTCGTGTGCTCAGCACGCTCACGCGCGCGATGGCCCCCGTGTTGCCATTCTTCACGGAGTACTTGTATCAGCGGTTGATGGTGGACACGGGCCTTGCCAAGCCAGGCAGCAGCGTTCACGCCGAATCTTTCCCAAAGCCCAATTCCGCACGCATTGATCTTGAGTTGGAGCAACGTGTGGAAACCGCTCGCACAGCGATCGCGCTCGGCCTTGTGATCCGAGAGCGGGAGAAGCTCGGTGTGCGGCGGCCGTTGGCTCGGCTCACGATCGCGAGCCCGGACGCTGCCGTGCGGAGCGCAGTGGAGCAGCTCGCCGACGCGCTGCAGGGTGAGCTGAATGTGAAGGAAGTCGTGGCAATTACGGATGATTCAGCGCTGTGCTCACTGTCTGCCAAAGCCAATTTCAAACGTTTGGGCAAACGCTTGGGTCCCAAGATGAAGGCAATTGGCAGCGCCGTCGAAAAACTGGATGCGGCCGCGATTGCACGCCTCGAACGCGGTGAGAGCCTCGAAGTGGACGGCGAAACGTTGACCCGTGAAGACATTCTGCTCGATCGACAGGCCCTGCCTGGCAATGCCAGCGAGAGTCAGGGCAGCCTAACCGTCGTGCTCGACACCCACATCACACCGGAACTTGCCGCCGAAGGCCTCGCTCGCGAAATGGTGAGCCGCATCCAAAACTTGCGGAAGACCGCCGAGCTTTCTGTGAGTCAGCGCATCGTGCTCCGCATCGACGCCCAAGGTGCCGTGGCAGAGATGCTCGCCAATCCCGAGCTGCGCGCGCTCATCCAACGAGAAACACTGGCCACAGAGCTCTCGCAGAGCGCCAGCGCCTCCTTCCCGGAGAATGCGGTGACGCAAGCTGAAAGTATCGACGGCGAAGCTCTCACGCTTGGCCTCGTGCTCGCCTAAACGCTCGGTTTCGAGCTCGCCTAACGCTCCACCCCTTCTCGCCTAACGCTCCACCGCCTACTCGTCAGCGCTCAGCCTAGGAAGGTTCAGTCCTCTTTTATCTGATTTTTGGGTGAAAGCTGGGACGGGCAGAGACCCACCGGCACGGGCGTGATCGCTGAGATCACGGCGCGGGATCAACAAGATCATTCTTACGCGGGCCTTGCTTTCTAGGTACCCAAAGACGTGTGGAGCGTCAGCGAGGCTGACGGGAGCAATCATGCGCGTATCCAAAACTTACCTGCTAACATGTTTCATCGTCGCGGCCTGCTCTGCAGGCGGCTCACCCAATCCATCCGGACGGAGCGCAAACTCGGACCCAACTTCGAGCACCGTATCCTCGGCGACCCCTGCCCCAGCTCCGAGCCTGATCGACCTCACGACTGGCGCCGTCGATACGCCGAGCAACGGCAGTGTCGCGAACCTGGGCACCGAAACTCTCTGCGATGGCAAAGACGACAACCAGAATGGCATCATCGACGATGTGGACACGGGCCTGGATGGCCTGTGCGACTGCCTGAACATCGGATTTCTCGGGGATATTGCTTCCGATGCTGGCAGCAACACCACGGCATTTCAAACTTGGCTTGAAAGCCGCAGCAGTGTTCCCGTCACGCGGCTGGACGCACGCGCCGAACTCACCGCCGCCGCCCTGGCGCCGATTCAAGTTCTCATCGTTGGCAACATGACGGCGCGCATTTCAGGCAATAGCCCCGCCTATTCTGCCGCAGAGCTCGGCGCACTCAAGGCGTGGATTGAGGTTCGCGGTGCCGGCATGATGACCCTCGCTGGCTTCACTGGCACCGAAAGCCACATGTTGCCCACAGCTCAGCTGCTCAACCCCTTCGGCCTCGGCTACGATTATTCAGGGCGCGGGGCTGGCGTTCTGGGCGAAGGCGCGCCCCCGATGGTGATCACTGGCATCGTGGCGCAACACCCCACGGTCGAGAATGTGAAGGCAATCGGCGTCTATTACGGTTACCCTGTGACCGGCGACGGCCAGGTGATCATTCGAGAGCGCGGCTTCGATCTGGCCATGGCCAAAGAGATCGGCAAAGGTCGCGCGTTCTCATTTGCCGACGAGTGGATCACTCAAGATAAGCTCTGGCAACCCGGCGCGCTCCCGACGAACCTTGATGTCGCTACGTTCTGGCTCAATGTCATCAGTTGGCTCTCACCCGCCAACGAGTGCAAAGTCAGCATTCCCAAGATCATTCGCTAGCGCGCAAATTCAGCTCCTAGAAGGACAATCCGATGGCCACTTCCTCTAAGATCAAGCACCCAATGAGTTGGGTCGGCACCGCGTATTTGGCCGAAGGCATCCCGTTCGCGATGGTGATTTGGGTGGCGGGCACGCTCTTTAAGGACCTCGGGCATTCCGATGGCCAGATCACGATGGCCACCGCGAGTGTGGGCATCGCCTGGTCCCTAAAGCCATTTTGGGCGGCCTTTCTCGATATGTATCGCACGAAGAAGTTCTTCGTGATCACGATGCAGGCCTTCATGGCCCTCGTGCTAGCTGGGATTGCGCTAGCGCTGCCGCTGCCCAACTACTTCCAGGTTACTATCGCTGCGCTCTGGGCGCTGGCCTTTGCCTCGGCCACGCAAGACATTTGCATTGATGGCGTCTACATCACGTCGCTTTCAAAAGAAGACCAAGCCAAGTATGTGGGCCTCCAGGGCATGAGCTGGAACGTCGGGCGTATCTTCGCCACAGCGGCGGTCGTGGGCACCGCAGGCTACCTCCAGAAAGAAGCAGGCTTTGATCCGAAGACGTCGTGGACCTGGGCGCTCATGTTGAGCGCGTGCACACTCGGCGCGCTCGCGCTGTATCATCTGCTCTTCTTGCCAACCGGCAGTATCTCGCGCAGGCCCGAGAGTTCCAGCGAGGTGTTTGCCACGTTCGCTGACACAGTCAAAGAGTTCTTCAAGAAGGACAAAATCTGGGGGATGCTGGCATTCGTACTGCTTTATCGAGCAGGCGAAGGGCTGCTATTGGTGGAAGGCCCGCTCTTCTTGCAGGCTCCTTTGGCGAAGGGTGGGCTCGGCCTAGCGCTTGCCGATAAAGGCCTGATCGATGGCACCGTCAGCACGATTGCCAGCATCCTAGGTGGCTTGCTCGGCGGTATGTTTGTCTCCCGCTATGGCCTCAAGAAGACCCTGGTAGTGCTCGCCCTCTGCCTCAACGTTCCCCACCTCGCGTACGTGTACTTGAGCCACATGGTGGCACCGAGTGCTCCGCTTTCTTTCACCACGATCGCGATCCTCACCAGCATCGAAAAGTTCGGCTACGGCTTCGGCTTTGTGGGCAACATGTTGTACATGATGCAGCAGGTGGCGCCCGGCAAGTACAAGATGACGCACTACGCCTTTGCAACCTCCTTCATGAATCTGACGCTCGTGCCCACTCAGATGGTGAGCGGACATTTGGCTGATTGGCTCGGCTACAAGACGTACTTCTTGGCGGTCATGGCCGCCAGCATTCCCTCGATCCTCGCTGCCTGGCTCGCACCGTTTCCCCGGGGTCCAAACGATGCGGAAGAGAGCGAAGCGCCAGCTTCCGATCCCTTAGCAACACTAGATTCTCCACGGGAGCTGCCGGCGTAACC
Source organism: Polyangiales bacterium (assembly GCA_038251425.1). Classification (GTDB taxonomy): domain Bacteria; phylum Myxococcota_A; class Polyangia; order Polyangiales; family Polyangiaceae; genus JBBRRP01. Next base: position 8,340 of record JBBSBI010000099.1, read on the forward strand.
CCGGCACCCCCCGGCACCCCCTCCACGCCGACCTAAAGGTAGTAAGCATGCTTACTACTTTATTTTGCAAAGTATCCCCCTCCACGCTCCCGGGGAGACGGCCGGCTGGTTTACGGTGCCAGCGGCCGCCCGGTTTCCTGTGAGGGCCTGTGGAAGTTTGGCCTCACCCCGTCATCAACATAGCGAGCCCCGCGCCATGCTCGCAGCCAGGCGGCGATTGGGGACTGTCTTGATCGCGCTTGTCGAGTAGGTTCGCCGGGCCTTCGCGTGCAGCGCTGCACGTGCGGGGCTTTTGCACATGCGTTGAGCGGAGAATCTACGGAGCCATGAACTACATTAAGCCGGTAAGTATCGAGACCCCTCAGTTCCAAAGTGGGCGTTCGCGTCGGACACCCTTTCGCTCATGGCCCAGACTCATCACGGTGGGCGCGGTGCTGGGCGCTGTTTCGAGCTTGGGGTGCAGCCCGGCTGCGACTCAGGCGCCACCCGTGACGACCGCACCAGCCGCACCTCCGGTCGCTGGTGCGCCAGACGTGAAGAAGGAGACTCCACAAGTGTTGCCAGCTGACTCTGAGTACGTGGTTGTTAAGGATGGGCACCTTTCGATTGCAGGTCAACGCCAACGCTACTGGGCCGTGATCGGCCGGACATTCATCGCTCCAGACTTAAAGTCTGAGGACAGCCCCGAGGTTCGCAAGACCAAAATTGCCACTGCGAAGCATGGCACTGACGTGCTCGTCCAGCGCTTTACGGATCTTGGCTTCAATGCCAATCGGCTCTGGGAATCGCTTCCGAATACGGAGGACTACCAGGTTGGCGACGGCTCGTACGCGGACTCCGTCGATTACTTTATCTCCGAGTTGAAGAAGCGCGGGTCGCGTATTTGGGTTGCAGCCCTGAACAACGCAGGCAGCGCCAAGCCCCAGGACGTCAGTATCGTGAGCGATCCGAGCACCGCGGAAGCCTGGAAGAAGGCTGTATCCGATGCTGGTAAAGACGGTGTGGATCTGCGCGGCAGCTTGGCTCGGACCTGGGATCCGCGCCTGGAAGCGCTGCACATCGAGCGCATGAAGGCGATCGCGATGCACACCAATAAGTATACGGGCCTGCGCTGGGCGGACGATCCGGCGATGGCAGTGTGGGAGCTCTCGAACGAAGAGTGGTGGATGATGAAGATGGTGGGCGGCCAGTGGCAGGGCCAACCGGCGTTCTTCAAGAATCAGTTGATAGCCAGGTGGAATGCTTGGCTCAAGCAGAAGTACAAGACTGACGAGAAGCTGAAAGCGGCTTGGACCTCCACGTTACAGGGAGAAAACCTGGCTCAAGGCTCGGTGATTTTTGCGCCGATGGCCGGCGAGACGCAGGCGAGCTCCTCCTTGAATGACGCGAATCCGTACGCGAAGAAGGCTCTGGAAGGCTTGAAGCAGAAGTACAGTCGGGCTGATTTCGCGCCCGCACGCGGTGCGGATGTGATTGAGTTTTTGCTCGATGTGCAGGTCGGCCACAAGCAACGTGAGGGCGCGGCCGTCAAGACTTGGGGTAAGAGCACGCGGCTTTCTCCACTGGTTTACGACACCGGTATCGGTTACGAAATCCAGAGTCAGTACATGCACCAGCAGGCCGATGCTGTGGCGCACGACGCGTACGTGAATGGGATTGGTCCGAAGTACCGCGCTCCCAAGCTTGACGGCATTAAGAACGAGACGCAGCGCATGCTGAAGACGCTGGATGCTGAGCGCATCAGTGCCAATAGCGGCCGCTGGGTGAATTGGCTGTTAAAGCCGCCGGGGATCTCCCAAGGGGTGCCTTGGCTTGAGCACAATCGCGTCGAAGGGAAGCCATTTTTTGCGTACGAGACCCAGATCATGCAGCCCGCCAAATACCGCGCAGACTTTCCGCTCCGCTTAGCGGCGTTAGCCGCAATTCAGGATTGGGATTTTGTTTGTTGGCACTACTTTCAACCGGGGACCGACGTGGGCACGGATCCCAAGCCCTTCGAGAAGACGCTGGATATCACGACGGGGGACCATCCGCAGGGCTATCACTTCACGTACGACGAAGTACAAAACGCCATGATGCGAGCAGCCGGGTCCATGTTTCGAGGAATGCTGTTGAAGCCTGCGCCCAACCCCACCAAGTTCATTTTCGGCAGCAAGAGCCTCCACGATCCTGATTCGATGGATTACGGCGGCTCGTATGGACCGAAGGGCATGGACATGCTGCAGACGGTCTATCAGTACGGCGTGCGCCTTCAGATCGATCCCACACGCGTTGATGACCAGGTGATTGGCCCGGTGGTGTCTTACGCCGATCGGCTCACCCACAACCCCTACAATCCAACCGACGAAATTCTGTTCGATTGGAAAAAGGGCTATTTGAGCTTTCAATCACCCGGAACCGCTGCGTTCACTGGAATGCTGGCTAAATACGGGGAGAGCGTGAAATTCAGCAACGGCGTCACACTCAGCAACGTCAAAATCAGCAATCCCAAGGGCATTTTTGAGCCGATGAAGGACAACGAGAAATTCATCGCCTTCGCCCTCTACACAGGTGGCGAGCCACTCGCTACGGCCAAACACGCATCGCTCTCGCTCGTGAGCACCAGCTTCAACACTGGCTTCGACATCAAGCCAAAACCTGGCAAAGGTGACGACCTCCAAATCACCGCAGGTAGCTTGCCCGTGCTCGTCGCGCGTGTGGCTGGCACCGTACAAGCAGAGGCACTCCGCGGCATGCGCTACACGTTTCGCGATTGGAACATGCAGGACATCGGCTCTGGCACGATCAAGGATACTAGCCTCGAGATCCCAGCCGACAAACCGATCTTCGTGGTGGAGCTGACTCGGCCCTAGGATCAAGCTGGCGTTTCACCCGTCGAGCCGCTCAACCTCTCATTGGAGGGCGGCTAATTGGAAGGCGGCTCTGTGCCCCAAACGAGCGCGCACTGATGATACGCGGTGGCGAGCGAGTGGTCGGCGAAAGCGCTCGTGAGCCCGGTGAACGAATAATCATTCGCCTGATTGAAGGTGCCTTGGTAGCTCATGTTGTGGATGCGCAATTGCACCTCCCCGGAGTCACCACCCGGAGCCACGCTCAACGCGCCACTCGTGAAACTGACCTCAAGGTAGGTGTCCGCCTGGCCCAAGCTGGCCGTAACGAAGCGCGCGCGCACGTTGGCGCAACCCACGCGTGCGTAGTCGCAGTCAGCCACCAAATTCGAGACACCATCTGCCGTGAACCAATAGCGCACGCTGGTTTGTCGAAGCGCGATGGTTGTTGCAGCCGCGCCGGTGTGAATCAGATTGAACACCACGGATATTTGCCCACGGCTCGGCTCTAGCCCGTTGCTCTTGACCTGAAGCTTCAGGCTTGAAACGGGAACGGCTTGGCTGTCACACGCGAAAGCGTCATCGACGCTCGGGCCGCCTCCGAGCGAAGTCGTAGCGCCACCTGCTGGTGCGTTGCCGCCGAGGGAAACCGTTGCTGCGCCGCCCAAGCCAGAAGGGGCACCTCCCATGCCACCCAGGCTCGCCGCACCCCCGAAGGCAGCACTGACGCCTCCGCTTCCAAGTGTCCCGCCCGTTCCGAAGCTTGCCATCGCACCACCTGCTCCTGTGTTGGAGGAAGAAGGGGCTGGCGAATTAGACGCTCCACCGATTGCGGGCTGATTTCCCGAAATGATCCCGAGTGCTTCGTCATTGGGCTCCACTGCGTGCGCGCAGGCCCCCAACGCTGCTGATAGCACCACCCAAACACTGAAGCGGCGCCCAGTTCTCATTGCCGATGACGTCATTCTAAACCCGATAATTCCACAGTGGAACGCCCGGTCCAAGATGATCTGCGCGATCACAGGCTGAGCTTCAGGTTGAGTTTCAGGAGGCGAGAATGATGAAGTGATGGGTCCGTGCGCGATCTCAGAGATCACCTTGTTTTTCTGCCATAAGTTCGCTTGAAATCGGGCTTGAGGTCGTCACCATGCTTCGTTCGCGCCACGCCATTTTCTGGACCGCCGTTGGGTTGTGTCTATTTGCTTCATTCACGGCACCCGTAAAAGCTGTGGAGCCAGCCGCCCCCGAGGGCCCTGAAGCGGAGTCGCGACCCCACGCTGAACTCGAGGGCGATACCGTCGCCCACGCACTCCAGCTGGTGAAAGCTGCCATCGAGCAAGACTACCTTTCGGCGGATTTTGCGAGCGCGCTCCAGAAATTGAACACTGCCGCGGCTACCTGTGAACGTCTCAAATGCGACGCCAACGTGCAAGCAAAAATCCTAGTCTACCAGGCGACCGTGAAGTTTGTCGGCCTGGGGGAGAAGGATTCCGGGACGGTAGCGCTCAAGCAAGCGCTGGCTTTGGACCCGAAGGTGGCGCTCGATAGCGATCTCTCCAACCCAGAATTCGTCGCTCTTTTTGGCAAGCTGGGCGGTGATGTGAACGCGAAGGCGCAACCCGTTTCGGAGTCTCCCGCCGTAGACCCTGAGCCGGCTCCACCAAGCCAAAAACAAGAGAGCGCGCGCAAACCGTCCGGGACTTCGATGCACACGAATGCCCAGGGAGCGGTGGTGATTGATGTTTGCCCACCTGATTTTCCCGGCTGCGACTCAGGAGAGAAGCGCGCGATGACCTGTAGTGTCGATTCTGATTGCATGCGTGGCCAATCCTGCGTAGCGGAAACCTGTGGCGCCTCGCATCCCAAGAAAAACGGCTTTTCGCTTGGATTGCAGCAAGATTTCCTGCTTTTGAATTCGACCGATCAGGTCTGTTCTGGGCAAGCCGGCTGGACGTGCTTTGAGGGTGATTCTCAAGCGGGGTACTACGGCACGAAGCCCTATGCGGGGCGTGAAGCTGGCAATGAAATTGCGGGCGGCGTGCAAACAGGAACCGTGCGTTTGCTCGCGGGTTACGATCGATTCCTGGGCAATCACTGGGCGCTCGGCGCGCGCCTGGGCGTGGCATTTCAAGGAGGCCCAAAAGCCCCGGGCGGAAGGAGCTTTCTTCCCTTTCACGGCGAAGGCCGCTTGGCCTATTGGTTGGATGGAAACAGCGCGGATGCTGTCGGCTTCCATCCGTATGTTTTACTTGGAGGGGGGATCGCGCAGCTCGATGCCAAGCTTTCCGTCACGGTCTTCGATGGAACAGGTTCCGACACTCGCGGCGAGCGGCGTCGCGTTAACGCCTGGTACAAGAGTGGCACCGCGTTTGGTGAAGCAGGCTTTGGCGCCATGCTCGCGCTCGCCCCGGGCCAGGGCCCGGTTGCTGAGCTGAAATTGCTGCAGATGTTTGGCGTGAGCTCCACGAATCCTTCGCTGCTGGTAGGGTATCAAATCGGGCTTTGAAGCCTGGGAAAGTTGCTGGCGCCAAGCATCGCTTGACCCACTTGCGAGCCGGGAGCCAAGCTGGGCTCCACTATGAACTCCCCCAACCAAAAACAATCGCACTCTCGTCGTGACCTTATCGCGGCGCTCTCGGTGGCTGGCGCCACCCTGGCAACCAGCTGGTCCGCAGCGGCAGCTACCACCGCTCCCAAGCGTGCTCCAGCTCCTGGCCCTAAAAAGGGCGCCGCCAAAGCGCTGACGGGAACTCAAGCTGTCTTGCCCTTGCCGTTCAAGCCTGGGGCCCTCAACGGAATTTCTGAGCGCATGATCGTGTCGCATCACGCCAACAATTATGCAGGTGCCGTCAAGAGTCTGAACAAGGTCGAGCTTGAGCTCTCCCAGATCAAAAGTGACACGCCGCCCTATGTGGTGGCAGGCCTTCACCAAAGTGAGCTCACGTTTCGCAACTCAAAAACGCTCCACGAAGCCTATTTCGGCAACCTAGGCGGCAACGGTAAACGCGGCGGACCGATCGAGAAGGCGCTCAGCGAAGCCTACGGAACGTCGGCACGCTGGGAAGAGCATTTTCGCGCGACCGGCAACAGCCTCGGCGGCGGCAGCGGTTGGGCAATCCTCGGGCTCGAACTTCTGACCGGAGAGCTGAGAACCACATGGTCCGGCCACCACACGCAGGCGCTTTCAACAGCAGTGCCGCTCCTGGTTCTCGACATGTATGAGCATGCGTACCAAATGGATTTCGGCGCAGCAGCGGCGCGCTACATCGACGCCTTCTTCGCCAATGTGAATTGGGATGTAGTGAACCAGCGACTGGAACACGGGATTGCCGCCGGGAGGGCGCTGCGGGGATAGGGGCGGGGATTTTTTGAGGGGGGCAAGAAGCGGTCAATTTCGATACTGATTTGCCGGCATGCGACGCAAACGGCATTTTTATTGCCCTTATGGGAGCGTAGCGGCAAGTTTGCGCAGACCTCATAGCGATCTGTAATGCCCATGGCGGCGCTCTGCGGCAAGTCGCGACGGGGCCGCTCCGCAGTTCTACGTGCCCCGCAGCGATCACTACCGTCTCACGGCTCACTACTACTGCCCGGCTTGCGGAGAAACAGACGCACGCGTGAGGGTCCTGGGGAGTTTGCGCAGTGCCACGATATCAACGCCTAGCCACCGAGGCGCTTCTTCACGTTGAGCGCCTTCCACTTGAGGCCCGGGTGTTCTCGGATGATCGCCTGCATCTTCGTGTCGTCGGTGAGTAGCTCGGGCGCGATGTTCCCGGCACCGTTCAGCCGTTCGAGGAACTCGATCTCGTGCCGGGCGAGCGGGAGCACCGCGGCCATGAGTTCGCGGGTCTTATCTCGAAGCGGTATACGGGCTAATAGTACGTGTACTGGATAGTTTCGGCAAGTAACGGTGCCAACGACTTGTAGATTTTAAGCAAAATACGGATCCTTTGTCCGTGTACTGCGTCTACGCAACCTGGGATCTGCACAGCCGAACCTAAACCAGTCTGCGAGCGCCGCTAGTGCTAGTTGACGGGGGCACATGGCGTTTTCGGGCATCGTGTTTGCTGTGCTGGGGAGCGTCTTTTCCTTGTGGGCTATAGTGTGGAGTAACTGGTCAAGCGTTACCACGTGGTTGTATGCGCCATTTCGGTTGGTGTACGTTCTGGCGTGCTGGAGGGTGGCGCTTGTCGGCGCGCGCAAGTCACCTTTGGTCGGAACTGCAACATTCGTGAGGATTTTAGCCTTCATAGGAAGTGTATGTGCGGGTGTCCTTGGAGCTTATTCGAAATCCGCCACTTGCTTCGTTGCGGCCCAGGCCGTTGAGAGCTTTGGATTGGTCGTTGCCCTGCGAACGTACGGGGCCTCAGGTTGGCTCCCCTTTTGGGAATGGTCTGACCTTCGCGGAGGCCTGCGCCTGGTCGCTGAGCCGTTTACCTTCCGAGAGGAGCCTCTTGGTTGCGGACTTTCGGCACTCCTTCTTGGCGCGTTTGGCTCCCTCTGGATTCTAAGTTGGGTGGTGGCAAATCTTCTGGCAACGAGCAGTACGCTCGTGTTCTTCGTGGCAGCGCGATATTGGCGCACGGCAGCCTCTCGGAGATCAGGGGGCATCACTGCCGGTCTGGCAATTTGGGTGCTCTCGGCAGCGATTCTATCATCGACGGCATACGTGGGAGCGTCGTGGTTCCTGCGGGGTCCGTAGGATGAACGCGCCGCACAAGCGGTTCGACTCTGTGGGCAGCGGCCATCAAGAAGAGGTCTCCGAGCAGAACTTCACCATCGTAGGTTGCGGCAGGCTTCAACCTAAAGTGCGCTTGGTTTTAATCGTGTAAAAGGGTTCCATGAATATGAATAATGGCGTGGTTAGAGATTGGAGTGAAACGTAGCGTCGGCACTCCGAACGGACAGGTTGGAGCAAGCATTGCTCAGGTGTGCTTACTGTTAGTGTTGCAGCTCATTTTGGGAATTGGCATTGGTGTGGTTCTCGGCGCGATCATGCACACGGGAGCCGAGAGTGTTCTCTCATGGACCACTGCGTTTGCTGACGTGGTTACCTTGATAGTTTGTCTTCGCGTGGGGCAACGTTGGTGGCGCCTCTCGTGCGAAGAGGCGCTCCCAACATCACGGTTCCGAATAACTTTGCTGATCCCTCTCTCGGTTACGATATTTGGAATTCAGGCGGTTAATTCTTTTCTTGTGACACAGCTTATAAGGTTTGGAATTGTTCCTGCCTTCTTCGATACGCTCTATGATACGGCAGTTTGGGATTCGTTCGATATAGTGCTGTCTCTCGTCGTAATAGCGCCAATTGCAGAGGAGATCACTATAAGAGGTCTGGTCCTCGGCGGACGGGGTCGAGGCATCGATCACGGGAACGCTGATGCGTCTGGCAAAATTGACAACACTTCGCAAGCTCCAGCGGGCTTCTTCAAATTCGTGATGATCTCGCCAATCACTCTTAGGTGATCGGGCATCTCGTCACTGGCAGACACGCCTTCCTCGCCAAGGCATTGCACGGCTCGCCGCACATCCTCCCGTAGCCCCTGCGCCACTCGGCGCCAGATCATCGATCCAAACGTCGAAGGGCTCGCCATTGAGGCTCGCGATGAAGCCGAAGCTGGTGATGGCGCTCGTGGCCAAGGCCTGACGCGAGCTCGGGTTGCCCAGCACATAATATCTTAGTTCATTCTCGATACGTCGCGTCGCGGACGCTTGGGGCTTCGCCTCTTTGTTGGTCTTTGCAGTAAACCGCTAGCGTTGGGTTGGCGCTCCACAATCCTCAGGGCAGTTACACGAGTTCTCAAGCGAGTCGCATTCGCCATTGCCGCAGGTCAAGCACACCACATAACCATTCGAATGCTTGCAGGTTCCGTCGCCTTGATCGAGGCCACATCTGCGCACAAGCCCCGCACAGCACTCCACCAGGGTACCCAAGTAGCCGTGGGGACCGCACACTAACGGCGGCTCATTGAGCGCTTGCGCGCAACCAACGCCACTGCAGGTTTGGCGCAGGATGCAAAGTCCCGAGGGACACTTGTCGACTGGGAGTTTCTCGCAGGCCTTTTGGCTACAGACAGGAATGCAGGTAGCCGTATCGTTGGAGGAAGAGCTTGAGCAAGCGGGCTCGCAATAGACGGGATCGCACGGGCCTTCGCGTTTTCCGGAGCAAAGGACCCCGCCAACCGGTTCGACAAGCTTCTGCTCCACCGCAATCGACGCGGGAAAGATCGGTCCCTCGTAGACCCCGGGCGTTGTCGGAGCTGAGCTGCTAGTGGAACTGCTGGGGGAAGGGAGAGCCTCGCTTCCCTCCTGAGCGCATGAAAGGAGCAGCCCTAGGGTCAGCGGGATCAGCTGCCTGGCTTTCATAGTTATCAAAGATAGCGCCCCGGATTCGGCTCGGCAAATCATATTGGAAATGGGCAGATTAGCCCCGTCCCGCGCGTGTCGTAGTGTCGGGGTACGTGGACTACCGCTGCATTGGGCCTAACCTCAATTGAGTTGGCGTAGAATCCGCCGCTGAAGATATTCTTTCCAGAACCGAGCGTTAGGCCGCCATAGGGTGCGAGAACGGTACCTGCAAAGGTGGTTTCCAGAAACGCCATCTGATTACCGGCGTAGACAATTAGGAGCGACGACAGAGCTTGGGCGCCAAAAGCCCCCTTTATCGCCAATCGGCTCTTGACGAAAACTACGAATTGCCCGTTACCGGCGAGATCAATCAGACTGTTAGGTTCCAATTCAAGGCTTTCGAAATAGTACGTGCCAGGAACCAACGTTAGTGTTGCATTCGGCTTCAGGCGCACGTCGCCATGCGCACCCGGCGTCAGCGAAAGCGTGGCCTTGGGAGGCAGATCTATGTTCCCTTGCAGTGTAGGAAAGCGCACCGTGCATTGGGAGATGTCAGCCAGGAATAGGTCTTCGCGCCGCTGTACCCCGTGGTCGACCCTCGCGTGGACCTGCAGATCAACCAAGGCCGCAGGGGTGGCATACACGGCACCGTGCACGTGCGCCTTGTTGCGAAGTGTGATGGATGAACCCAAGAACAGGTTGGATACTTCGCCGCCAACCCCGAGCGCATTCTGACCGGCAAGTTTTCCGTCCGCTGCGGATGCGAGGGCCCCACCGGGAGATGTTAACCGAACGTTATTCCCTATCGTCAGGCCTCTTTCGCTGTGAAGCACGTCGCAGCTTAGCGTGTATTCCGAAGCATTCGAGCACCCAATCCGAAACTATTCGCGCAGCGATCCCGAAGGATTCGAGCGGGAAATCGCGAAGTGCGGGAATTTAGCGCTCGCCGCGCGTGTTGCCTCGTTTACTTATGACAAAGATAAAACGAGCGACGAGCATCCATAAGGTGCGTCGAGATGCTCTCGGCGGCAAGAGGGGACAGGGGCACCTGTGGCAGCGCGCTGG
>JBBSBI010000100.1:0-18529 GCA_038251425.1 Polyangiales bacterium
CTGAATTGAGCGCTCCTTTTTCAGAATTTTAGCCAATGAATGCAAATCCTGAGATCCACCTGACCGACGAAGCTCGCCGCCACATGTTGTTGGCGCTGCAAGCTGAAGACCTGACTGATTTTGCGATTCGCGTTGAGGCGCGCAAGCTCACTCCCATCAAGTACGAGTACAGCTTGTTCATTGAGGGGCCCGAGGAACGGCGTGCGGCGGATCTTGAAATTGATGCGACGGGTATCAAGATTTGGGTGGATCCGAATAGCGCGGAGCTCTTGGGGGGCGCCACGATCGACTACCTCAAGGAGGGCAGCAAAGAAGGCTTCAAGTTCAATAATCCGAATGAGCCGCAGGGTTGGACGGATCCGATCTCGCAGAAGTTCCAGGCATTGCTGGATGCGGAGATCAATCCTGGCTTGGCGTCGCACGGCGGCCGGGTGGATTTGTTAGATTTCACGCAGGGCATTGCGCGGGTTCGCATGAGCGGTGGCTGCCAAGGTTGCGGCATGGCTGCGCAGACGCTGCGCGATGGCGTGGAACGTCGGATCAAAGAAGAGATCCCTGAAGTGGATCAAATCATTGACGATACGGACCACAACGCGGGGACGAATCCCTACTACAGCTGAAGTGAGTCCGGAGTCCGGTCGAGCAGAGCTCAGCCCGGTCCAGCCCTCTAAGCCGGAGCGTCCAGATCCCAATCAATCGACGGCATACCATTTTTCACCGAGTAGCGTCCTTTAGGGTCGCAGGTTAACTGCGCAGCAGCCGTTTCCTTATCGTGGGTGAAGAAGAGCCAGGTCTCATTGGCCAAAAATCGCTGAAAAATAGTGGCTTTTTCGTTGATCAGTTGTTCGGCGAAGCGGTCGTAACCCATCGTGATCGGCACGTGGACCCAGGGAACTCCGGGCACGAGATCAGCGCAGAAAAACAGGCTGCGGCTGCTCCCCTGAACCTCGGTATGCAGCATCCCGGGCGTGTGCCCCTGGGTTGTGGTGAAGCGAAACGCCTCGCCAAGGAGCGCCTGAGCGTCGCTATCGTCAGACACGAGACAGAGCCTACCCGTTGCGTTGAGCAGCTCTGGCAACTCGGGAATGTACGAGGCCCGGTCACGCGGATGCGGTGCCACCGCGCGCTCAAAAGCAGTACGGCTCGTGATGAACCGGGCTTTGTCAAAAAGCAGACGGCGTGGCTCACCCGAGCGCCAAGGCCTGAGGAGTCCACCAGCATGGTCAAAGTGCAGATGGCTGAGTACGACGTTGTCGATGTCCGAGTGCGTCAAGTCGAGTTGGGCCAATGAATTCAGAAGCACGTGCTCAGACTCCACCACGCCGTAACGCTGCGCGAGCTTGGGCTCAAAGAAGGCGCCAATCCCGGTTTCAAGCAGCGTCTTCTGTCGGCCGTCATCAATGAGCAGAGCGCGGCAGCTGAATTCCAAACGGTTCTGTGCATCTGGCGAAAGCCAGCCTTGCCACAGTTCCTTCGGAGCGTTGCCGAACATGGCGCCTCCATCCAGGCGCTGCGAATTCCCAAGAATCGAGTGAGCACGGAGCATTGAGAGAAGAGCTTGCGCGCTCGGCGGGGCCGCGTAAAGTCAGGTCGAGAAATCCCAAGACCTGGCGGTTGTTGGGTGTCTCATCACAGGGCGGTGGCACCCACGCCGCATCATCTGTGAGCAGCCTTAAATCTTGCACGTCGGACAAGTGTTCATGAAGATCGTCTACACCCCACGCCTGCCAGAAGGTGCGAAGGCTCGAGTCCTGGAGCAGTTCCCTCAGCTGGAGTTCGTAGCACTGTCAGCGACCGCTCCCGAGCTTATGGCCGAACTAGAAACTGCCGACGTGATTGCTGGCTGGGTACCGGTCGAGGCGTTAGCCGCCTGCAAACAGTTGCGGTGGCTTCAGCTTGGGAGTGCAGGCGCCGAAGCTGTTCTCGGGAAAATTCCAGAGACAGTTCGGTTGACGAACGCGAGTGGGGTTTTTGATCTGGTGATGGCCGAGCACGCGATGGCGCTGATCTTGACGCTCACGCGCGGTGTGGATCGCATGGTGCAAGCGAAAGCCCAGTCGATTTGGAATTCTGAAAGCGTACGTGGGGAGTTGTTTGGAAGGACCCTCACCGTCGTGGGATTCGGCAACATTGGCAGAGCGGTCGCGGAGCGTGCCAAGTGTTTTGGGATGCGGGTGATCGGCGTGAAGCGGCGCGCGGCTGAGAAGCCTGCGTGCGCAGACGAAGTCATTGGGATCGCCGAGCTGGACGTTGTTCTGCCGCGAACAGATCACCTATTATTCGTGCTCCCCGGTGGCCCCCACACGCATCACGTGTTGGATGCGCGCCGTCTCAAGCTTCTGCCACCGCACGCCATGGTTTACAATATCGGACGTGGCAATGCGATCGACGAGACAGCTCTTGCAGAATCGATCCTCGGCGCACGGCTTGGCGGCGCAGGGCTTGACGTTTTTGAGAGTGAACCGTTGCCTGAAAAGAGCCCGCTTTGGGGCTTACCTAACGTCATCATCTCGCCACACCTCGCGGGCCGCACCTCGAACTACCCAGCCCGCTTCTTCGAGATTTTTTTCGACAACCTGCAGCGGTTTCAGGCAGGCGAAACGCTCCGCAATGAAGTGGACCGCTATTGGGGCTATTGACGTGGGCTCTGCGTAACGCCCTTTCAGAGAATAGGGCGAACGGGCCCCGAGTTCCTTCGACAAGTTGAATAGGCGACGTGACTTGGTCGTCCATCGCGGGTAGCTTAAACGCGGAGTCGATCTATGAACCCTATTCGTCTAGTTTCCCCAGCCAGTGTTTTCGTGATCAGCCTGCTCGGCAGCATCGCTCAAGCCAGTGCCCAGCCAGCCCAAGCCGAAGCGGCGGCCCCAGTAGCTCTCGCAGCCCCGGCGCCCCAAGCCGAAGCTCCCAAGTCCGAAAGTCCAAAGATCGACGTCAGCGTGCCCGCGCCGCAACCCGAAGTGCAGCGCCAGTATCAGCTGCACGAGGGCTTCTACTTGCGGGGGAATCTCGGGATTGGCGCTCTCTCCAACCGCTTCGACGACGGTAGCCTTACGAATAAGGACCTGAGCGGCAGCGGATTCGCGTTCAGCTTCGATCTGCTCGCGGGGGGCTCGCCTGCTCCGGGGTTCACGGTCGGTGGTGCGCTGATCAGTTCCGCGGCATTTTCGTCATCGTTCGAGCGCGATGGCCAGAAAGCGGATCGAGATGCAAGCCTTGGAATGCTGGGCGTCTTCGTCGATGGCTTTCCAAAGGCTACCGGTGGTTTTCATTTAGGCGGCGCCTTCGGTTTGGCCCAAGTGAAGATTGAAAAGCAGGCGGGTGATCTCGGTAAAGATACGCTCGGCGGTTTCGGCGGAGCCGCCTGGATTGGTCAAGACTTCTGGGTAGCAGATGAATTCAGCATGGGTGGCCTGCTGCGTTTTGCGGGTGCCCTCACTTCAGCCAGCCAGAATAATGTCGAGACCAGTGCTTCCGCATTCTCCACATCACTGATGTTCACAACCCTCTACAATTAGACTCTAGCTGGCCAAATACGAGCGCCCGAGATAGTTCGTATGCTTACTATCTCCTGGCGTTCTTTGGGGGCTTGTCTTCGGATCAACATCAAGTCGTCTCCGGGCGGACCCAAGTACGAGCCAGCCAGATAGTTCGTATGCTTACTATCTCTAGGTGCTCCTTCGGGGGCCTGCCCTCGGAGTCAGATCAAGTTAGTGTTCGCGAGTTAGTGTTCGCGAGTTGAGCGTGTCCGAGGGCTACTCCAAAAGCTGTGTGGTTCGGATGCCGCGTACGGGCCACAGGGTGATGTGGGTGCGGCCGAGATGGGCTTTTTGGAAAGGTCCGGGCAATAGCGCGCTGGGATCGTAGGGTTGGCCGCGGAAATCCTTGTCAACGCCGGGGACGGGCTCGCACTTGACTGAGAAGAGATTCTCATCAAAATCGAACTGCCAAGAGACGTTACGGCTTTGCAAGCCATCGCGATTGGCTTTCATCTCGCCGCTGTTCGCATCGTGTCCGAGCACTTTCCAGAGCTCGAATGGGAGAAGGAAATTCTCCTTCCACCATTTGAAGTTGGGCCAATCTGATTCGGGCACGCCCTTGGCTTCAAGCTCTGCTTTCATCATGCCCGCCACGTGATCCGGCGTCATCGCGGGGCCGACAGCCCATTCTGGCTCCTGCCCCATGTGCGATTTGTTAGTCACCTGAAAGAGGGGGCGTGAGGCTTTGGAGCCTTCATCCAGATACTCACCACCGCCCATGAACAGGTTGCCATTCGAAACATTCCGGCCGCCGCAGCTATAGGGGATCGGATATCCGATTGCTCCCACACGGTTGCCTAAGATCAAGTTATTGAAGATTTTGAGATCCCAACAGCCATCCTCGGGCTTCACACGTGGCGTGCAATACGAAAACCAGAAGCCGAAGTTGGCGTTCGCGTACAGGAGATTGTGCGCGAAGGTCACATCCGCCAAATCATGGCCGTAAATGCCGTTGCCCTGACGGGTGTACGCGATGATGTTGTTGTCCACCAGCGCCGGGCCGCGTCCTAGCTCGACATTGAGCCCGGACCACAGGTTGTTCAGAATAATGTTGCGGGTGACGCGCGTGCCGCGCCATTGGTTATCAATCCAGATGCCATGGGCTTCGTTGTCGCGCACGAGATTGCCCTCAATGAGGCCATCATAGATCTGGTGAAACTTGATCCCAGCGAACTCCCAATACGGCGAGGTGTAGCCGGTGCGATTGTTGCGCTCGATCACATTGCCAAGAACCTGTGTGCGGTAATGGCCAATCCCGGTGAGCCCACAGTGGCCGTTGTCACAGATGTGGTTGTCACGAATGACGTGATTGCCAGGAATGTCTTCAGGGTATTTTCCAAGCCGGGCGCACTCGTTCACTTTGTGGCAAAGATCGCCCTCGGAGCCGCGGTTTTCGATGATTTCACGGCGACCTTCGGAGCCACAGTCGATGCCGACGCTCTTGGCGTAACGCACCGTGTTGCCTTCGATCACCCAATGGTGGCCGCTGCGAGTCGAGAGGATCCCAATTTGGGCGAAGGCGTCGTCTCCCCAGCACGGAAAATGATTGGCTCCGTGCTCGATCGTGAAGCCGCGCACGGTGATATAGCCGAGTGCCCGGGTGAGGGGTGCGAAAACGGTGTGGCGCGTGGCAATCTCGACGAGGCGCTGTTCTTTCGGAAGGTCCGATTCCGGAAAGTGCACGAGCAGATTCTCACCATCGAGATCCACGCACCAGGTTCCGGGGAGCTCGTACAGCTCCTTCAGCTCTTGCACCTCCGTCAGAGGTTTACTATCGACGAAGACTTGCCCGAGAGTTGTGGGCAAAAGGTCGGGATTTTCGATATTTCGGTGCTTGAGCACGAGCCCGGACGAAGTGTCAGCGGGCCGCACCTCTTGGTTGGGGACGAAGGGACGAACCACGTGGTTGCGGTTGAAGTTGCGTTTGTAAGGATTGCAGTCCCCAAACGTCTCGACATCCACATGTCCGGCGTAGGCGTTCAAACCGAACATTGAAGCCGGAATGGCTCCGCGAAAAACCCCAGGATGGTCAGCAAGCGCTTGCCAAACAGGGCGATACTCGTCGGACCCGCGCAGGAAAACTTCTTCACCCAGTGCCGCTTCATACGTGATGGGTGCGCCCGGCGTACCGCCACGCTTGGGATCGACGCGCTCGCGGTAGATGCCGGCATGCACGCGGACCGTTTCGCCTGGCATCGCCAGTTCTGCGGCCCGATTTAGCGTAATAAAGGGGCTCTCAAGCGTGCCCGGATTCTGATCGTTGGCGTTCGGGTGGCGTTGGGCGACGTGCAGGATGCGACCGTTTGCTGATTGGGTCATAGCGTTCGTTCCTTAAAAAGGGAGCGGCACCCTACTTCAATCGTTGCGAGGCGCGAAGCCCTGTCTGCACTACGCGCTGGGCTTACGCCTGCCGCGGAGGACCACCTGGTATTCAGAGATCTCGAAGCCCTCAAGCTGTTCGACTTGCTTGACTGTGAGGCGTTCCCATGGAATATCGACGATTTCGCCCGTTTCCTCATCGATCAGGTGGTGATGCGGGGCGAGCACGGGGTCGAAGACAGTGCGCCCCTCGGTGAGAACGAGTGGTCGCAATAGCCCCGTTTCGACAAACAGGTTCAGCGTGTTGTAAACGGTGGCGCGGGAAACCATTGGGAATCGCGCACGCACGCGCGCCCAGACTTCGTCGGCAGACGGATGCTCGCTTGTCCTCAGCACGTACTCTGCCACTGCTAGCCGTTGTGCCGACGGACTGATCCCGTGACTTCTCAACAGCTCAACCTGGGAAAGGATCACCAATTTAGACTAAGTCTAAGGGTGAGCGGCGTCAATAAACGCTTTCTCGCTTGCCCAGACAACTCCGGGTCGATTATCGCGTCCCGATGACTCGAATCATCGACCTGGCTGCACGCGACATTCGTTTCCCAACTTCTCGGCAATTGGATGGTTCGGACGCGATGAATCCTGATCCCGACTACTCTGCGGCGTACGTCACACTGAAGACGGATCATCCAGATGGTTTGGAGGGCAGCGGCATGACCTTCACGATCGGGCGCGGGAATCAGCTGTGCGTGGCCGGGATTGAAGCGCTACGGCCCCTGATCGTTGGGCGCACGCTCGAATCTTTCACCGAAGACATGGGCAAATTCTGGCGGCATATCACCGGTGACAGTCAGTTGCGTTGGGTGGGGCCAGATAAGGGCGTGATTCACTTGGCCACAGCGGCTGTGGTGAACGCGGTCTGGGACCTTTGGGCGAAGGTGGAAAAGAAGCCGGTGTGGCGCATGGTCGCGGATTTCACACCCGAAGAATTCGTGAAGTGTATCGATTTCACGTACATCGAAGATGCGCTCACGCGTGAAGAAGCGATTGAGATCCTGCGCAAGAATCAGGCCGGAAAAGCCGCGCGCATTGTCGAGATGGAGGCCAATGGGTACCCCACTTACACGACATCAGCAGGCTGGCTCGGCTATTCCGACGAGAAGCTGAGGACGCTGTGCCGAAGCTTGATGGCGCGCGGCTGGAGGAATTTCAAGATCAAAGTGGGGCGTGATCTCCAAGATGATATTCGGCGCTGCGCCATTCTGCGCGAAGAAATCGGCCCGGAAAACATTCTAATGGTGGACGCCAACCAGGTTTGGGGTGTCAATCAAGCCATCGAGTGGATGAAGCACCTAGCGCCCTATAAGCCGCACTTCATTGAAGAACCGACCAGCCCAGATGATATTTTAGGGCATGCGGCGATCGCCAAGGCGGTTGCCCCGATCCGCGTGGCGACGGGCGAGATGTGCCACAACCGCGTGATGTTCAAACAATTCATGCAAGCCGGCGGCATGGGCGTGTGCCAGCTGGATTCCTGTCGCTTAGGCGGCGTGAATGAGATCTTGAGCGTGCTCTTGATGGCTAAGAAGTTCAACATCCCGGTATGGCCCCATGCCGGCGGCGTGGGTCTGTGCGAATACGTCCAGCATCTGTCGGTGATAGACTACGTGTGTGTGAGCGCGGATCTCACGGGCAGGCTCACCGAGTACGCGGACCACTTGCACGAACACTTCGTCGATCCGATCGTCACCAAAGATGGCAAGTACATGCCGCCCAGGGCCCCTGGCTACAGCGCCACCATGCTGCCCGCCACGCTGGAGGAATTTGCGTTTCCAAACGGCAAGGCTTGGCAGAGCTGAGCCGGAAAGCAACCACATGAACATGGACGCGTACTACAAGCTTGGGCCGGATTCCTTAGAACAAGAGGGTGTCGCACGCGGTACATTTGCTGGCTCACGCATTCTCCCAAGTCAGGTGTTTCCGGGCACTCAACACACGTATGCAGTCTATGTGCCTGCGCAGTACGACCCTGAGCGCCCGACGGCTTTGACCATCTTTAACGATGGGCAGGCGATGATGTCAGCGGACGGAGACGTGCGCGCCCAAAACGTACTCGACAATTTGATTTGGCGGCGCGAGATCCCCGTGATGCTCGGGGTGTTCATCAACCCGGGCCGCCGTCCCGATCAACCGGAGCCTACACCCACTAATTGGGGCGATAGCGACACCAACCGGCTGGAGGAATACAATCCGCTCAACGACAAGTACGCGCGCGTGATTGTTGAGGAGCTGCTGCCGGCGCTGAGCTCCGAATACAACGTGACGACAGATCCTGAGCAGCGTTGCATGGCGGGGGCGAGCTCGGGTGGTATTGCCGCGTTCACGGTGGCTTGGGAACGGCCAGATGCACTTCGCAAAGTGATCAGTTTGATCGGAAGTTTTACGAACATCCGCGGCGGCCACGCTTACCCCGAGAAGGTGCGAGCCAGTGAAAGGAAACCGTTGCGTGTTTTCCTCCAGGGTGCCCGCAATGATCACCGTGGCCTGAAGGACGATACCTACAATCCCGAGCTCGATTGGTTTCTGCAAAATTATCGCCTTGTGCAGGTGCTCGCTGAGAAGGGCTACGACCTCAACTACACCTTCGGCATAGGTAACCACGGCCAAAGGCAGGGCGGCGCGATCCTGCCAGAGATGCTGCGCTGGATTTGGAGGGACCACCCCGTTTCAACGGATCCGCATAATAGTGTTGAACGCAGCTTCAACGGCATCTAACCCAAGCTTGTTTTGATAACCGGTGCGTCAGGATTTGTGGGCGGTGTGGCAGTGCGCCTAACTCGACGGACGCGTTGCCATATAGGCCTCTTCTAGGCTCTTTCCAGGGCGAACTTCCACGAGCCGAGCGCCCGCTTCGAGCAGGCGCGGAATCACCAACTGGTTCACGTCGGCGACCGACATGCCGGTGGGGCCTTCGACTTGCAGCGTGTTGCCCTTAGCCACGATGTGCACTCCCGGGAGCTCGAAGGCGATGGGGGCTTCCAATTCGTAGCTGATGCGCGCCGCGCGTTGGGTGACTTCACTCAAGGAACCCGACAGCACGAGCCGACCCTTTTGCATGAAAATGACGTGATCACAGACGTTTTCAAGCTCGGCCAAATTGTGCGAACTCACGATCAAGGTTCGCTCGCCGTGTTGCGCTAAGATGAGCTCGCGCATCTGCAACACCAGCTCGGGATCCAGCCCGTTGGTGGGCTCATCGAGCAGCACCAGCTCCGGCTTTCCGAGCAACGCCTGCCCAACGGCGACGCGACGCTTCATGCCGTGCGAGAGTTGGTGCATTTTGGCGCGTTGGCGATCGACGAGGCCCACGCGCGCCAAGATCCGATCGGTGTCTCGATCCGCCGCACCGCGGGTGAGGCCCTGCAGCTGCGCGAAATGAACGAGAATTTCGCGCACCGTACTGTGGGGCGCCAGTTCGCAATCTTGCGGGACGACGGTCACTTTCCCGGCGTGGCGCGCTGGGTCGAACGGTCCCAAGCCCAGGATATCTAGGCTGCCTTGGTCTGCGTGGATGAGCCCCGCAAAAATGCTGAAAGCGGTGGTTTTCCCCGCACCATTCGGCCCGATGAGGCCCGTGATGCTGCCGCGCGGGATGTCGACGCTGAGGCCATCGAGTGCGTTCAGTTTTCCGTAGCGTTTGAACACTCCGTGGGCGCGTACCGCGAACTTTGAGGCTGCTGCAGCGTCAACCATCGCGTCTCGCAAAGCGCAGGTAACCTAATGAGAAGAATCCGGCACCCAGGCCCAGCAACATCACTTCCGCCGAAAAGCGCGGGAGAAACTCGGGGCGCCACAGATCTAACCGGTGGGCTCCCGGAAAAATCTCCTGAACGCTCGGGACGAGCACCGGTGCCCAAGCGCGCACTTTCTCGATATCCAGCAAATGGTGCCCAACCGTAAGGAAAAACCAGAGCAGGATGCCGCCGGCTCGCGCCAAATTGACCGACGCGGTGAGCTGGGACACCAGGAAAGCCACCCCAAGAAAGGCAAACCCCAAAAAACAAGTCCGGACGGAAAGTACGAACATCCACTGTATTGTGCTCCAGGCGTCAAACGAGGCGAAGCTCAGGGCGCCGAGCACGGTGCTCGCCAGCGCCCCAGTGAACACGCCGACGACCATCAGCCCCACCTGGCCGAAGAATTTTCCGAGCGCATAGCTCAGCCGATCGCAGCGAAACAGCGAATAGCGAACAGCACCGGTGGAGACCTCGAGTGCGATCGTGTCACTAGCGCTCAACACCACCAGCAGAGGGACCAATCCCAGGGCAAAAGCGCCGTAGAACAGCGCCAGTGGAGGGATGCTGACCAACTTGGCAGCCAATGGTCCATCGCCCACCATCCCTTCCAAAATTCTTCGAAATTGGTCGCTCTGAAAAAGCGTAGACGTCATCGTGCCCGCCTGTGCGGTGCGCGACACAGCGAGCGTATCCGCGAGTGCGCCCTCAATGGCTTCCACCGTACGAATGAACAACGCCGTACCGGCGAGCGACGCCGTTAAGTAGAGAATGAGCAAAGCGAGCGCTTTTTTTGAGCGGATGGCATCCCAGAGTTCAAAACGCGCCACGAGGGCTATCGAGCGAAGCTTCATGGCGCGGGGGCTGAGGGTGTCGTGGTGGGTGCTGAGGGTAAGGGTGCGCCTGCATCGCCGGCCTCACGTCGGGCTCGGAGTGATTCAGCGGCGCCTTTGAACATCTCAAGATCAACGTAATTCCAGACTTGTTTGCTCGGAGCATCTACCTTTTCTAGTGGTTCCGCCCCGACAGTGGCCTCAAACTCAGATTGGCCTTTATACATGATCGAACTCACTTCCTGACTCACGAACAAGAGTTCGAGCGGCTGCGGCTCCTCAGTGGCGGAGGCGAGCTGCATGAGTTGGTCGGCGTAGGGCGAAAGCTCTTGGTTCATCTTGAGGACCACTTCGTCCACACGCGCCAACTGCTCATCGCTGAGTTGCGCTTTCTCTTTGAGTGCGGCGCGTGACTGTTGAGCGCGTAACTTCTGGAGCGAAATAGCGGCTTCGAAGCCCTCACGCCGTTCAGCGCTTTGGCCGCGATCAGGTTCGGCTGCGCCTCGATTCTCGGAAACCCGCCGAGGGGGAATGGCCGGAGACTGGGTTCCTTCGGTGGGAGGAGGCGGGCTCCACCAGCGTCGTCGGGGTCGGTCTTCAGCATCTCGCCCGGCTGACTTTGAGCCGCTGACCTTTGGGGTAGCTTGCTGCCCAAAATCGCCAAACCCGGGGATGGGCAAGAATCTGGAGCCGCCAGAGCTGCGACGCCCACCTTTCAGTTCTTGATTCGCACGCGCGAGCTGCTCTCTCAAATCTTGAGTTTCAAGCCGTGGCCGCACGCCGCCCAGCACGAAGCCAGAGATGAGCCCCAGCACTATTCCACCGATCACGAGGCTCGCTCCGCGCATGCGCTTAGACTCGCCCCAAACCATAAAGCAGAACCGCGTGGGGGGGGACATTCACACCTTGGATACGGCTAGCCTTAGTACCAAGCTTAGAAGCTTTGGGTGCGGAGGCCGTGTTGACCAGTTCGTACCAATCGCCCGCGAGCGGAACCTTTGGAAAGTCGAAGTGCTGAACGCGACTGCTGGCGTTGAATATCAGCAGCAGCGTGCGCCCTTTGTTGGGTCGACCCCGTTCGTCGATTTCATCGGAGGCATCGCCCGGGATCAAGACTGAAATGGCGCGATTGGTAGGGTCGTGCCAGTTCTCGATCGTCATTTCTTGGCCATCGGGACGGCGCCACGAGACATCTTTGACTCCGTCATCCCCGACGGGGTTACCCGCGAAGTAGCGACGCTTGCGAAACACTGAGTTGCTGTTTCGAATTTGGAATACGAGCCTGGTAAAATCGAGCTGATCTTTCTGCGACTCGGAGAGTTCCCAATCGATCCAGGAAAGCTCATTGTCTTGGCAGTACGCGTTGTTGTTGCCGCGTTGGGTGCGACCTAGCTCATCCCCATGCGAGAGCATCGGCACTCCCTGCGAGAAAGCGAGTGTCGCTAAGAAATTGCGCTGCATGCGTTCCCGCAAGCGCAGCAGCGGTCGGTTCTTGGTTTCCCCCTCGACTCCCCAGTTGCGGGCGTTGTTGTCGTTGGCGCCATCTCGATTGTGCTCGCCGTTCGCTTCGTTGTGTTTCTCTTCGTAGCTCACGAGGTCATGAAGCGAGAATCCGTCGTGGCAAGTAACGAAGTTGATGCTGGCAAACGGGCCGCGGTTACTGGGCTGAAAGATGTCGCTTGAACCGGTGACGCGTGACGCGAGTTCCGGGACCATGCCTTCGTCGCAGCGCCAGAAACGGCGGACGCAATCGCGGTAGCGCCCATTCCATTCGGTCCAGATGGGTGGGAAAGCGCCCAGGCGATACCCGTTGGGGCCCAAATCCCAAGGCTCGGCAATCAACTTCACGCGCGACAAAACTGGATCTTGTTGGATGGTTGAAAAGAAGCGCGCGTAGGGATCAAACTCAATGCCCCGGTCACGGGCCAGGGTGGGGGCGAGGTCGAAGCGAAAACCATCGACGTGCATCTCGGTGACCCAGTAGCGCAGGCTATCCAGAATCAGTTGTAATGTCCGCGGGTGTGAGACGTTCAGGCTGTTGCCGCAACCAGTGAAATCCTCGTAGTGCCGAGGGTGCTCAGGCGAATGTCGATAGTAGGAATGACTGTCGACGCCACGCAAGCAGAGTGTTGGCCCGAGCTCGCTACCTTCGCCGGTGTGGTTGTAGACAACGTCCAAAATGACTTCGATGCCGACACGATGGAAGGCTTTGACCATCGTCTTGAATTCGTTGACTTGGGCGCCGTGGGCGTCGCTGGCATAACGCGGATCTGGCGCGAAGAAACCGATGGTGTTGTAACCCCAGTAGTTCGTAAATCCGAGCTCGGCGAGCCTGCGATCCGAGGAGAAATGCTGCACGGGCAAGAGCTCGACGGCTGTCACGCCCAATTCGAGCAAATGATCCAGAATTGGATCGGAGGCAAGCCCGAGGTAAGTGCCTCGCAAGTGCTTCGGCACGCGGGGGTGCAGCATCGTCATCCCCTTCACATGGCATTCATAGATGATACTGCGGCTCCAGGGGGTTTGCGGTTGCCGATCATCTCCCCAAGTGAAGGCGGTGTCGACCACGACCGACTTGGGCACGGATCTCGCACTGTCTTCCACCGAGAATCCAAGGTCGAGTTCGGGGCCGTTGAGCGGATAGCCAAAGACCTCATCGGTCCACTCGAAGGTACCAGCGATCGCGTAGGAGTAAGGATCGACGACCAGCTTGTTGGGATTGAAACGATGCCCGTGCAGAGGCGCGAACGGCCCGTGGACGCGATAGGCGTAGAGCTGACCGGGTCTTACGTCTGGCAGGTAGGCATGCCAGACACTATTTGAGCGCTCAGGCAGCGGGATCCGTATGGACTCGCGTTCGGACTCGGGCGAATCGAACAAACACAGGTCTACGCCGGTAGCGTTCTGTGAAAAGATTGCAAAGTTGACGCCCTCCCCATCCCATGTTGCTCCCAGTTGGGAGCCGTCTCCAGGCCAAACACGCATAGCCTTTCCCTCATACCCGATTCGCGAACAGACGGCGAAGGGGGAGCTTGGCCCCAAGTGCTCCCGAACTTGTCCGTGACCTCTATCTCAACGTCGAACAAGATAGTAAGCATGCTTACTACCTTCCAACGAACGAAAGGGGCAGCTCACCTGGCACGCCTGCGGCGCGGTCCCGCAACCCCATCCCGGCGGCTGCCGTGCTCCGCGGCAGCTGGGAGCTTACCGATCAAACCGAAGGCTTACCGCTGGATCACGGTTGGCCGGCGCGGCGCTTCGTTAACCGAGGACCTCGACGAGCTTTTGGATCTCGGCGAGGGACCCCTTGACGATCTCGTTGACTGCGTCTGGGGTGAGGCCCAAAACGTCGTACACTTCGTTGCCGACAGCTTGCTGCGTCTCGCCAGAATCGGCGCCAAAGCCTAGGTTGTAAGTTGCGCTGCTGGCAACGTGGACGGCGGCGATCAGTCGGTGGAAGTTATCGTCAGGTGCTTCCAGCGGCTGGTGGTGCCACATGGCGATCAGTTCAAGGTCGGAGGGCAGCTGCCAGCGCCTGACGATTTCGCCACCCACCTGACAGTGATCAGTCCCGATCGCGCGGCGCTCGGCCGCCAGCGGATCGCCGCCGTTTTCGGCTCTTAGCGACGGCCAGGTCTTCTTTTTTGAGAGGAAGGTCGCAATTGCAAGTTTTCCGCAGTCGTGCAGGAGACCTGCGGTGAACGCGTTCTGATGGGTCGTGAGGCGCAGCCGATCGGAAAGCTTGGACGCAATGACGGCGCTGGCGGCATTGTGTGCCCAGAAATCCCGGGCTTTGATGCCGTAGCCGGGAAGCCAGCGCGGGATCATCGAGCGATAGGAAGCTGAGGCAACGATCTCGTGAATTCTTTGTAGGCCAAGCAACATGACGGCATGCGCCACGCTGCTCACTTTGGCGCGCACCCCGAACGCAGCTGAGTTAACCACACGGAGCACGTTGGAGGAGAGCCCGGCGTCGATCGCAATCACGGCTTCGAAGTCGTCCGCCTTCGCTCGCGGGTCATTGAACAAGGCCATCAAGCGCCCGAGGACCTCAGGCAGCGTTGGCAGCGTACCCACCTGACTCGCGACGTCTTCCTTGGTCACGAGTAAGGCGCCCGCGGACGGTCTTACTGCACCTGAACTTATTGGGCCCACCGAAGAGGGAACGGATGCTGAGCGCCTTGGGTTAAGCCTTTTTGAGTAGAGCTCGGCATGGACTGTTGGTCGGGCCGTGTAGGAGCAGGGCACACCTTTAGGCTATGAGCTAGGCATGCGTTTTAGGAATCCTGTGATCCCAGGCTTCTACCCTGACCCGAGCGTGTGTCGGGTGGGGGGCGATTTTTACTTGGTGACGAGTACGTTTGAGTACTTTCCGGGTGTCCCCATCTTTCACAGTCGTGATCTCGTTCATTGGCGGCAGCTTGGCCACTGCCTGAACCGCCCGGGGCAACTGGATCTCACTGGATGTCCGAGCAGCAAGGGCATCTACGCTCCCACGCTCCGTTACCGCGACGGCACTTTCTACATGGTGACGACCCATATGGGGCGAGGCTACGGCCACCACTTTTACGTGACCGCGAAGGACCCGAGTGGGCCGTGGTCAGATCCGATCTGGATTGAACAGTACGGAATTGATCCGTCGTTTTTCTTTGACGACGATGGGAAGGTCTACTTCACAACCAATGGTAAAACGGACGCTCCGAACGGTCTTGGTATTTATCAGAGCGAGATAGATATTGAGAACGGGTGCAAGCTCTCGGCGCCGCAATTCCTCTGGGCTGGCACAGGCGGTATGGCTCCCGAGGGCCCGCATCTCTACAAGGTGAAAGGGCTCTACTATTTGCTGATCTCGGAGGGTGGCACGAGTTATGGGCACATGGTCACGGTGGCGCGCAGTCAGAGCCCATGGGGCCCCTTTGAGCCCGCACCCAACAATCCCATCCTTTCGCATCGGAGCCTAGGCTCGGCCATTCACGCAACGGGCCACGCCGATTGGGTGGAGTTAGAAGACGGGAGCTTTTGGGCGGTGTTTCTAGGCATTCGGCCGCTGTCCTTGGCCGGAGCTGGAGCACACCACTTGGGGCGTGAAACATTTCTTGCGCCTGTAACCTGGGATGCTGAGGGCTGGCCACGCATCAACGCGGGCGCTCCGATTGAGCTTGAAATGGAGGGCCCGAGCGTTTTGCGAGACGGACGCCTTCCCGTTGCGACGAGCATTCGTGATGATTTCGAGACTTCCGAGCTGGGCTTGCACTGGAACTTTCTGCGAGGGCCTGCGGCGACGCGCTACCAGATTGCCAACTCACATTTGCACCTCTACGGCAACGAAAGCACGTTGGATGAGCTGGCGCCCGCCCTGATGGGTCAACGTCAACGGCACTTGAGTTGCGAGTTTTCGGCACTGCTGGCGTTCGAACCCGTGAACGACGGCGAGGAAGCCGGGCTCGTTGCCAGAATGAGTGAAGGTCACCACTACGAAATCGCGATTGTTGGTCGAGCCGGGGAAAAACGCTTGGTCGTGCGCAAGGTCGTGGGGTCGCTCCGGGTGATCGCGCTGGACGCCGCCGTGCCGGTGGGAGCTCTTTTGCTTAAGATTCGCGCCATACCCACCCACTATTTCTTAGAGGCTTTCCTGCCGGGAGCGAACGCCGAGAGTGCGCCGTCTTGCTCAGTTTCCGCGGAGACGCGCTTCTTATCTAGCGAAATGGCCGGCACCTTTACCGGTGTGTACTTGGGGTTGTATGCCACAGGCAACGGCAAGCCATCAGTGACGCCAGCTGTCTTTGATTTTGCTGAATACCGAAGCGAAAATTCAACCGGCTAACCGACTGTCGATTCCTGAAAAAAGTGCGCAACTGAAGCGGCCCGAAGTCGAGCTGTTGGCCATGTTGTTCAGAACAGATCCCGCGAGAACCTCAGTTGCTTTAGTTTTGCTCGTCATTGCTTGTTCCGGCCCCGTCGCACCCTCCGGACCATCTGGACTCGGAGCATCTGCAGGCGAGGAGAATGGACCCATTCTGGTCGGAAACTTGGGTGTCGGTGGGGGGACCGCAACGTCCGTTTCCGGCGCCAATACAGGGACGCCGGTGGCACGCAAAACGGCAGCGAGCGGCGGTCAGGCCAGCCAGATGAACGGGGGCGTTGGAGGACGAACGTTTGGATTGGGTGGGTCCCGACCCAACGAGCGAACCTCGTCCGGGGGTGTGGCAACTTCGACCGGTGCGGGAAGCGCGACTACCAGTGGGGCAGGCGCAGGCGGCACGCTCGCTGTACCGAGTTGCGGCGATGGTGTCATCGAGACCGCGTTCGGAGAAACCTGTGACGATGGCAATCAGCGCACCGATGATGACTGTCCCGATGGGCCGCATGGAACCTGTAGGCAGGCCAGCTGCAGCGATGGTTTCCGTTTAGCGGGGCCCGCGGGCGAAGCGGATGTTGATTGCGGAGGACCGGTGTGTGGTGCGTGCCCTGGTGCACTCCTCTTGAGCGAGGTCGTGGTGTCGCCCACGGCTGGCGAGTACATCGAAATCCTCAACCCAAGCGAGCTCAATGTGAGCCTTGAGCACGTCTATATAGCGGATTATCCGGCCTATTTCGGGATCGCGACGAATTCCGCTCCGCCCCATTCGAGCGACTTTCGCGTGTCATTCCCCAAAGGCGCCTCGATCCCGGCGAAGGCGCGGATCGTCGTCGCGTTGAAATCGGCCACGTCGTTCTTCGGAATCTATGGCCAATACCCAGATTATGATTTCTCAGCAACGGATAGCAACGCAGCTAACATGCTAGGCGTGTACAGCTCGGTATCGGGGCTGTCCGATGGCGCTGAGATGGTAGTGCTTTATCGTTACGCTCCAGGCGCTGATCGTGTTGTCGATCTGGATTACCTCATCTACGGGAACACGTCCGAGGCCGTGGACAAAACCAGCACACCCGCCCTCGTGACACCCTACGCGGCCGACACGGCTGCGTCCGCCCAGCACGCCGCTGCCGCGCCGAAAGCATCGCAAGCACTGGTTCGCTGCGAAGAGATGGAAGGCCTAGAAATGAGCCCGGGCGGCAATGGCTACCTCGGCCACGACGAAACGAGCGAGGCTCTCGACCAGAGCTTCCGCGTGCTGCCAGGCCCGACACCAGGAGCCGCAACTCCGGGTTGTCCAGTGCCCAAAGGGATTTGAACCCTGGTGAAGTCCGCGCCAAGGTGTACGCTGTCGCGTGAAATGACACTCCGAGTGCTGTGCATCGATGACGACACGCGCCTGTTCGAGGTGCTCGCGGAATACTTCGCGCAGAATGACGTGTTGGCGGTGCATGCGCCGAATGGGCAGTTGGGGCTTGATTTGCTGAGAAGCGACGCGTTTGACGCGGTCTTGCTCGATGTGATGATGCCCGGTCTCGATGGTCTGGCTGTGTTGCGAAAGGTGCGGGAGGCGAGCGCCATTCCCGTGTTGATGCTCACCGCTAAAGGCGACGAAACGGATC
The DNA here is from genome assembly GCA_038251425.1 of Polyangiales bacterium. Taxonomy (GTDB): domain Bacteria; phylum Myxococcota_A; class Polyangia; order Polyangiales; family Polyangiaceae; genus JBBRRP01. The sequence continues at coordinate 17,965 of JBBSBI010000100.1, forward strand.
GTGTGGTGGGGCTTGAGCTTGGAGCCGATGATTATCTGGGCAAGCCGTTCAGCCCGCGTGAGCTTCTGGCTCGCCTGCGCGCGGTGCTTCGGCGTGGTAACCACGATCTAGGCTCAGATCGTCTGGCGATCCGTGGGGTGGAGCTGGATCTCGGTTCAAGAAATGTTCGATTTCGGGGCAACGAGGTAGATCTGACGGCTCTTGAATTCGACCTCCTCGCCGCGTTGATGCAACGCGCTGGGAGAGTGGTGCCGCGCACGACGCTGCTTGAGCTGGCGGGTCGCCACGACGTGACGGTGGGTGAACGAACCGTAGACGTGCATGTCTCGCGACTCAGGAAGAAGCTCTTCGATGACGAGAATCTATTGATTAAGACGGTTCGCGGCGTTGGCTACACGCTCTCGCGTGAGGGAGCGTGAGGCCATGCTGAAACGCTTCATCGGTGCTCGTCTGCATCGCCAACTATTTGTTTGGTTTGGCGCTACGATTGCCGCAACGGCGCTGGTGATTGGAGCAGTTTCCTGGGTGACACGGCCGCCGGATCAGCCCTTCGCGGGAGGGGCTC
>JBBSBI010000101.1:0-18373 GCA_038251425.1 Polyangiales bacterium
CTCTGCGGCCGTTAGCGCGCGTTGGAAACGCCCCGCATCAATGTGGTAGCGGGCGGTGCGGAGAAAAGCTGTTGCGGCCCAATACGGGCTCTTGCTCTGCTTGGCGAGTGCGCGGAGGCCTTCTAGGTGTTCCTTCCGTTGACGCCAGCGACCCTGGTTTCGATAAATCGCCTCGAGCGCCTCGTGCGCTTCGAGCCCACGTAGGCTATTTTTTCTGATCAAACTGACGACACGCCGATAAAACCTGAGTGCGAGCTCGGTCTGATAGCCAGAGCGGGCAGCCGCTCCCGCTTCAAGATAGTAATCTGCAGCCCGTTGGTGCGCGCCCCCGCGTGCAAAATGGCCAGCCACGATCGCTGCCGAGAGCCCTTGGCCAAGCGCTGAGTTCGCCAGTGTCACGGCGAGCCTGCGATGCATACGGCGTTTTTGATCGGCGCTGAGTCCCAGATACGCAACGTCGCGCGTGAGTGGATGCCGAACGTCGACGTCGGGACCGCGCTGGTAGGTGAGGCGCCGTGCGTTCAGCCGTGCAACGGCCTCTTCGAGAGCGCTACTTTGCAGCGCTTGGAGCGAATCGAGAGCCAAAGGCCCGCCCGCCACTGCGAGCCAGCTCATCACGGCTCGCTCAGCTTCGGGCAACTCATTCAAGCGGTCGGCGATCAGCTGCTCCAACGTGGACGGTAGCGGAGCCACGCTCTCACCGGGACGCTCAATTCGCCGCAGTTCTTGCCCTCTTTCTGTGTCGATGATCTCGAGCGCGCCACGCTCTAAGAGGGCATCGACCATCTCCAGCATGAAGAAGGGATTGCCCCCGGCACGGGGCAAGAGATCGGCACAAGAAGCGCGCACGCCCAGCTGCACACCCAAATGACCTTCAACCAGCGCAAGCTGGTGCTCCGCCTGCAGACCGACCAACTCAGCCCGCACAAAGCCTTCAATGAGCGGAACAACGCGCTCGTCGGGACGCGTGATCAGCAACAGTAAGATCGGCCAGGCTTCATGCTTCTTTGCCAGATCAGCGATGATTTCCATGCTCGGGCGATCACTCCACTGGACCCCATCCAGAACAACTACCAACGGCGCATCCTCTGCTGCGCGCTGAAGCAGTTGGCGGAGGCCCTCGTTCACCTGCTGCCTGAGCAAGGCGCTATCCCCTTCATCCAAACCCGATACCGTGTGCCCGGTGGCCAGCTCAGCCATGCGCTGAGCCAAATGGTGTGCCGGAGCCGAAGCTCCAGATGCGGCAAAAACCCCCATAATCCTGGCCATCGCTGGGGCTACGGCCTCGCCTATCTGAATGCCGGTAAGCTGTCGCGCCCACTCCGCGATGTTGACGTACGGGATCTCACTTTGGACGGGTGAACACTCAACACGCAGTACCCGCGCATCGGGTGGAAGCTCATTCAAGAAGGCATTAACGAGAACCGTCTTCCCAATACCCAGCTCGCCGAAAATCACACGAGCATCAACCCGTGACGGCTTCCCAACCCCGACCACCGAAGTGTACGCGCTATGCAGATCAGCGAGCTCCGCATCACGACCCACAATTTCGTTTGGCACCCGCGCGGCTGCCTCCAGCCGTTCGTCGCGTGTGAGCGGACGCAGGAGCGAGTAGGTGCGCATTTCGCGCGGGAGGGAGAGCTCCTCGGTGCTCTCAAGCTTGATACTCGGCGCATCCCCCCAACGAAAATCTCGCCGCAGCAAGCGATACAAGCCTCCGGCCACCCAAGTGGCCCCAGCTGGGGCTCGCTCTCCCAGCAAATCGGCCAAATCACTGCCCGGCTCACCCAACTCGTGCTCAACCAGGTGCCCACCTTGTTCGCGACGCCCCGTGGCGATCGCGCGCACAATCCCGACGCTCGCCGAGATCGGAGCCTCGAGATGGGAGCTCGATCCGGAGATTGCCTCATGCACGTCCACCGCAAGCCAAGCCGCATCACTCGCAGCCCGCGCAGGATTCGCTGTTAGCCCGACAATCGCTCGAGCTTTTCCCATCGTTTCCGAAGTACTCACGGCGTTTGGGTTCTCCTCCCACGACCAACGCGCGCCGCGCTTAAAAGCGATTTCTTCGAGTGTCGCTCGAAGTTGGATCAGGAGACGCTCGCCCTCAACAGCACCCATTTCTTTCTTGAGCTCCTCGCGTCCCCGTAGGCGCAACGTCACGATGGCCACATGGCGCACTTCGCGACCGCGACGTTCTTCTAAGCGCTCACCCGGTAACGGTTGTCCAGGGCCGGTGCGCTCGTCTTCCCACGCGACATCCAAGTCGTCTTCCTGCTCGGCCTCGGGAACCTGCGCTTCGGCATCGGGAGCCGAAATCGCTTCCGCCTTTTCAGGCTCTCGGCTGATCAGTTCTTGAAGCTTTGCTTCAAGAACCTGTGAATCTACCAGGCTCTGACTTTCAAACAGCACCCGTGAAATGGCAAAAGCAAAATCGCGGGCCGAAGCAAAGCGCTCATCAGCATCCCGCTTGAGCGCTTTCATCACGATGCTTTCCACTTCTGGCGGCACCTGCGTTACGAATGTGCTGGGCGGTTCCACGGTGCCAGCACGCACCGCTTCAAGTAACTCATTGCCCTCGAGCGCCCCGCGCAGCGGCCTGCCAGTGAGCAGCTCGTGAAAGACGACGCCCAGCGAATAGACGTCGGTTCTCAAATCCGCGCGCTCGCCCCTCGCCTGCTCTGGGGACATGTACGCCGTCTTCCCTTTGAGCACGCCTTCTTCGTCGCGGAACATGTTGGCCGAAGCGATTCCAAAATCAGCGATTTTTACCGCGCCGTCATAACTCAGCAGGATGTTTTGCGGCGACACGTCGCGATGCACGATCGCGAGCGGAGCGCCGGCATCGTCGCGGCGGGAGTGAGCATAATGGAGACCTTTGGCAACTTCCCCAATGATGTAAGCGGCTACGTAAGGAGGGAGGCGTCGCTCTTTTCCGCGTGCCGCATGCATGAGCCTGCGAAGATCCGGGCCGTCGACGTGCTCCATGCTGAGCAGCTGGCCATCCTCGCCATAATCTTGAAAGTCATAAACTTGGACGATGTTGGGGTGATTGAGGCGCGTTGCTAACTGCGCCTCCTCGGCAAACATCGTGCGAAATCGCCGGGAAGCCCCGAATTTCGGCAAAATCCGTTTAACCACGAGTTGCTTGAAGGTGCCCTCCGCGCCGCGCTTTCGGGCGAGAAATACCTCCGCCATGCCACCCACACCGAGACGCCGCACAATCTCGAAGTCGGCCAGGCGCTTTGGGACAGGACGGTCCTTTGCTTCGCTCATGCTAGCTGCCAGACGAAGACTACCTGCGGTGCTCGACCGGGGCCATGCTCAATTCGGGCTCCCAATGGGAAATGAGCATGGTAGGGTCCCGACCCAAGCGAACCCACGCTGACATGGAACGGATCAGGGAGATAACGGATGCGACACAGCCTCGGGCTCATTAGCAGTATCTTGCTCTTTTCAAGCCACTCTTTCGCCCAAATTGAAGGGCTCGACGTCGAGGACGATTCAAAGGACAAGCCAAAGGCGGAAGAATCACGCCGGTCGAGTTCGGAGTACGACTCCAACGACATCGCTTATAAAGAGAAGAGCGATGCTGGGCCGTTCGCGCCGAAGAGCCAAGCGGTGAAGGCTGAGGAGCAGGCTGGCAAGGGCGAAGGCCCTATGAGTTCCACCCGCAACAAGCCACGAAAGCCGCTTAACCTTGGGGTCGATTTTCTCATCGGCTTTGGCAAAGCGCCGATCCCGGGTCCCGGGAACACGACCACCAACGATACGACGGGCTTGGCATTCACGGTGGGCGGCACGTATGACATCAGCCCCAAGATCAGCCTCGGGCTCGTCATCCCGTGGGCAACTTCGGGCGTGCACCCCCCCGAGAATCTTGAAACTTCGCAGAGCGTTTTTGGCTCGCCCCTCTTGCTGGGGGAGTACCGCGCGCCGCTCGGGCGTCTCAGCAACTTAACGGCGTTTGTTGGGCTCGGTCTCCCCATCGGTCAAGGGGATCTCGACCCCACCAAGCGCGACACCAAGAAGTCGCAGCAGGGCCAAGCGGCACGTTTCGCGGACGCTTCCTACGGCTATCGCTCGGGTGAATACTTCATGCCGCGCACGATCCCATTCGTGCCGGGCGTCAAGCTCGCCATGTACCGCGGACGGTTCGAAGGCCACGGCTCCACGAAGCTGCTCTTGGCCTTCAACCAAGGCGACGTTGAGGTGCCTAACAAGTTGACAACAGGCAAGATCGAGAAGAAGAGCGTCGCTTTTCGCAGCGTCACCGAACTCGGCGGCACTTACGAGATTCTCGACAAAGGGCTGCTGTTCGCAGGTCTCGACGCCTGGATGGCGATCCTCGTGAGCGATCCGGTGGAATTCTCTTCGGCTATCAATGCCAAAGGCCCAAGCCCCGTCCAATTGGGCGTTGAACCCAGAGTTGGCACAACGCTCGGCCCCATCACGCCGACGGTCGGATACCTTCTGCCGGTGGGTGGCAGGCTTTCAGACTCAGGGATTTCAGGGCTCCGCATCGGCGCCGTAGCTGCATTTTAAGTGAATCTAAGCTCTGCCCAGCACGGGCAGAGCTGCTTTGTGTCGCGGAGCGCGTGTATGCTCGCCGCTTGATGCGACGAATAGGCTTCGTAGTTTTCTCCCTCGTGCTCGGGCTGTCAGGTTGGTGCGGCTGCACAGCCACCAAATCAGCGGTGCCTATTCTAGAGGCTAAGAACCACGAAGCCGCAGCACCGCGGGATGTCACCGATGCAAGCTTCCCGAAGCTCGCTTATGAATTGCTCCTCGGCGGGCACACTGCGAGCGAACACCAAGCACTTCTCGGCAGCGTCGTTAGCTTCCAAGCAGCGCGAGCGGAGGCTGCATTCGCGAACGGACAGAACGAGCTGGGCCTTTCGATTTTGGATGGCGCGCTGCGTTTAGTTCACCGCAACGAGTTTCGGGCAGAGATGCTCAACAACCGTTCGCTGGCCCTCCTGGAGGCTGCGAGCCAGACCTCACTCCGCGGGCAAACGGGCCAAGCGCTCGCATTTTATACGCTGTTAAACAGCCTGCCCGGGCTTGAATCCTCGTTGAAAGCTGATGTGCAAGCGCACCTGGCTGCGCTTGCAAGTTGGAGGGCAGCCGACAAGGCCGAGGGCCGAGTCCTGTGGCGTGGCGCGCAACACCGCACTTCCTCGCAGCTTGCGCTGCTCTATCCAACCCAAGAAAATTTCGACATCGCCACCTCTGCGGGCCGCCAATGGATCCTCGAAGGGCTGAAGACTGATCTCACGGGGCCGAAGAGCGCAGACTTGGATCGCGACGAAGCGATCGAATCGTACCGCGCAGTCAAAACAGGCGCGATCGCACTGGTGGGGCTCTATTTGCGAGACGGCGATGCGAAAGGAGCGCTCAGTTTTATCAAACAAAACGACCTCTCTCGACTCATCCCGCCCGCGTTTCAAGAACGCCTGGAAGCCGCTGCCGTGGATGAGAACCCGGAAGCTTGGTCCAGCCTGTATCAGTTTTTCAGCGCTGCCACCGCTTCGGATCGCCCCGAGCTCGCCTTGGAGCCAGCGCTTGCCGATAGCGCTGCGTGGGGTTCGGCGCTCGAGCTGCACCGCACATTACCAGGCTCATTTGCTGCGGCCGCACCGCTCTCGGACGAGCTCTTGCGGCATGGGCTCTCCGAGGTAGTGCCCCTGATTGTGAGCGATACGCTGAGCGAAAACGCTTCCCCCCAGGATGTTTCAATGGCCATGTCCTTTATCTGGCGTGCATTAGCTAACGCTGGCGAATCGGAATCGCCCGAGGCCGCCCGCCGTATCCTCGGCGCTTCCAAGGAGCTCTTGGCGCAGGCCGAGCGGCTGCAAGGCCGCGTTCGCCCCTCAGCCACAACACTCTATTACGTGATGGGGGCGCTCGAAAAACGCGCCGGAGAGCTGGAAGCCGCGCGGATCCAGTTCCAGAGAGCGGCAAGATTGGAGCCGAGCGTCGAAGCACTCACGGCGCTCGCGGATATTGACCGGCAAAGGGGCGCGCCGCGCACTGCTCTTCAATCGCTGGAGCAAGCCGAACGCCTCGCCGAAAAGAACGGAAGCCTCTTAACTCAGGCAGAAACACAGCTAAAAAGCTTTGAGATTTCGCGCGAAATTGGCGACAGCGCGGAAGCTGAGAAGGCCCTGCGTGCCGCACTCATGAGCTCGCTCGCGGCCACTCGCATCACTGGTTCCGACACCGCCAAAGTTCGCTCAGAGCTGCTCTTGGCCCGTGTCCTCGAATACTACCGCGAACCCAAAGGCGCACACCGCGCGCGCGATCGCGCCTGGGAAGTATCTCAATCCAGCCTAGCGAACGTCACCATGACCCTGCTCGAAACGGGTAGGCAAGCGCTCACCCGGCGTGACCTGGTAGCGGCCAGGGAAACCACGCGACGCGCCATCGGCGCCAAGCTCAGCGATGAAGATCTGATCTACGTCACGGTGTGGCTGATGCTCCTTGAACGGGAGCTCCAAGTCGCGAGTGACGGCACAGTAGAAGAAGCGCTGGCAATGATGAGCGAGAGCACTGCCTGGCCTGGGCAGCTTCGTGCATGGGCGCGCGGTAAGCTCAGCTTGGAGGCACTCGCCCACGCCGCAAAAGGCCCAATCGAGCGCACTGAGGCTGTTTTTTACGCGACACTTGCCAAGCGCGGCAGCGTGCCCGTCAGCGAAACAGAAGCGGGTCTCAGCAACGTTGCCGACAGCGTCGCTATCGAGCTGGTCGAAGTCGCCGTCGCACGGGACCTCCTCCTGGCCAGCAAAGGGCACACGCTGAAGTTCACGGTTCCCGCGGATGTCACGCTTCCTTAGGCGTGAGTTGTCCTAGCCAGGGTCTAGTTGCGTGAGCCGGATCGGCGTGTTTAACACACTCACTAGCACCGGCATCAGGGTGCTCAAAGCTCACCCCTATTTACGTATCAGAAATCCGTTAGACTGCGTATTTTCCAGGGTCCTTTAGCATCCGCATACCTTTGCCGAAGGTCGACGAGCGTGGCATGCTTTCGGGCGTCGCCGAGGCCAGTTCGAAGCTCCTCACCCCCGCCCAGCCCCCCGTCCAGCCCCCCGTCCAGCCCCCCGTAAAACGCGACGCGAACGTGGAACGAGCCGACAACAGAGCAAGGAAGAGCCATGCCAGTACTCAAGCGAACTACCTCAAAGGCCACGTTCACGTTCTTCAGCGGGTTCGCCCTTCTGCTCGGCGCGTGCTCCGCGAAAACAGTCAATGAGCCAACAGCGGCACCTAAACCCACGACGACCGCCATGAAGCCGCCGGCACCGCCGGCACCGCCGGGCCGACTCGTTCCGGATATTGATAATCCGGTTGCCGTGTGCCCGACGCCGATTAACGCCAGGCCTGAGTACATGCGTCGCCTGACGAACAACGAGTATCTGCGGAGCGCTACGGACCTCTTGGGCTTAGCTCCCGCTGACCTCGCCAGCGTGAATTTGGTGATCGAAGGCTTCGGCAACGATATCGCGGGCCTTCCGATCACGAACGTTCACCTCGAACGTTACGACATCACTGCAGCCAATCTCGCTGAGCTCTCTCTCAGTACGCCTGAGCGGCGGGCGGCGCTCGTGAATTGTGAGCTCGCACAATCGGAGGCCTGCCTCACGCAGTTCCTCGAAACGGTCGGTAAGCGTGCTTTCCGCCGTCCGCTCTCTGCCAATCGCGTATCGGAGCTGCTCACGGTGGCACGCGCGACCCAAGCCGAGCCCGATCCGTACGCTGGCGCTAAGCTGGCGCTCGAGGCCATCTTGGTGTCACCGCGCTTCCTTTACCGCGTCGAATCCAAGCAACCCGAGGTACCCTTGGCGCAGCCTGCTGGCACCAAACCCGCGCCGAGCGGTGCACGCGCGGTTGATGGCTACGAGATAGCAACTCGCCTTTCCTACTTTCTCTGGGGCACCACACCAGATGCCGCCCTGCTCGCTGCAGCAGAAGCTGGTCAGCTTGCGACGCCTGCGGGCCTCGAAACGGCTGCGCGAGGGATGCTTGCCGATCCAAGAGCCCGAACCGGAGTCAGCGAATTCATTACGGGGTGGTTGCACCTGTATGACGTCGACACGGTGCCTCGATCGGCGACAACGTACCCGCAGTTTACCAATGAGCTCCGCGCGAGCATGCGCGGCGAGACGGAGCGTTTCGTGAATGATTTCGCGTGGGCGCCGGATCAGCAGAGCTTGTTCGGAATGCTGACGGCCCAATACGGTTACGCAGACGCCAACCTCGCGTCCCTCTATGGAATCCCTGCGGCGGCGCCGGCCCTATCCCGAGTTGACTTCCAGCCCTCTGATCCGCGTGGTGGCCTTTTCACGGAGGCGGCGATGCTCACGCTCCCGATTGTAGGCGGAGAAATCACCGCGCCGATCTTGCGGGGTAAATTCATAAGGACGCAGTTTCTGTGCACCCCGCCTCCCCCACCCCCAGGCAATATCCCGGCCATCCCGACCGATTCGACCCTCACGGTGCGCGAGCGCCTCACGCGGCATGCTGCGAACCCTCCGTGCTCCGCCTGTCATCAGCTGCTGGATCCTGTGGGTCTCGGCCTGGAACAGTATGATCTCATCGGGCGCTACCGAACCACCGGCACGATGGGAGAAGTCCTTACTGGCGAAGGCAAAGTAGTGGATGGCGATCGTTACACCACTTTCAAAGGGGCGAAGGAGCTAGCCCAGATCGTTGCTTCTTCGTCAGACACAGCTGGCTGTGTCGTGAACCACCTGTTCAGTTTCGCTTACGGTCAGGATCCGAGCGCGAACGACAGTTGCTCGCTCACCAATGCAACATCAGCATTCCAAAAGGGTGGTTACAACTTTCAAAATTTGCTGCTCAGCCTAGTCAAGGGCGAAGAATTCAGAACCGTGAGCACACAGGACGTAGTGACACCATGACTCAAAGACTGCCTCGACGTACCGTACTCCGAGGGCTTGGGCTCTCGGGGATCTGTGTGGGCCTGCCGATTCTCGACGCCATGCTCGACGACAACGGCGCGCTCGTTTCAAAAGCGGGTGCGGCCACGCCAGCTCCCCTCAATTTCCTGACTTTCTTCATGCCCTGCGGCACGAACGCTCCGGAATTCTGGCCCACCGGCGAGGGAGAGAACTACACGATGAGCCGCTGCTTGCAGCCGCTCGCGCACCTGAAGAACGAATTTGCGATCCTCCAACACCTCCTCAAAGACGAAGCCGGGCGCAATCAGGACATCGACAACGATGCCCACGTGCGCGGGCATGCCTCCTTTGCAACTGGCGGTAGTCTGTCGAGTAACCAAGCGGTGGAATTCCCCTCTGCCGATCAAATTGCGGCGCAAGCGCTCGGCGGCGATACAAAATTTCGCTCCTTGCCCGTGGCTCTCACCGGCGTCCGCTCTCCATCCAATCAGGCTGACCACATCTCATGGAGTTCCAAGGATACGTACGTCCCTGCGGACAATGATCCTCTCGTGCTCTTCAATCGAGTGTTCGGGGACCCGAGCGGCGTCGCCGATCCAAACCGCCCACTTGCCAAGTACAAGAAGAGTATTTTTGACTACCTGCGTGGCGACATCACCGATCTCAACACGCGCGTTGGGACGCACGATCGCGCCAAGCTTGATCAGTTTTTGTCATCGATTCGCGATGTCGAAAAGCAGCTAGAGCCCACCCGTTTTCAGGTGAGCTGCGAAGCACCCTCCGGGATCGATCCCCGTTTGGGCGGGCCCGCTCCTAGCTCTGATCGGGGAACAGGCGCCTACTCCAATGAACGCGCGCAGCTGCTAATTTGGCTCCAGGTTACCGCCGTTGCCTGCGGACTGACCCGCTTTGGCAGCTTCATGTTGGCGAGCCGTAGCAACAAGCGGCAGTTCAACTGGCTGGGCATCCCAAACGCAGAGGATGGCCACCATGGGATCTCGCACGATACCTCGCCACAAGGCTTGGAGCAGCAGAGCCTGATTGTGACCGATGAGATCAAGCAGTTCGCTTACATGCTGGATCTGATGCAAAGCATTCAGCAAGGCGATCGCAGCTTGCTCTACAACTCCATTGTGTTTTTTGCGCATGAGCACGGGCACGGCGCCGATCATGATTTCAGCAACACACCGGTGATCTTGGCGGGGCGCGCCGGGGGTCAACTCAAGACTAACCAGCACGTGGTGTTTAATAATGCGACCCCGTACAGCAACGTTTTTCTCAATATCTTTGGCTGGCTCGGAATGAACGTGGCAAGCTTCGGCGTCAACGGCAAAAACCCTTTGCCACGCATCTCAGTCTAGCGCTCAGCTGGGCGCCAGGGTGCGCAAGCGGCGGCCCTGCATCTTCAGCTTTTCAGGCGAAGTGGGCATGCTGGCCGCACCATAACCTTCGCCATCAGGTGAGAATCCGAGGCGCTCAAAGGCTTTCCGATAGTGAGAAAAGGTGCCCCCCGCCTGCACGGCTTCATAGAGCGCGCGCCCTTCCTTCTCACCGCCCTGCGCCAGTACATACTCGACCCATGCCCAGCGAGCTGAAGTTGCCCGCACTTCGGCTCTCCCCCGAAGCCCCGCCCGCAGCCTGACGAGGCGTTTTTGCACGATGCGAACGCCAGCGAACGGCATTCGATCCAGGGGCGTATTTCGCTTGGAACAGAACGGTGCGAGCCCTAAGGAAACAGGGATAATCTTCGAGAGGCTGGACACGAAGCTCGCGCATTCGTCGATGTCTTCGTCCGTTTCTCCAGGCAGGCCAATCATGAGGTAGAGCTTGAGCCGCTCCATCCCAAATTTTCGGGCGTACTCAGCAGCGGCTACATAATGCTCAATGCGGCCTCGGCGCTCGATACCATCGCGCAGACGTTGGCTCGGACCATCAAGTGCGGTGGTGAGCGTCTTATAACCGCTTTTCTTGAGGGCTTCGACAAACGGCTCCTTCAGCCGATCGGGTCGCAGGCTGCTCAACCCCACCTGGAGCCCGCGCGTGGTAAATTCCCGGACAATATCGATGATTCTCGGATGATCGCTGACCGCCGCACCCACCAAGCCCACCTTCTTGGCATAGGCTGGCACGGTGGCGAAAATCACTTCCGGATCCACAATCCGCATTCCACCGTTGGTCGAGCGCCGCATCACGCAATACATGCAGCCGCGAGAACAGCCGCGTTCCGCCTCGATCAAGAACATGTTCGAAAGCTCGGTGTGCGGCGTCAAAATCGTGCTTTTCGCCGGCAACAAGCTATCATCCACACGCCCCATCGCCGGCAGCTCTTCGCCATGAATGCTGGGCACCAACACGTGCGGCTCTCGGCTAAGCGCCTGCAGCTTCTCGGCCTTCGAGGCAAAGCTGGTCGCGATGAGCATCACTGGCCCGATGCTTTCCTCAGCCTCCCCCATCACAATCGCATCCGCGAAGGCTGCGAGCGGGATGGGATTGGAAAAAGTCAGCGGGCCGCCGGCAATCACCAACGGGTCATTTTCTAGGCGTTTCTCGCGCAAAGGCGACGTGCTCGCTTGCTCCAAAAGCTTGCAAAGCCCAGCTAACTCAAGCTCATAAGCAACGCTCACTGCCATCACTGAAAATTCAGCTAATGGTTTAAGCCCTTCGTAGCTCACTGCGGTTTCAATCTTGGCGCCGGGCTCGTCTCCCCCATCGGGCAGGAACACCCGCTCGCAACAGATCCCAGGCAGTGCTTGAATGGCCGCATAGATTTGCTGGAAGCCCAGCGAACTCATGCCAACGTGATAAGGGGACGGGTAAACGAGGGCGACACGCGCGGGAGCGTCTTTGTCGATCCGCCCCAACTCCGCATCCAAGCGTGTTCGTATCAGCTGCCGTGTGGCGGTGGAGAGCATGGGCCGCGCAGTATAGTGATGGGTTTGATTTGAGCCAGCTCCGCGGGTCATGGCCCCCAGCCTGTCTAGGTTTGAGACAGAGGCTGCCATCACTTTTCCCCCGATCATCGCGAACATGCTACGCGTGGCCGCACCAGGTGGGCCCGGTCGGCTATGAGAAAAAAACTTCCAGAAGACTTCGTCCAACCAGCGCTGCCTGAGGAGAAGGAGCCGCGAAAGGCGCTCAGCAATATCGGCGGAGCCGTTCAGACCAAGGGCGATTCGAGAATTTGCAGAGTCTTGCAGGACGCGCTCAACGTCGTTCCCGATGAACAAGCGAGCATGCTGCACATTCACGGGTTTCACACGTACACAGCGCGGCTTCACCCAGCTACAGCCTCTCGCTTGATCCGCGGCCTGATGCCACGACAGGGCGGGCATCTCCTGGATCCTTTTTGCGGGAGTGGCACCGTGCTCGCCGAGGGGCGCCTCCTCGGGCACGAAGGCTTCGGTGTGGATGCCAACCCACTGGCGATTGAACTCGCTTGGCTGAAGACGCTTGGGCCAAGCCATCGTTTTCTTGAAGCGCTACTGAGCGAAGGTGAAAGTGTCGCGGCCCTGGCTGAAGCGCGGCGTGAGACGAAGGCTGGGCCGAGCCGGTTGTATTCACTGGAGGAGCGAAAAGATTTTGATATCCACGTGCTCTTTGAGTTGGATGGGCTAAAAGTTGGGATCACCCAGGTGCGGGACCATGAACTCCGGCGCGCACTCTGGCTCGTGCTTTCAGCCGTGTTGGGCAAAGTGAGTCGAAGCCCCCAAGATAGCGTGACGCGAGTTGAAACCGGGCGACGGCTCGCTTCTGGCTTCACGATTCGTTTCTTTCACAAAAAGGTTCAGGAACTCTGTTCACGCCTGGCCGCTTACAGCGCGCTTCTGCCACCCCATGCGCCCCCCACGCATGGTGCGCTCGGAGATGCCCGAACGCTGGTTGACGTAGCGGACCGCTGGGCCGATCTGATCGTGACTTCCCCGCCGTATGCCAGCGTTTACGACTACCAATCGCACCACGAGCTGCGCTTACGCTGGCTCGATCTCAAAGGCAGCTTCGAACAGGAGGAGATTGGCGCACGCCGCCACCTGAGCCAACTCACACCGCAAAAGGCGCTGAGTGTTTGGACCGAGGATCTCGGGCAGGTGCTGACCCAGGTGCGACGCGTTTTGCATCCCGAGGGTCTGGCCGCCCTGATTATTGCTGACAGCGCGCTCGGCGCGGAGCCTGCGTTTGCCGACGATTTGGTGTCGAGCTTGGCACCCCCGAAGGGGTTGCAGCTCCTCGCCCAAGCCTCGCAGATTCGGCCCAATTTTCACGGACCTTCAGGTCGCGCCTTTGTCCGGCGCCCACGCCGTGAGCACGTGCTGGTTCTCAGCCGAGCTCCTATTTGATCACCTTCCACAGGCAGGTGGCGTTCTCGCAACCTACCATCCCATCGCACTGTTCTGCCGGGCTTTGGATACGCCCGTCGCCACACGAGGGTGCCGTCTTGCAGGCCAATGTGCATTTGTTGAGCCCGTAGGGGTTTGACTCATTCAGCATGCCCTTGTCGCACTGCTCAGGTGGCGCATCTTTGGTGCCATCACCGCAGTAACCCGCCAACGTGCAGTCGCTGCGGCAGGTGCCGTAGGCGCCCGTATTTTTACCGTCGTCGCACTGTTCGCCACTGTCTACGACACCGTTCCCGCACTTGATGCGACAACGCCCATCACAGGTGCTCTGGGGCGTGCCGTTGGCGGCACCCGCATCGCAGGCCTCATTGGCAGCCTTCACACCATCGCCGCAGCCCGCCAGTTGGACCCAGCCACTACAATCGGTCTTGCACGAGCCCGGCTGGCCGCTGTTCACGCCGTCGTCGCAACCTTCGCCGTGGTCTCCGTTCACCTGCTTATCACCACAATACGGTGCGGCCTTGCACTGAGTGGTGCAGAGCTGAGGTCCGTAGGCTTGGGCATTGTTATTCGCTCCCAAGTCACAGGTTTCCCCGGCGGTTGGTTGAATGGTGGCGTCACCGCAGCGGGCCCCGAGCGCGCACATCGGCGCGCAGGTGCCGTAGCTGCCGTCATTCTTTCCGTCATCGCACTGCTCGCCATTCCCACTCTGCGGAATACCATCGCCACAGCGCGTATCGAGCACGCAGGTCGCTTTGCACTTCGCGTACCCGCCTGTGTTATTCAGAGTTCCGTCGTCGCACTGCTCGCCTGCATCCACACTCCCGTTCCCACACTTGGGTTTGCAATCCACCTGGCAAGTACTGGAGGAGGTGCCGTTCAATTGCCCTTGGTCACAGGATTCGGTACCGGTAACGATACCATCGCCACAAGATTGCTTGGCTGAGCAGGTGGTGTTGCACACTCCATACACACCGTTGGCGTTATTGGCGCCGTCGTCGCAGAGCTCCACACCAAGCGCGATTTGGCTGTCGCCACAATAGGGTGCCAGCACGCAGCCGGGGGCGCACTGATTGGCGCTCAGTCCGTACGTGGTCAGGTTGAGGCCGTCGTCGCAGGCTTCAGGCCCATTCGTTTGGCCATCCCCGCAGAAGGCTTTGGCTGAACACGTGGTGTTGCAGGCTCCGTAGGTGTTGTTGGCGTTTCCGGCACCATCATCGCAGACCTCGCCGCGCACGATGGTTCCGTCTCCGCAGGTGGGCGTGCAGACAGAGCGCCCCAGGATGAAGTTCGCCAGCGTGAGCGTGAAGTTCGACTGAGTCGTGTGGCGCTCGGCGTGAAATAGCGTGATTTGATAGATCTCGCCCTTGGTGATCGCAAACCGATCATCGACGGCATCCGCCATTTCTCCGGCGCTGTAGGTGCCGTTAGCATCCTCGTCGCCCAACGTGAACGACGCCGTCTCGGAGCCGTGAACGCCACCTAAGTCGAGCGCGAGCCGGCCATTCACAAACACCCACACGTCGTCGTCCCCGGAGAAGGTGAGCTTCTCGCCGCCCTGATATTGGAAATAATGGCGAACCACCGATGTGAAGTGGAAGTTGTGGCTCCGACCCTGATTCCCCATCGCTTTGTTATCGAGCGGGAAGAAATTGTTGCTGGTGAAAC
Source organism: Polyangiales bacterium (assembly GCA_038251425.1). Taxonomy (GTDB): domain Bacteria; phylum Myxococcota_A; class Polyangia; order Polyangiales; family Polyangiaceae; genus JBBRRP01. Next base: position 14,924 of record JBBSBI010000101.1, read on the forward strand.
GGTAGGTGCCAGCCGAGAGTCGGCTCAGCAGGATGGTGTCCTGCACGGTCACGTTCTTGCCTGCACCGGAAGGCACATTTGTGTACCATTTGTTGTAATTGGCTTGCTTGGCAGCGGCATTGGCACCGTGGATGGTCGCATCCGCTTCCGTGTTGTCTTGCAGCGGAAGGCCCCCTGGATTCAACGTTTGATCCGCTAATGAGGTCACCAGTTTGCTGCACGTAAGCTGATTCGCCGGCGTGCAAAGAGGCCCGTTAATGCCACGATCATCCCCTGTGTTGTTCTCAAAATCGATATGGCCATCCGTCGTGTCCTTATCCAGAAAGTCCCGTAGCGTGATCGGAAGCGTCACGGAAGCCGGGTCACTCACCACCAAAGCACAAGTGAATCCAGCCTCAAGCTTGCACGCCGAACTGCAACCGTCACCATTGACCGTATTGCCATCGTCGCAGGCTTCGCTGCTCACCTTCGCGCCATCGCCACACACATTGTTGACGACGCCGTTCGTGAAGGTGGGCTCGGGAATGCAGGCGGGAGTGCAACCATCACCGCTCACCTGATTGCCGTCGTCGCACGGCTCGTCACCCTCTTTGATCCCGTTTCCGCAGGTTGCGGCACTGCACGCGGCGTTCAGCGTCGGGCAGAAATATCCCGGCTCTACCAGGCAAGCTGAACTGCAGCCGTCCCCGCTCACCGTGTTGCCATCCTCACAAGTTTCGTAGCCCTTGAGCTGCCCATCGCCACAGCGCGGCAAGCACTTTGCACCGGAAACCGGGCAAGTAAAGCCAGCTTCGAGCTTGCAGCTCGCATTACAGCCGTCCCCTCCAGCCGTATTGAAATCGTCGCACTCTTCACTCGCGGTGCGGATACCATTCCCACACACCTCCGCCACGCAAGGCTGACCAGCCACCGCGCAAATAAAGCCCGCCTCCACCTTGCACGTGCTGGAGCAACCATCGCCACTCGTCGGCGAGGGGCCGTCGTCGCACTGCTCGCCCAAGCTTGGACTTACCGTCGAATCACCACAATACTGAAGCAACGTGCAGAGCGCGTTCGCGGTCGGACAATTGTAGCCAGGCGTGACTTCACAAATCGCAGTGCAACCGTCGTTGGGGTTCAGATTACCATCGTCGCAAAACTCACCAAATGTGAGTTTCCCGTCCCCGCACATATCGGCCGGAATCGCGATGCAAGCTCCACCCACGCCGAGATCAGCAGGGCAGCTATAGCCCAGCTCAATCTTGCAACCGACTGAGCAACCATCGCCCCCCACCGGCGCGCCGTTGGCTGGACCGTCGTCGCACTCTTCATCCCCCACCACTCGTAGATCGCCACAGAAGATCTGTGTCGTGCAAACGCCACCCTGCGCCGGGCAGTCAAAATAAGGTTCTTTTTGGCAGGAGCCATTGCAGCCATCCCCCGGCGACGTGTTCCCATCGTCGCAGTCTTCACCGCTCGAAACCACGGCATTGCCGCAGAACGCGATCACGGAACAGGGAGCACCGGGGCTCGGGCAACTGTAGCCGTTTTCGACCCGACAGGTGCTGGAGCAGCCATCGCCACTCGCCGGTGTCGCTTGCCCATCATCGCAGGTTTCCCCCACGTTGATCAGACTGTCACCGCACACTGCCGTCGCTGACACCACGCAAGCTTGACCTGGTGTACCGCAAGCAAAGCCCGCCTCCACTTGGCACTCTGCCGAGCAACCATCGCCCGCAACCTTGTTGCCATCATCGCAGCCTTCGCTGCCTTCGATCACGCCGCTACCACAAACGATCGTGGAGACGCAGGCCTGGCCAACTGCGGAGCAATTGAAGAACGGCTCCTCTGTGCAGACCGAGGAACAGCCATCCCCTGGCCGTGCGTTGCCGTCGTCACAGGCTTCGCTGCCAGTGATTGTCGAGTCTCCACAAACGCTCCCTTGCCCCTGTTCGCCTCCGTTATTGCCGGCTCCGGCTTGACCGCCGTTGCCAGCTCCATTGCCGAAGTCGATGCCTGGCCTCGAACCCGTGCCGTTGGGGTTGTTGGAGCTTCCGCCCAGGTTATCCGTCCCATTCGGGTCAGTAGCGGGCCCCGATACACTTCCCGAGCTGCAAGCCAGCCCCAAAAAGACCGCCCCAAAAACACTTACTAGTCCAGCAAAAACGCTACGTTTCATCTTAGTGTCTCTTCCTCTAATCAGGGCAGGGTCTGCACGTGCGACGGCTGCCACCTCTGAAGGGCAGGCAATCCTATTAAGGCTAGCCGGGCTTACACTTCTTGATAAGCGCTGTTTTCAAATCGACATGTGGAAGCTCTAACTTTTGTGAGTGCTTGTGCGAGCGTGCTTCGCTTGCACTCTCGGAATCACACGCGTAGTGAAGAGATGTCATGCAGAGTGCGCAAACCAACCGTCTAGCTCACGAAACAAGCCCATACCTCCTTCAACACCAACACAATCCCGTGAACTGGTTTCCCTGGGGTACAGAGGCACTGGAACTCGCAGTCGCCGAAGATCGACCCATCTTATTGAGCATTGGCTACGCGGCCTGCCATTGGTGCCACGTCATGGAGCGTGAGTGCTTCGAAGATAGCCAAGTGGCTACGGCGATGAACGCGGGCTTTGTGTGCATCAAGGTGGACCGCGAAGAGCGGCCTGATCTGGACGAGGTGTACATGGCCGCGACGGTGGCTCTGAACGGCAGCGGGGGCTGGCCGATGACTGTCTTCCTCACTCCCGACCAACGGCCTTTCTTTGCGGGAACTTATTTTCCAAAGGAAGACAAATGGGGCCGCCCGGGCTTCACGACGCTGCTGGCGCGCATTTCAGAACTTTGGACGAACGACAGAGCCAAGCTGCTCACGAACGCGAGTGAGCTCACCCTCCACCTGGAAGCCCAGTCTGCCGTTACCCGACCGCTGCCCATCGAACGCAGTGCGTTTACGAAAGCGACGCGTCAGCTGGAGGAAAACTTTGATGAAACCTGGGGCGGCTTCGGCGTCGCACCCAAGTTCCCTCCAACCTCGACGCTGCTCTTCTTGTTGCGGGAGCATACCCGAACCGGAATCCCGCAGACTCTGCAGATGGTCGAGGCTACGCTCAATGCTATGAGCCGTGGCGGGATCTACGACCATATCGCCGGTGGCTTTGCGCGCTACTCAACCGATGAGCGGTGGTTCTTGCCGCACTTCGAGAAGATGCTTTACGACAATGCCCTCCTAGTGCGCGTCTATCTGGAAGCGTTTCAAGTTACCAAGCAGGCCGACTACGCGCGCGTTGCCACAGAGACTCTCGACTATGTGCTCCGCGAAATGCAAAGCGACGCGGGCGGCTATTTTTCAGCGACAGACGCCGACAGCGAAGGCGTCGAGGGGAAGTTCTTCGTGTGGAGTGAAACGGAGCTCCAAGCGCTGTTATCCGCGCCTGAATTTCGGGTTTTCGCCGCGTATTATGGCGTGACCCCGAGCGGC
>JBBSBI010000102.1:0-18347 GCA_038251425.1 Polyangiales bacterium
CCGCCACGGCGAAAGGCGCACCCGCCACGACGACGCAGAGCGCGCTCGCCACCACGGCGCAAAGCGTGCCCGCCACGCAGCCGGTGCCTTCAGCTTCGGTCTCTGTGGTGACGGCCAAGAAGGTTCCGCCGCCCCCGCCTCCGACCGCAGCGCAGCTTCAGGCCTTCCAGGTCTTGCGCGGTGAGGCGGATGCCTATTCGGCGTCAGCCAAGGATTTTCGTCAGACGCTCACGCAGATCGTACGTCATCACTACGAAGAGCGGCGGCGTCGGGTCCTCAGCGCCCTCGACGGCGAAGTGGAGAGTGAACGGAAGTTGCTCGACTCGGCGCGCGATGAAGCCATTTCACGCCTCGAAAAATTTGTCGCCGAGTATTCAGGCCCCAACGCCGATGCCGAAGCAACGCCGGACGCCATGTTCCGCTTGGCTGCGCTGTATGAAGAAAAGGCGCGTCTCAAGTCTGAGGGTGAACTGTCGGAGGCTCTGGATCCGGCGGTGGCATTATATCGTCGAATCATCGTCGAGTATCCGAAGTACACCGAGCTCGCGGCGGTTCACTACTACCTCGGCCATGCGCTCACCGATGGCGCTCGAATCGAAGAGGGGCAACAGGCGTGGCGAGCGCTTGTTTGCCACAACAAGTTCACGGTCACGGATGATGATAAGGACGCCCTGAAGGTCAAGCTGCAGCCTCTGGCACAGGATCATGATCAACCGTTTTGGAACGAATGGTACAATCAGCACCCTGTTCCGTTTGATCAGGCGGCCAATGGCCGGGTGAAGCCTCGCTTCAAAGCAGAGGATGATGAAGTTGTTTATAAGGATCCGTACGGGGATTGCCAGAGCGTGCCCCAAGTGTCCGAGCCCGGCGAAGAGCCGCGCTATTTGGCAGAGATCTGGTGGCAGCTTGGCAATTTTCACTTCGATCAGATTGACCCAGCCGGTGGCCCCTACAACTTGAATCGCGCGGTGAGCGCGTACGCCCGCTCGATGGAGTACAAGAAGCCGCCGCTGTTCGGCGTCGCAATGTACAAGGACGCTTGGGCTTACTTCAAGCAACAGCGCTATCACACGGCAGTGAACGAATTTGTTCAGCTGCTGCGCTACGCAGACGAACAGGAAGAGAAGACGGGCGATAAGGGCGCGGATTTTCGCACTGAGGCCTACACGTATATCGCGGGGTCATTGACGTACGTTGATTTCGAAGGCCCCCCTTCCGATCACCCGTATATCCCGCGCAGCGATGTGCTCGACACCGAGACCAACCCAGTGCTTGCCGAAGAGAAGATGGCGATTGCCATTCAGCGTGTGCAGGATCCTGCCTTGCTGCCGCAGGACAAGAAGTGGACGGTTGAGATCTATAAGGCTCTTGCGCAAGAGTTCATTGAGATCACTCAGAATCGCAATGCCATCGCCACGCTTGAGCTCACGCTGCGCAAGTTCCCCATGGATCGCGACGCACCAGTGATGCAGAACAAAGTCGCTGAGCTGTACGATCAGCTCGGGCGTCTTGCGCCCGACGGATCTGCTGCACGAGCTGAGTATGCTCAAAAAGCGCTTTCAGCACGAACCGCGTTGGCATCGTACGTGGGTGCGACGCCGTGGACGAACGCCAACCGCGATGATCCCGAAGCCTTGCAGCAAGCCGAAGAGTTAGTCAAGGGTGGCCTGCGCCGTGCAGCGGCGGATCACACCAATTTTGCACGCACCTACTACAACAAGGCCGTGGAGCTCAGCGATGTGGCTGAGCAACGGCAGCTGATTGAGAAGGCCGTCGCTGAGTACCGACTGGCGGAGACCGGCTGGGCTGCGTACCTCGCCCAGGATCCGAATGCTTCGGATGCGTATGAGAGCCAATTTTGGCTGGCTGATGCGCGTTATTCGGTGGTGGTGCTCCAGGTTGCATTGGAGCGTTCGCCCACCGAGCAAGAAGTGGTGGATGCTCGGCAAGCCACGATCGCGGTGCGCGATTCGAATGAGGATGATAAGTTCCTCCAGCCTGCGGCTTTCTATGTGGTTTCGCTGGCGGATAAGGTGCTCGACGACGAAGCGCGCAAGCACGAACAGGGCGGGGGAACAAGCGGTGTTGAAAAACGTACGGAGGTGCGTTTCGAAGGGGAGGGCGAAGCTCGACGGGTGGTTCGTGATCAGATCCCGCCGCAGGTCGCGAACGCGATGGCGGCGCGCGATGAGTACAACGTGCGCATCGCTCCCGACCAAGATCCTGAGAAGAATGGGATGCTCTACGCGTTCCAGGTCGCAGACTGGTACTTTGCGTACGGTCAGTTTGATAAAGCTAGGGAGCGTTTCGTGCCGCTCTACGATCTGCACTGCGGCAAAGATGAATGGGGCTACAAGGCTTGGGAGAAGCTCATCAGCATGAGCAACTTCGAGAATAATGCCGCTGAAAGTCGCCGGCTGGCCGAAGGCAAGAGTTGCGCGTTCAACGAAGAGACCAAGGTTGCCGAGGAAAGCATTCGAAAACCGGTGAAGCAGGGTGTTGCCTACCTCGATGCGCGCAAGCTTTACGAAGAAGCTGAGAAGATGGCCGAAGGACCGTTGCGTGACAAGAAATGGCGCCAAGCCGCTGCCGCATACAAGGTGGCTCTGGATGCAGCGCCTGACCGCGATGAAGCGCCGGAAGCGGCCATGAACGGTGCGTTCGCCTACAAGCAGGTCGGTGAGTACGACAAAGCCATCAGCATGTACGAGCTGTTCATCGCCCGCTACGGGAACGATAAGACGATCACCAAGCTGCGTGACGGTGATCCCAACGGCAAGCCGCCAGTTCCGGCGGATCCCAAGAAATATCAGGATCGCGTTGGGTATCTGAAGAGTGCCTACGACGCCCTCGCAGGTGCTTACGTGCTTTTCTTCAACTACCCGAGGGCTGCGGGCACGTTCGACAAGATCAGCGACATCGCCCATTTCTCGCGCGATTCGCGCCGAGAATCAGCGCGACAGGCACTCTCGCTCTATTCGAGTCTCGGGGATTCGGGCGGTATGCGTAAATCCCGAGAAAACTTCCGGAGCTTGGGAGCTTCAGAAAAAGAGCTTGCCGAGGCAGATTTTACGATCGCTTCAGCTGAGCTCAAGCAATGGGATCCGCTGAGCCCTGCCGATGGCACCAACAATACGGCCCGTCGACGCGCCATCACAGCCATGGAGGCCTACTACACGCTGAACAGCAAACGCCCCGCTGCGGCTCAGTTCGTGGTTCAGGCCGCGTACTGGTCCGCGAAGGCTCGCCATTCGGGTCGCGCTGATGACACCAACAAATGGTGGGGCTACACGATCGATGCTTTCGAAAAGTGGAAGCCGGCGGCTGAGGTCAAGGATGGCCAAAGCGTCGCGCTAGGCTCGAAAGAAGCAGGCATGGCGGCTGAGGCCGAGTTCACGATGCTCGACGAGAAGATTGCTCTCAATTTCGATTACGAGACCGGGCACCATCGCTTCAAGGGCACGACGGTTGAAGTGATTGCGAACTACCAGAAGGACGCTCTCGACGCCAAAAAGTACTATGATCTCCTGCAGCATGTGATTGACACCTATGTGTCGCCTGAATGGACTGTAGCGGCGATTTCTCGGCAGGGCGCGATCTACGACTCCCTGCGAACGGGCCTCTACAACACTCGGCCGCCGGCTCTGCAGATGTTCGACAAGAAGCAGGAGGCGATGCTGAAACGAGCTGAGGAAAGCGATAATCCGGACTTGCAGGAAAAGGCTGATGCTGTCCGGGTGAAGGTCCAGCAGACCTGGCGAGATCGGCGTGATCAGGAGCTGGATGGAGCCGATCAGATCCTCGTGGATCGTTATGGAAACGCGGTTGTCCTTGCGCGGCGCTACAACGTCGCCAGTGTCGCCGTGACGCGAGCTATCCGGCGTCTTGCTTTCTTCACGGACATCATCGGCGAGGCCAAGATGAAGCAGCACAGCGCGAATGTGAAGGATCTGAACTACAGCGAGGGCATGTTCCCCAAGATGCGGCCCGGTCAAGTCACCGCCCCCGCACCGCAGGGCATGCCCGAGCCTCTACCGGTATACGTGCAATGATGGGCCTCCAAACACAACCGTCCACCGTTCCAGCTCGAAGGGCCTTTGGCTGGCGTGCGCTTGAGCGGCTCGCGTTCGCGGCACTCCTTTCTGGCGCTGCAGCCGCCTGTGCCAAAAAAGGGATGGTCGCACCGCAACTCCAACCCAACCAACCACCGCCTGCGTCTGGCGCTCCGGTGGTTGCTGGGAACGGGCAGCAGTTCGCGGTGTCAGATACGCCAACGTCCGGGGCTTCTGCCGTAGCGAGGCCTCAGATGAATCCGGCTGCGGCTCAGGCTTACGCTGCAGGCTTGAGCGCATTTCAAGCAGGTGATTTAGCCGCTGCGCAGTTGCAGTTCACGACTGCAACACAGGCGGACCCGCAAGCATTTCAGGCTTTCTATTCGCTCGGCACAGTACGAGAGCGCCTGGGGAACCGTGCCGGTGCAGTATCGGCTTATCGGCAGTCTCTCGCGATCGTTCGCGACTACGAACCGGCGATTGTCGGCGTCGCACTGGTGCAGGCGCAGGCGGGCCAGGTATCCGAGGCGGAAAGCTTTCTCCAATCAGCGCGCGCTCAGTTTCCGGACAGTGCTGCAGTTTTGGCTGCTCTGGCCGAAGTGAAATCCATTTTGGGCGATTCCGGCGAAGCGCAAAAGCTTGCGCAGGAAGCACTGAAGAAGAACCCGGATTATCGTCCAGCCATGGTGACGCTGGCACGGGACCATTATCGCCGTCGCCGTTTAGATTTGGCGCTCTATGCACTCAAAGGCATTCTCGATGGTTATGGGGACGAGAATCCGCCTCGCGACAAGAACAACGCCGTCGCCCGTTTGCTGCGAGGGCTGATCTACAAGGAGCAGGGGCAGAAGGGGCCAGCGATCGACGAATTCCGGAAAGCGCTTGAGCTTCGTCCGGATCTCGTGGAGGCGCGTGTTCAGTTGGCCGCCTATCTGCTTGAGGCCGGAAACGCTCCCGACGCGTTGCCACTGCTCGAAGGTGCGCTCCGCTACGACAGCAACAATGTTCTTGCCCGCTTGAATCTGGGAGACGCCTATCGCTTGTTGGGGCGGCCCGCAGATGCGAAACGCGAGCTCGAATGGGTTGCTCGCAAGGAGCCCACTTTGCCACAGGTTCACTACAATCTGGGGCTGCTCTATTTGTTCTCTGACAACATTCCGGGTGTGGGCGCGGAACAAGCTTCGGATCTTGCGATAGGCGAGTTCGAGAAGTTCAAACAGATGCGCCCTCGGGGTGGCGGCGGTGCGGATGATACTGAAGAATTGATCACTCGGGCAAAGACGAAGAAAGCCCTACTTGATGCACAGAAAGCGGAGAGCGCTGCCCCCGCCGCTCCCGCGAATGCCACGCCCCCGGCAGCAACGCCGGCAGCCCCAGGAGCCGCAAAATGACTCAAACTCTCCGCGCATTGGGTTTCGGAATTCTTGTAATCCTGCTGCTCCCCGCTTCGGCGCTCGGACAAGGCAAGAGCCGAGTCGTCACCATCAGCGAGGTAACGATCGTCGGGCGCGTTCAAAAGCCGATTGCCGCTGTGGATGTGAGCCGAATTCAACCTAAACTAACACTCGCAGAGCTCAAGCAGCCTTTCTTGCAGCGCATCGAAGAAGCGGTCTATTCGGAGCCCTTTTGAGCCAGACGTCTGCTGACGTGATCGCGGCTCTGGTAAGTTCTGTCTTGGCTCTCGGAGCGCTGGGCATTTCCGTTCGAATCGTAAGCCGTCTCCGCGAGGGAGATGGTTCCCCTGAGGTATTGCGGCTGTTACGAAATAAGCCAGCTGAAGTCGAAGCGCTGCTTACTGGGCAAACGAGCCACGCTGCCAGGTTGGCACACCGAGTGCTCCATTCACCCACTCTAGCGGCCGCGCGAGCAGAGATCCGAGAGGCAAGCCTCGAGCTCTCGGCTAGCCAACATGCCCGAACGATTCCAATCGCCAGCGGTAAGGCGGGCCTCACTCTTGGCACCTTGGGGGCGGTTATCGAAATAGCCCAAGGTTTGCCTGACCTGGTGCGTCCCACGCTTTGGGCAAGCGTCGCCTTTGGCGTGGGCCTGATCGCATGGATGGGCTGCACATATTTGAGCAAAGAGGCGAGTCGTTTGGCTCGGGGGCGCTATGGAGTGTGGCGGGAACTCAACGCGGTTCTCGAAGGTTTGGCCTCGGGCGAATGGCCGGCAAAAGCAACGACGGCAAAGACCAGTGAGGATCACGTGTCTGCCTAGTGGATTCTTCCACCCTAGCTCGTTATCCTTCTCCATTAGCTGGGTCGCTGGCTAACGCGGGGCTCCAATGAGTCCGTCGTAGAGATCTCATTGAAGGCAATTCTAGCTCGACCTCGTATCTTCCGAATTGTGAGTTGAAGAATGACGCAACCACCTAATCAACAGCCAGTGTCTTCCCAACCCCGCCCAGGCCAGATGACGGCTGTCATGCGGGCCGTTGCCGCTTCGGGCCCCAAGGTGCTTCGAATTGGTATGGTTCACCGTGGGCGCGTCGTTGAAGAGCGCATCATTAAGCAGCGCGGCCATGTCACGGTTGGGCCGAGTGAGAAAAACGTATTCGTCGTTGCCGCACCGAACATCACTTCAAGTTTCCGATTGTTCGAAATCGTCGGCACTGATTATTGCCTCAACTTTACCGAAGGGATGAGCGGTCGCGTCGCACTACCTACCGGCATTTCGGATTTGGCGGCGCTCAAAGGCCAGGCAAAAAAGGGCGCGCAGGGCGCCTATCAGATCCGGCTCACGGAAGACTCGCGCGGAAAAGTTGTGCTGGGGGACACCACGTTCCTCTTTCAGTTTGTCGCGCCACCACCCGTTCAGCCAAAGCCGCAGTTACCTGTAGCGGTAACACGCGGGACCAGTTCAATTGATTGGGGCACTACGATCATTGCCGCGTTCTCATTCTTGCTGCACTTCCTCGCAATTGGTTCGCTGTATTCGGATTGGTTGGATCCTGTAGTCGACGATGAAGTGAACGTGGCCAGTCTGATTGACTCGATGAAGAGCTTGCCACCGCCGCCGCCCGTCGAAGACAAGCCAGACGACAAACCGGCTGACACCAAGGACGCGGCAGCACCGCAGAAAGAGGCCGCCAAGGCTGCGAACAAGGCACCGGAGAAGGCTGCCGGTGCTATGTCCGCCAAGCAGGCGGCAGCACTCACCCACGATCTCGATCAGCTCGAGATGGCAACTTTGGGCGCGCTCACCAGTGCGGGGCCGGCGACGGCGGGTGTCCTCAAAGCAGGTGAAGTCGCCACGAGCGCGCTCGATCAGGCGGCTGCCAGCAGTGCAGGTGTCGGTGCGGGAGCTGGAGATTTGAAGATCGGCAGTTCGGGTGGCGCTCTCAAGCCAGGCCAAGTCGGAGGCGGGCTCGGGAGCATTGGCGCGACAACCGCGGGCGGCGGCGGGACGGGTACTGCCAAGGCGGTCTCAGGTCCGAAGGGGAACGCTTCTGTGGGTGGGGCGAATGTTAGCGGCGGTAATGTCAGCAATGCAGCACGAACGGTTGCCGGCATGCGGGCCGGCTTCCGAGCCTGCTATCAACGTGGCCTGAATGAGAACCCAGATGCAGCAGGCAGTATTGGCCTCACCATTCGTGTCGGCCCAGGGGGTGAGGTGTTGAGTGTGAGCGCCAAGCAAACGGGGACAATTTCTCCGGCAGTGGTGGCTTGCGTTCAGGCACGAGCGAAGTCAGCGCAGTTTTCTCCACCTGACGGCGGCTCCGCCGTGGTCATGGTCCCGGTGACATTTGTTAAGCAGTGAGAATGAACCTCGCTCAGGTTCGCGCACCCAACCGACACGGAAGGCTGTGGTTGGCTTATCGAGCGCCCCGGCCGGCCGACGTTTCAATAAGAATCTCCTGGGGTTACGTTGACACCGGTTTGTTCCGTTCCGTATACTTGTAGATGTTCGGGGCCTAATTGAGTTTAAGGTGAGAATATGGGCAAAGGTAAGATTTGGTCACTGGGGTTTGGAGCGGCGGGAATGCTGATTCTGGGTGGGGCATCCGCGCAGCCAGGCGCTGGTTCTGCCTATCCGCTCGCGGTGGGAGTTCTTCCTCAAGTGCCGCTGGAGGTTTCTTCATCGCGCGATGTCGCGCTCACACCTGAGCAAATGATGAGCGAGGTGAATTCCTATTTCCCGCAGATGGATCAAGGGGCTTCGAGCGTCCGCCGTCAGCTCAGTACCGCGCGAGAGCAGCGCGATGTGGTGAAGGTGCTGTGTCTGAACGATAAGTTGACACAGATAAATGTGGCAGTGCGATCGGCGCAGGATCGCGGTGTCAGTCTTCGTGCCGCGGTGACACGCAGCGACAAGGATCGTTCGCGCCACGAGTTCACGGTGCTCCGAGTGCTTCGCGATCGCGTTCGAACGCTCGTCTCGGAGTCGAATCAGTGCATCGGGGAAGAAGTAGGGTTTGTCGGCGAGTCCAAGGTAACCGCGAATATCGATCCGAATATCCCAGATATCGATCCCACGGATCTTCCTGGAGCAGTCGGTACCATCATTTCAAATCCTCCAGTTATTAGCAGCCCCACTAAGTAGCCCCCATTTGACTCGAGGCCGGCTGGTCTCTCGCTATCATGAAGTACTTACTTGCCTTAGCGGCACTCTTAACCGCCGCAACCACCATTCAGCAGGCATCGGCCCAACAGCAACCCTGGGTTGCGGATCGTCGCTATGGGGAAGGCATGGGAATTCGGGCTGGCGATCTGGAGCTTCATCCTGGGATATCTGGCGAGTTTGGCTACGATTCGAACTACTTTCAGCGCGCTCCTTCGGAAGATGTTGCCGGTGCCTTGAGGTTGCGTGTGTCGCCCCACCTGACGCTCTCGACGCTTGGAGCGCAGCGGCGGGGAGGGTCAGGCGGAGGTGCGCCGCCCACCGTCAACTTTCAGGCTGGTCTTTTTGCCGACTATAATGAGTTTTTCGCCACGGAATCTAAGTTTGCAGACGACATCTCCAGGCAACGGAATCTTGAGGGCGGAGCCAATCTGAAGTTGGATATTTTGCCGGAACGGCCGTTCGGAATCGATATTCATGGCGGTTTCACGCGCGTAGTGGATCCCTCGAATTCGGCGATTTTGGATAGTGCGTTTGATCGCGATACGATCGTGGTCGGCCCAGGCATCAACTGGCGTCCAGGCGGCGGAATGTTCGAGTGGCGGCTGGGATACCAGTACACTTACAACGTGTTTGAGCGCACTGCGTACAAGAACCTCAATAACTCGGAGCACCAGCTGGAGACGAGCGGGCGTTGGCGCTTCTTTCCTCGCACGGCGGTGCTTTACGACGCTGAATACGCGTTTACGAACTACTCGACAGCCAAGACCCAGAACAATGGCGAAGCGCTTCGCGCGCGCATGGGCTTGAATGGTTTGGTGACGAACCGGTTCTCGTTGCTTGCCATGTTGGGTTGGGCTCAAAGCTACTACGACAACACGGTCGCACCTCCTCGGAACTACGACGATCTGATCGCAGCAACGGAAGTTAAGTATTTCATTCTGCCCCAAGCTAACTTGGAGCCCACAGCGGCCACGGTGGGGCTTTCTTCGATTGCGCTCGGCTACACTCGGGATTTTCGGGGCAGTTATTTGGGTGATTTCACTCAGAATGATCGCGGCTATCTGACGCTCGAGTACTTTGCTGCGGGGTCGGTCTTGCTTTCTCTTCAAGGTGGTTTAGCCCAAGTCAGCTACCCGGAGAGCTTCGCCCCGGGCGGCGTAGCGCTGAATCCGTCTTTCTCAGAGACCCGCGCGGATGCATCCCTGTTCGGGGAGTATCGCTTCAGCGATTCAATTGCCATGAACAGCACGCTCCGTTTCGACGGAAATCTTTCGGACTCGATCGTGCGGACTGACCCTACCAACGTGACGTCCGTCGACAACCTTAAGTTCAGCCGTTTTCAGGCCTGGCTCGGCTTGAGATGGTTCATGTAATTCATGGCACGATTTATTGAGCGCTTGCTGCTTGCCTCGCTCTGCCTCTCCCTAAGCTTCGTCGGTATCGCCTGCTCCGCACATTCGGATAACGCCAACGTGCGCTTGGCGGACCCGATTGAGAGCACCACGCTTGGCCCGGGCGATGTGTTTCGGATGGAGATTGTGGGTGAGAAGGATCTCCCCCAAGAGTATCAGATCGCCTCCGATGGCACCGTCGATCTGCCGTACCTGCACTCAGTGAAGGTGAGTGGTCTTGAGCCCCAGGGCGTGGTGCGGCTCGTCCGAAAATTGCTCATGGATCGCCAGGTGTTGACCGATCCTAGCGTCATCGTTTCCGTTAAGGAGTACAACAGCAAGCGAGTTACCGTGCTCGGTCAGGTGCAAAAGCCAGGGAGCTTCCCGCTCACACCTGGGCTCACTCTGATTCAGGCCATCTCGTTAGCGGGCGGCCTCAATTCGATTGCAGCGGGAGAGGAGCTCAATCTCACCCGAAAGACGAAATCAGGATCCAAGACGGTAGTGATTAGCATCAACGCGATCACCGACGGGCGAGCGCAGGATATCCCGCTTCAGGCGGGTGACCAGATCTTTGTCCGCGAACGCGTCTTCTGAGCGGATCCGTTCAGCATGCCCCTCCATCTTGCGGTGAGCTTGTGCTGATTTCAGAGCAGCACCCGCTTCTCCTCGGATCGGGATCGCCCCGGCGCCGTGAACTGCTCACGGGGCTCGGGATCCCATTGCGCGTGGCACCCCGGGAAATCGATGAGTCGGTTCTGTTGGGTGAAGTACCCGAGCAGTATTTGGAGCGGATCGCAGACGCCAAAATGGGAGCAGTAGCTGCGTATTTTGATGATCATCCGGCCGAAACGGGGGCTGTTCTGTTGGTCGCAGATACAATCGTAGTTTTGGAAAACGCGATTCTTGGCAAGCCTCGCGATACGGCGCATGCGTACCAGCTTCTCGCTCAGCTTGCCGGAAAGACCCACCGCGTGATGACGCGTTATGCGCTCCGCGATCGCGCTCCGGGTGCTGCGATTCGCGCTAGCACCGTGATAACAGAGGTGACCCTGGCGAAGTGCTCTAAGGAGAGTCTCACGCGTTACGCCGAAACGGGGGAAGGCCTGGATAAGGCCGGCGCTTACGCAGCTCAGGGCATCGGTGCGTTCCTGGTGGAGCACATTTCTGGCTCGTACACGAACGTGGTGGGGCTGCCCGTGAGCCAGGTTGTTGCAGAATTATTAGTGGGTGGTTGGCTGCAACAGTTTCCATGAACAGAACCGAGATGGGCACTGCTCTTCGGCACAGCCATTCCCCCAGCTCCGGGTGGCGAGACACCTGGTTGCTCACCGCATTGGCGCTGCTTTTGCGCTTGGCCATCGCTAGTTGGGCGAGTTCCACATTTCCGCCGGCGCACGACGGGAGTTTTTATCATGTGGTGGCTCAACGCATTGCCCAGGGTGCTGGCTACACTTGGCTTTGGCCCGACGGGGCGGTGACCTACGCGGCACACTATCCGGTTGGGTACCCCGCGCTCCTTGGCGCGGCTTATTGGTTAGTGAGCAGTACGCCACTGGTTGCGATGTCGGTCAATGCGGCCCTCGGTGCGCTCGCAGTTCTCGCTACTCACCGGTTGCTCTATCAGGACGCAGGTTCACGCCTGGCTCGCTTCGGTGCGCTTGCCGTCGCCCTACATCCGACGCTCCTCTTCTATACGCCCGCACTCATGACGGAAGGACCGGTCGCGGCCCTGTTGGCAATCTTGGCGTGGGTGGCGCTGGCCAAGGCGCGTTTCCGGCACACGCTGTTTTGGCTCCTGGCACTCAGTGTTTTAGGCGGCATCATCACGCTGCTGCGCCCGCAAAGCCTCTTGTTCGTTCCAGTCTTTGCCTTCGTGGGCGCTAGCGGCGAGCGCTTGCGAATGCGCCTTGGGGGAAGCTTCAGCGCTACGCTCCTGGCAATTGTAGTTTGCTTGCCTTGGACGTTTCGGAATTGCGCCAAAATGGAGCGTTGTGTCTTCGTGAGCGCGAATGGTGGCTGGAACCTACTGATTGGAACCTCAGAAAAGGGTCATGGTGGCTTTATCGCCTTGGACGAGATGGGGGTCCCAGAAAAATGCCGCACGGTGTTTCAGGAGGCCGCAAAGGACGCGTGTTTTGGCGCCGCAGGTATCGAACGCATCCGGGCAAGCCCTGTAGATTGGCTACGGCTGGTGCCAAGCAAGCTCGGCAATACTTTTAACTACGCAACTCCCGCCGCTTCTTACTTGGGAGATTCCAACGGCCAGCTGTTTTCTTCGGGACCGCAAACGCTGCTCGGCGGCTTGGAGCTGCTTTCAACGAGAGTGGTCATAGCCGCAGCGATTCTGGCTACTCGGCGCCAACGGGGTCGCCGTTGGCTTGCGGACTGGATTGTAGGGCTAGGCCTGGTGGCACTCGTCACCCCATGGGCCTGGTTGAGTGCGCTCTGTCTAGCCGTCCTCGGGAGCTTCCGGGGTTCACGGCTCGCCCAGCTCACCGGCAGCAGCGTCGGACTGACGGCCGTGACGCACGCCGTGTTTTTCGGGGCCTCGCGCTACGCGATGGTCTGCCTCCCGCTCATGATTGCCCTGGGCGCATGGAGCCTCGCGCGTCCGGAACAAGACCGAGCTTTAGCCAATTCTCCCTGACTCGAGAGCCTTGGCTTTGACAGATTGACTGCCGAGGGGCGATACTTAGCGCTTACAGGAGAGCTCGATGCCGCTTATCGAAACCGAAGAAGGTGCTCGTCGCCTCGCACGTGCCATTGCGAGCGATCTTTCGCTCTACAATGAGGAGAAGATCATTCGCGGAATTGAGACGGACCGTCTGTTCGACGAGCTCAATGAAGAAATCCAAGAGGGGCGCGCGCTGTACAAGAGTCGGGTCTCACCGGATTTGTACAAGAAGAATTTTTACGACCGCGCTCTGGTGGACATCCTGGTGAAGTCCAAGGGGCATATCAAAAGTAAGCTTTGGTGACCGCCCGTCATGCCGCTCTTGTTCGTGCTTGACGACAGCCAAGCCAAAGAGCGCGTCGACAAGGTCTTGCCCCAATTCTTGCCTGATATTTCGCGGGCGACGTTGCAGCGTTGGATCGTGGAGGGGCGCGTACTGATCGCCGGGCGTCCGTGCAAGCCGCGTGAACTGGTGGGGCCAGGTGCCGTCATATCGGTTGAGCCCGGAGCGCCTCCGCCGTCTGAGGCCGAGCCGGATCCGAGCGTCGTTCTGGATGTCTTGTTCGAGGACGAGTTCCTGATGGTGATCAACAAGCCAGCAGGCCTTGTGATGCATCCAGCTCGGGGCCATCGAACGGGAACACTGGTAAACGGGTTGTTGGCGCGTCCGAGCTTCACTCCGCCGCCTGCCGGCTCCGAGAGCGTCCAGCTTTTGCGCCCAGGAATCGTGCATCGCCTGGACAAAGACACGAGTGGAGTGCTCATGGTCGCCAAGACGGATGCCGCACGCGAGGGCCTAAAAGCGCAGCTTGCAGGGCGCACGGTGGAACGCCTGTATCGGGGTCTCACCCTCGGTGTGCCAGCCAATTCAACCATCCGCACCCAGCATGCGCGGAACCCGCACTCGCGTCTCAAATTCACCTCCCTCACGGATGTGGGCAAGCTCGCGGTCACACGTGTAGCAGTCATCGAGAAGCTGGCCAACGGGAAGGCGGCGCTCAT
The DNA here is from genome assembly GCA_038251425.1 of Polyangiales bacterium. GTDB lineage: Bacteria > Myxococcota_A > Polyangia > Polyangiales > Polyangiaceae > JBBRRP01. Next base: position 13,686 of record JBBSBI010000102.1, read on the forward strand.
CGAGTGCCGTCTTGAAACAGGGCGCACGCATCAGATCCGTGTGCACGTTGCGGAGCAACTGAGGACGCCGTTGATGTCAGACTTGCTCTACGGTCGGCGCCCCCACGATCCCGCGCTCCTCGCCATTTCAGAACGTCTGGGTCGGCACGCCCTGCACGCCGAAATCCTTGGGTTCACCCATCCGATATCCAAAGAGCAGCTTCGTTTCTCGGTGCCGCTACCCAAAGATATGGCTTTGGCGCTCAGCGAGCTTCGGGCACTCTAACTTCGTTCGGTTCCGGAAGATCCGTTGCAAACAATGTTGGGAACTTCAGCTTGATGCAGAAGAGTGCGATGAATCCGACGAGAACAGCCCACCAGAGTGTGGCGAAGCGAATCAGCAGCATCGCCGCGGTTGCAGGTCCCGTTGCGACGGCCCCAAAATGCACCATTTGCTCATGCAGCATGGCTTCCGTCACCCCGAGGCCACCCGGCACCGGAATGATCGCTCCGGCCAACGTCGCCGTGGCATAAAAGAAAACGGCCCGCGCGAGCGGGACTTCAAGGCCAAAACCGCTGAGGAGTGAGTAAAGCGCTAGGCCTTCGAGGCCCCAACCCACCACGGACAAGAGAGTTGGCCACAGCAGCGCGGAAGGTGCCGCCACCAGGCGCAGGCTGACCAAGGCCTCGCGGAACTTCGGAACAAGTCCAGCGAGGCGACCGCTAGAAACTTCTAGACGCGCCAACAACCACTCAATGGGCCGCTGCCAGATCACCAATACCAACCCGACGCACACGGCAAAAAGCCCAGCCAGCGCCCAGGGCAAACCGCCACTGAAGCCGATGCTGCCCAATAAGATGAGTACAACAACGCCGATCACATCGGTGAGGCGCTCAGCGAAAACGATGGGAGCCGTCTTGGCCGCAGGCACCTGGTGCGTCTCCGCGAGCACGGCACTCTTGAAAACTTCGCCGAGTTTTCCAGGAGTGATCGTCAGCACGAAGCCCGAGAGGAAAGCGAGCAGGCTGTCGACCTTGGGGATACCGCGGATCTGCAGCCGAGCGAGGTAGTATTCCCATTTTAGAAACCTGAGGAGATAATTGGCAGTTGCGAGTGCAAGTGCGAGTGCAAACGCTGACCAATGGAAGCTCACCAGACTTTCAGCGATCTTGTTGTATCCGGTGTACAGCACAAAGGCGCCGTACAGCAGCACTCCGAGCAGCACGGCAACCAACAGGCGGTTCAGCAACTTCTTCATCGGCGCACCAGATGCCTGAATTGTTTGTAGACGTACAGTGCAACAGCGAGCATCAACACGCCCCCGAGGGTCAGCACCGCCCAAGCAGGGACTGGGAAAACGCCGCGCGCCAGGCCTGGCGGAGGTCGCTCGTCTAACATGGGGGTGAGCGGGAGGCCGGTCACTCCTTGAGAAGCGCTGCCGGCGGCGCCGTCAGGTTTAGCCATTCCCGGCTGGGTTACACTAAGTCCCGGGAGGGCGGCAATGAAATGCGGAGGGTTGAGAGCATTGGATCCGCCAGGTTTGATGCTAGCCTGCGCCACCCTTTTTGGACCTTGAGAATCAAGTGAGCACGGCCGAGAACCCCAGCCCCGAAAACTCCACCCCCTTGTCCGATGTTGCGTTGCTTGAAAGCTGTGCGGCGGCTTGTAAACGGCTAAAGGAGCAGGTTTCCCGAGTCGTTGTCGGTCAATCTGCAACGGTCGATAGCCTGCTGGTTGCGCTCCTCGCCCGGAGCCATGTTTTGCTCGTGGGTGTTCCGGGGCTAGCTAAGACGCTGATTGTTTCGAGTGTCTCCCAGGCCCTCGGACTTTCGTTTGGGCGCGTTCAGTTCACTCCCGATCTGTTGCCCGCTGACATCACGGGCACCGATGTGCTCACGGAGGTGGAGGTTCAAGGTATTGTTCGGCGCCAGCTGAGCTTCCTGCCAGGCCCGATCTTTCACAATTTGATCTTGGCCGACGAAATCAATCGCACACCGCCGAAGACCCAGGCAGCGTTGCTCCAAGCCATGCAGGAGCGTCAGGTCACTGTAGGCGGTTCGACGCATCCTTTGCCCGACCCATTTCTCGTGTTTGCAACCCGCAATCCGATTGAGCAAGAAGGCACCTATCCGCTGCCCGAAGCCCAGCTCGATCGCTTCCTCTTGGAAGTTCACGTCGAGTACCCCTCGGAAGAGGAAGAGCAAGAAGTTGCTCGACGCACCACCTCGGGGCCCGCCCAGCTGATCGAGCCGGTCGTTTCGGTGGCAGACCTATCACGGTTAACGGCGCTCGTTCCGCGCATTCCGGTCACCGATGAAGCCGTGAAGCTGGCGGTGCGAATTGCGCGGGCCTCGCGGCCAGGGAATCCAGAAGCGCCGAAGGAAGTTTCTGAGTATGTCCGGTTTGGTGCGGGGCCGCGTGGCAGTCAGGCGCTGGTTTTGGCGGCGAAGGCCTGGGCTGCCGTGCGAGGCGAGGCAGCAGCCGACATCGAGGACATCCAGAGCGTTGCGCTTTCGGCACTGCGCCACCGTCTGGTTCTGAGCTATCGGGCCGAGGCTGATGGCGTGAAAGATCGGGACGTGGTTGCGGCCGTCCTGAAGCGAGCCGAGTGAACGGGCGGCTGAAAATCCGTGCCAATCTGGCGATTTGTCAGGTAATTTGCCCAGCTTTGAAGGGTTTGGCACGGTCCTTCGTGAATGTCGGAATGCTGCAGGCGAATTGAGCGTTCCCGTCTGTTGGGATTTCGGTAAGTGGTATAATGAAAAGCCAAAACATGCTCAGAACAAGACTCGCTCAATTGGCCTTCCTCGTTGTGTGGTGCGTGCCCGGCGCGTTCGCCGTTGGTCTCGGACTACCAGGATGTGCCACCAGGAACATTCCCGACACGGACGTTGCCGACTCTGAGTTTAACCGGAGGGTGATCGAGTTTTGTGAAGGCTATCGGCGCGCGGTCGAAAAGCGGAGCATTGGGCAGCTCGCGAGCTTGGCCGATCCGAAGTATTTTGAGGATGGCGGCAACGTGGATCCTTCCGATGATATGGATTTCGATGAGTTCAAAGCCTCACTCGCCCAGGTGTTCGCAAAGGCCCGAGCCATTCGTTACGAGATGAAATACCGGCGCGTTGGGCGCGGTGAGAAACAACAAGTGTACGTGGATTACACGTTCAGTGCTTCGTACAAGATCCCGACCGAGCATGGGGACGTGTGGCGTCGGCGTGTTGCTGAAAACCGCCTAGAGCTGGTTGAGCACGGGGAAACATTTAGAATCATCTCGGGCATGTGAGTGCTCACAGGTCGAGCATGCCGGTGATTCGGTATTCGTCGCCCTGACGCCGCAGGCCCACCAGCAATTCGGCTCCGAAAAGCCTTTCGCCATTGTATTCCCGGCGAAGCACGGGAACCGTGGCCACCCAATCCGCACCCTCAGCCAATGCTCGGCTGCTACTTAGGCCTTCGCTCGCCTGCGCGTTGGAGAGCGAAACATGCAGGAGATCAAGCATCTGTTCACAGGGCACCAACTGATAGGGCAACCGAGCAAAGCGCGCTGTCCAAGTTGAAAGCGCCGGGCGCCGTTCATCCTGCACCGTGAGCCACGCGTCAGGGGCAAGTATCTTGGCGAGCTCTTCCGTGGATTCAGCCGAGATCGCTCTGCACAGCTGGCTGATAGTGGCAAGCGCTGCGGAGGGCGGCAATGGCTCCCTCAGCGTTACGAACCCCAACCTCGTGTCCGTCCTGGAGGCTTCAACTGAGCTCAAGATGATGCCGGATGCCGGTTGTTGCGGAGGAGGAATCAGCGTCGAGGAGGTCTCTCCGTTCAGGGCAGAGCGTTGGGGCGCACACTGAACCAGCCAACAAACTGCCAGCAACGCGCTTGGGGCGCGCGCAGATTTCCAGACGCTAGGCAGTGAAGGGGCGTGACCGGCCACGAAAGTACGCCTTCATACGACTAGAGGCTCTCGGTGGCGATCTCGTCCATTCGCCCAAGGGTCACGATGGAGCGGGGCATGACGCGCGTCCAGCCCTGAGGCAACTCATTCATCGCTGAAGCCACCAAGCGAAAGCGTGAACTTTCGATGCTTGGGATACGAGCCTTTTGCACTGTTTCTTCGCCGAGCAGATTCTCAAGATCCTGGCGCCCTTTGAGTTCGCGGAAACCCATGGTGCCATTTCGGTGCACGGCGATGATGCATTCGCCATCAGCCACTAAGATGTCACCCTTATTCTTTTCTTCGAAGCCTTCTTCAGCGGAAAGTTGATCGACGAGCGCAATCGACGCCCGGAGTGCCGCGCGAATGTGTTCCGGTGGCACGTGGGTGTCATCAAGCCGGCCAACATCGTGCAAGAAGCTCAAAAATAGGTAGAAAAAAAGCTCGCTATCGGTTTCGCCCCGCACGTTTCGCCGCAGAAATTCGGGCTGCGAAGCGAGCAGCCGATCGCGCAGTCGATCGAAACCTTGGATCGTTCCGGTTTGTGCAAATAGCCACGAACGGTAGCGGAAAGGATGCGTATTTTCGGTGCGGAGCGCTCCAACCCCAGCTTTTCGCACATGTCCGATCACGAGATCAGTGCGGATCCCTTCAGCGGCATCCGCCAAGCCGATCACTTCGCGCTCGTCAATCGGGCGTCGGCGGAGCAAAACCTCTCCCGATTGATAGAAGCCAACACCCCAGCCCAGAGGCTCA
>JBBSBI010000103.1:0-18248 GCA_038251425.1 Polyangiales bacterium
AACGTTACCTCGGGCTCCGCCGCCAAATCGGGATCAGTCTTTCGTCCTGATCGTGGCAGCGGGCTCCGTGATCCAGCGGCAAGCCTTCGGTTTGATCGGAAAATGATCGAAATTCGGGGCCGTGCTGCAGCGTGCCTGCGGCGGCTCTTTTTGTGCTTGTAAGATAGTAAGCATGCTTACTACCTTGCGTTCGACTTTGACGGGCTTTCGCTCATAGGAGCAGGAGCGCGAGCACTTAGAGATGCTCGATCTCTTCTGTGCGGGCGCGGCGCCGAATCTCCCTCACTTGAAGCCGGGCAAGAAGCGGCTCTCGGCCTTGAACATGTCGAGCGTCAGCTGCTTGATCTCTTTGGGTGAACACATGGCCGCCGTATAGGGATCGAGGTACAGCGCGTAAATCGCTGCTTCCACGCTCTTCTCGATGGCAGCGGTAGCGCCTAGATCATACATTCGCATTTGCCAATCACAGATCGCCGCCATCTGGGGCGGGAGGCGGCCGAAGCTGGTGGGATTGACGCCGTTGCGATCAATCATGCACGCCACCTCCACCACGCCATCGTGCGGAAGGTTGTCGATCAAGGCGCCGCCTGCTTTGGAGCGATTCATCACATTGCCGTGGATGCGGAAGGGCGAATCCTTTTCCTTGGCCTCGATGATGAAGGAGGCATATTCCCAAGAGCGCTTCCAATCGATACTGCGCGTGCCTGCCACCATTTCGAGGCGATCCGCATCGGCGCGCTTGCGCCAATTGGGCCAATTGTTGCGATAAAATCCCGATTCTCCTTCGTAGCGTTCCCGCAAGTAGAGCTTCTGCAGATCTTTCCGTTTGCGATAATAGGGGAGGTACTCGGAGAGGTGCCCGGAGCTCTCGGTGATGAAAGCTCCAAAGTGCAGCATCATATCTTTGCGCACCAGATCGCCGTCGTCTTTGGGATTCGAAGGCTTGCCCGCGAGATCCTTGGCAGCCAGCGCTTTGAGCTTCGGATAAAGATCCTGGCCCGCGTGCTTGAGCTTGGTGAACCAGGCGAGGTGATTGACACCCGCGCACTCCCACTCCATTTCGGCATACGGCACCTTTGCTCGTCCAGCTAGCAAGTGGCTCGTGCCCTGCACCGAGTGGCACAGGCCCACGGCAGGCACCGAACTCGTTCGGCCCGCCGCTAGCATCATCATGCTCATGGGATTCGTGTAATTGAGGACCAGTGCGTCGGGACACCAGCGCTCCACATCGCGCAGCACTTCTATCCAGACCGGGATCGTTCGGAGGCCTTTAAATAGGCCGCCTGGGCCGATGGTATCCCCGATGCATTGGTCGATGCCGTACTTCAACGGGATATCGTTGTCGTGCTTCACGCACTCGATACCGCTCACCTCGATGCAATTGACGATGTAGTGCGAGCCCTTCATCACAGTTTTGCGTTCGGTTGAAGCTGTTACCTTCCAACGCGTCTTGCCGAGGCTTAGGATCAGCTTTTGGATCAGCGCGTGCATCGTCGTGAGGCGTTCCACGTCGACATCCACGAGCGCAATCTCGCCTGCCTCAGCGCCCGGCATTCTGAGAACATCATTGACCAGGCGCGGCGTGAAAGCGGAGCCGGCGCCCAGCATGGTTAGCTTAATGCTGCGGCTGAGCTTGCCGGGGAGCCCAACATCGGCATCGGCTTCCTTGGTGTGCTCCTGATGGCCTCGATCCACGGGCCTGGTTGGCGTTTGGGTGAGAGTGGTTCCAACTTTGCGGCGAGGTTTGCTAGGAGGCATGGGAAGATCTCTTCGGGTGGGTGGTTTGAAAACGGTCCGAAAATTCGTGGCAGATTGGCGGATCGTGCGAGCGTATCAACGTCCGGTTACTGACTCAGTGGCCGTCCTGTTTCCACGGCATGCTCCGGATTGGTGATCCATTCACTGTACGAACCAGCGTAGAGTCGTGGAAGTGGCAAGCCAGCGTGAGCGGCTGCGAGAATGTTGTGGCACGCGGTGACTCCCGACCCACAGTACATCACGCTTTGAGCTGCGGTGGCTCCCAGCGCGGCTTCATAGCGTGTGCGCAGTTGCTCGCGCGGCAAGAAATGTCCGTGGATCAGATTGGCCATGAACGGCAGGCTTTGAGCGCTCGGTAGATGCCCGGCCACCGCATCAATCGGTTCGACTTCCCCGGCATAACGCTCCACCGCCCGTGCGTCGAAAAGGCCCAGCGAACCGTTGGCGATGCCCGCTTCAACCTCCTCGGTTGAGCACACCCAGTGCGGTTTCAATTGGGGTACGAATTCGCGAGCCATCGGTGCCGGCAGATCCTGGCTCAGCTCGCCCCGCGCTCTCTGCCACGCAGCCCAGCCACCATCCAACACCGCCCGCTTCGAATGCCCCAGCCAGCCGAGCAGCCACCACAAACGTGCCGCAAAAGAGCCGCCAGTGTCGTCATAGGCGATAACCTGTGTGTCCGAAAAAATGCCCCAGCGCCCAAGCTTGTCTGCCAGCGGGCCAGGGTCGGGAAGGGGATGGCGCCCCGTCTTGCCAGGAATCAGGGGGCCGGAGAGATCCAACTCCAAATCGGCAAACACCGCTCCCGGAATGTGGGCTGCGGCGTAGGCTTGAGCTCCGGCGTGGCGATCGCCGAGCGAGAAACGGCAGTCGACAATCACAGGTTTTGATTGAGAGTCGCGCGTGAGGCTCAGCAGCTCCTCGGCAGAAATCAGAGTTTCAAACATGGTTTAGCCACGGCGACTGCGGAGTGTGAGCCACTCAGCGGCTGCTCCCAAGCGACCACTCTCGCCTGCTGCACGCTGCAACCACTGGCGCACGCTGGCTGGCTGGGGATCTCCACGCAGCGAGCCGGCTTCGAGCGTTGACTCTTCCGGTGCCTGAGCCAAAGCAGAGGCCACCTTCAGCACCTTGTCCAACTGCTGCTCAAGCCATTCCGGTTCGCCACGGCCGGAGAACTGCACATTCCCGACGCGGATCTTGATCTCCGTTTTTGCCATTCTCGATCAGCTCCCAAGTGTGCCCGACAGTGTGCCCGAGACGCTACACGACTTCCCCTCGGCAGAAAACTGCCGTTGTGGTATGCCGCCCCGCATGCTGACGAAAGAAGGATGTCACGGGCGACGCAAGCGCCTTTGGAAGGAAATCCACTCGAGCTTGGGCCCGATGGACTGCGTGGTGGTGACCGAGCCGGCTCATATCACTTATTTGTCGGGATTCTGCCAATCCTTGTACGAATTTCGTTCGGTCTTGGCGGGCGCGTGTCTGGTGTTGCACGCGGAGGGGCGTGCGAGTTTGGTCGTCGATAATCTCTTGAGGCCCTACGCCGATTTGGCTTTTGTCGATGAGGTGCTGGATCCCGAATGGTATTCAGGGAGAGCCTCTGCGGGTTCTCGGCGGTTAGGGCTGCTCAAGGCAGCCAGGTCTGCGCTGGGGAGCGTTCAGGGCAAACGGGCTGCGGGCGAATCGGCGAGCACCCCGGTTTCGCTGGTGGATGGCCTGAAGGAGGCGGGCGCACACTGGGTAGATCTTGGCAATCTTTTGCCGAGCCTGCGAGTCAGCAAAGACGCCGATGAAGTCGCGGTTTTTCGCCGCTCAGTCGCTGCCGCTGAGGCGGGACATCGTGCCGCACTCACGCGCCTACGCCCCAAGATGACCGAGCTCGATCTGTACCGTCTTGTGGCAGATGCAGCCGAGGATGTGCTTGGTGAGCCCGCACAGGTTTACGGCGATTTCGTTTCGGGGCCCCGCTGCCAAGAGATCGGCGGCTTTGCGTCTGCGCGGGTGATTGAAAAAGGTGATCTTGTGCTTTTGGATTTTTCGGTGGTGGTGCAGGGCTATCGTTGCGATTTTGCCAATACTTTTGTGTGCGATGGGGAGCCCTCGGCCGAGCTCAGTGAAGCCTTTTTAGCCTGCCGCGCGGCGATGGACGTTGGAGAGAAGGCCGCCCGCGCTGGTGTGTCCGGTCGGGCTTTGGACGCCACGATTCGGGGCAGCCTCGGGCAGAAGGCTCGGCATTTTGCGACGCACTCGGGTCACGGCCTCGGCTTGGGCCATCCGGAGACGCCCTTCATCGTGCCGGAGAGCACCGACACCTTACAAAGCGGCAACATCATCACCATCGAACCTGGTCAATATGTGACGGGAGCGTATGGGCTCCGCATCGAGCGCAACTACTTGGTAACCACTGAAGGCCTGGAGTTGCTCTCGCGGCATGAGCTGCGGCTGACGCAAACCTGAGGCAGCACCGAGGACGCATTGATCATGGCAAAAGCACTCAACTTTAAGCAAGAACTGACAGCCGTCTTCGGGCACCCGGTCGCGGAAAATCCGACCCAGGTGATGATCGAAGCCGCTTATCGGCATCACCAGCTGGACTGGCGCTACCTCACCATCGAGGTCGAAATGGAGAACCTAGCCGACGCGGTGCGCGGGGCCAAAGCGATGGGTTTTCGTGGCTTCAACTGCACGATCCCGCACAAGGTGGCGATCATCGAGCATTTGGATGGGCTCGGAGAGTCCGCAGCGTTGATGGGCGCCGTCAATTGCGTGGTGCGACGCGGCGATCAGCTCATTGGCGAAAACACGGACGGCAAAGGATTTGTCCAGTCGCTCCGCGCCCTCACGAGCCCACAAGGCAAAAAAGTGGTCATTTTGGGGGCAGGCGGGGCCGCGCGTGCCATCAGCGTAGAGTTGGCATTGGCCGGCGTCACATCTTTTACCATCGTCAATCGTGGCGAGGTGCGTGGCCGTGACTTGGTGCAGCTTCTGACAGGCAAGATAAAAACCAACGCACGCCTCGTACTCTCTGGCGCAGATTTTTCGGTGCCTGAAGACACGGATCTGGTCATCAACGCCACCTCGATTGGCCTTTACCCGGATGTTGGAGCTCGCCTCCCTCTCGACATGAGTAGCCTTCGCTCGAACATGATCGTCGCCGATGTCATTCCCAATCCTCCGCGCACGCGCCTGATCCGTGATGCAGAAGCGCTGGGCTGCCAAGTGATCGACGGGCTCGGGATGCTGGTGAATCAGGGCGTGATTGGGATCCAGTATTGGACAGGGACCGAGCCAGATCCGGCGGTGATGCGACGAGCACTTGAAGACGTCTTTGCCGGTTAACGCAAGCAATGTCGACCGGCACCGACTTTAGAACCCGCCATCGACGCCCACGTTCGGGATGGTGAACGGGCCAGCAACGGTGGATTCACAGGCGCGCGGTCCGCAATCCCGACGCACCACTTCTTTGCTCAGTAGGGCATTGAACACTTCAGCGTGGACTCCCAGATAGCGATCGCCGCTGAACGCCCAACGCTTCTCGGCGCGCAGATCCAGCCTGAAAAAACCTGGCGCACGATCGCTCGAGACGTAGCGTGGGCCATCGTCCGTGAGCCTGCGTGTGGGCACTCCCGAATACAGGACGCCGCGGGCTCCCAATTGGTAGCCAGCTCCCAGTTGATAGCCCAGACCAAAATTCACCACGTGCGTGCGATCAAACGCCGCCACTCCTTCGGACTGGCCGTAGGCACGTGTGGTGCGCGACAGAGTGTACGCGAGCTGCCCAGATAGGCGTTCGCTGACGGGCCGGCGCAAATCAAACTCCAAGCCGAGCGCACGGCCAAGCGCACGGCTGTCGCGGCTCGCCGCATCGATGTCTGCCTGACCCAAGGTGCCGAGTGGATCGTTGATATTGAGGAAGAGGGATTGGAAAGCGGTAGTGGTGGCGGAGATCGCCAATGGCAATTGGGTCTTGGCACCAAAGCTATGCTGAACACTGGTTTGCAGGCCGCCGACCAGCCCTGCCACGCGCGCGCCCGGCACGGCGGGCAAGAAGCTCGGCGGCTGATGCAAGATACCGATGGAGTTGAAGAGAGAAGCGGCGGGTGTGAGTTCGTAAATCGCGGAAACCCGCGGGTCGACCCCAAGCGCGGAATTGCCCAGCGAGTGGTAGCGATCCACGCGCACTCCGGGGGTGACGCGCACACTGCCCGCTCGGAATTCTGTTTCGGCGAAAGCCGCGTAGCTGGCGTCCATCCGCGTTGGGAAAAGCGCCTTGAGATCCTGATAATTCACGGCATCTCGCGCGATTTCGAGGCCAAAGAAATCCAAGCTCGCGTCCGCGCCTACCTTGAAGGTGGCGGTGCTTGAAAGCTCGGTTGAAAGCGAGGTGCGCACGCCCACGACGCGATCGAGCAGGTAGCCTAAAGTGGTGCGCGAGCGATCCAGCCCCAACGTCACGGCAGATTCGAGCACCGTTCCCGAGCCCAGCTTGAGCTTGTCGCGCAGATCCACGCGGTGAAATTCTGTGCCCGCAAAGTCTTGCTTCTGATCCGCGAAGTAATCGTAGGCGCCAAACGCGAAGATGCCGAGCGAGTGCTTGCGGTTGACATCATAGTCAACGCGGCCTTGGTAGTCCCAATAGGCGATGGTCGCGTTGGTGAAGAGGGAGGCCAAAAGCCCGGTGTACGAATAGCGACCGGCTAACAGCACCTGACCCCGGCCGTCCGCAATCGGAGCGTGCACCAGTGCGCCGGCGTCGAGAACTCGGATTGATGCCTCTCCGCCCAGGTTGCCCGGGGGCGACACCGTCTTTGAAGAGATGATCGCACCCGAGTAACGTCCAAGCTCCGCTGGCGGTCCGCCGCGATGCAGATCCACGCGCTCGATCAATGCCGGATGAATGACTTGTGGGCCCAGAAAGGCATGAAAAAGCAACGGAACACTGACGCCATCGATGAAGTAGCCCACGTTGCCGGGAGGGGCCCCACGAATGAAGAAAAAGGGCAGGCCCGAAGCTACCGGGGTCACCCCGGGCAGACTTTCAATGGCGCGAAACGGATCGCCAAAGGCCCCGGGCAGCTGACGTGCTTCGGCTCGAGTCACCGAACTCGTATCGGCGGGAACCTTATCGCCGAGCACCGTGACTTCTAGCGGTCGCGCGGCACCAGGAGCTCGTGGCGCTTCTGGTGTGCTCTCAGCGCCCGTGCTCTCGGGTGCGGCGCTGACTTTTTCGAAACGCACTTCGAAGCGAATTTTGGCGGCGATCGGCCGCCCGTGTCGAGAAGCCGGCGTAAACTTCCATGCGAGCGCTTGCTCTGGCGCGGCCTCCGAGAACGGCAATTCACCAGCGAGTACCTTTGCCGAAAGTACCGTGCCGGTTTCGCTCACGACCAGCTCCAGCACGACCGTGCCGCTGCCTTGACCGTTGGCGGGGTAGCTCACGCTCGTGTCGATTGGCACTGGCAGGCTAACGTCAGAAGGCTTAGTCGCCGCGACGTCGGTGGCTGCTGCTTCGGGAGGGCGCACTTGGGCAAGCGCTTGATCTGGCGCAAGGCCCACCGAAAAGAGGAGGCCCATGAACCCTAGACAACCTTGGGCAGACCTCCTCGGGCGCGGGAATTGGAGCGGGATCTTGAGGGATAGCGGCACTGACGCAAGCCAACTGTATACTCTTTGCCTCATGTCGTCGGCCCTTGATGTCACCCGAAGGTACTTCCTCGCATTTGTCTGCGGCGGCTCGGCGTTCGGGGCGTTGGCCTGTTCTTCCGTGGAGGGCGGCGTTTCGGGATTCGGTGAGAAGGTGTTGCGCCCACAAGACACGTATGTCGAGGGGCCGGGGCGCCTGCTAGCCAGCGGCGCTTACAGCCAATTCGCGCTCGACCCGGTCGGACCGACGGGGCCGCATGTGATCGGCTTTCAGCGCAAGGATTCGGGAGTTAGCCTGGTATCTATCCCGTTCGAGGGTGGCGCGAGCTGCGAACTTGGGCCAGCCGTGGCTTTCAGCGTGTTCTCGAGTAATGGCGAGACGCCGCGACGCATCTCCTACTTGGAAAGCCCTGGTTCGAAGCGATTGAGCGGTCTGCTTCGCTTCGGCGACTACGAGTGCAACCACTACCTCGAGCCCATCGCAGACACGACCTTACCTTCTCGGGGTGGCGATCCGGATCGATTCCTGACGCTCAGCGCACAAGGCGAACTATTATTATTGGATCCTTGGTTGGAAACGAAGAAGGTCTTGGCCGAGGGGGTAGCGCAGTACGAGTTCGTGACGCATCCGAAATTTCCTCCGAAATCGATGTGGTTGCTGGAGTCTGGAAATCTGTGGTTGCGAGCTGCGGACGGCACCGAATTGGGCCACTTTGGCGAAGGAGTCCGCGAGTATCGTGCGTTTTCCGCCAGTCCCGAGGGGACGCGCTGGGTGGCTGCTTACGCGGATACCTCCGGAATTTTCTTGGTGCACGACACGCTCGCCGCACCGACCCGCATCGAAGAGCCAGGTTGCGCGCTTGGTTTACTTTCGGGTTCTGGCGACGCCCGTGGCGCGTGGCTGAGTTACTTCTCACCGTGCGACAAGGGGGCCTTGGCCCTGCAGAATTTGGCGTCGAAAGAGAAGGTGAGTGTCGCAGAAGGAGCGAGCACGGTACCGCGATTTTTAACGACGTCACTCGGATTGAGCTTAGCCTATTTGGTGGGGGGCAATGGGCGAGTGGGCACGCTCACACTTTCACCTTTCCGGGGCATGCCCGTGAAGCTGGCCGAACAGGCAGATTGGCGCGTGGTGGGTCCCGCTACGGGAGATAAGCTGAGAGCGCTCGTGGAGAGCGATGGTAGCTTGGGCAAGCTGGTCGACATCGATGTGAAGACTCAGGCGGTAACCGAGCTCGCCGCGCGCGTTCGTCCTGATTTTTCGCTGGGCTTGCTGATCAACTTTGACGGCCAGGTGGGCGATTGGGCCCAAGTCGACGTGAACGGCGGCGTGCGCACGCTGGCTCAGGGGGTGCCGATGCACACTCCCGTCGTGGTGAAAGATTGGGTGCTAGCTCTCGATCATATGAACGGCGAGACGGGGCGCTTGATTGCGTTCGATACCGCGCTCACCAAGCTCACGCCCATCGCTGAAGGCGTCCCCATCGGCGGCTTCTCAATCGTCGAGGAATCCCCGGTGGCCCTCTACCTCACGCGCTACACCGCGAGCCTCGGCACTGGCCAATTGCGCGCCCAACTTCTCACCACGGGCGACGATCTGCCGGTGAGCGAGGGCGTGGGCGATTTCGAGGAAACACTTTGGCCAAAGCCAGGCGTGCTGTACTCCGTCCCGAGCGGAGCCAGCCAAGGCTTGTGGTTTGCGGCGGCGCGCTAGTATTGAAAAGGAGCGCACATTCCCCTACTAAGGCTCGCCTCTGGCTGGCGGTTAAACTGGACTGAAATGCGGCGGGATACTTGGACTCGCCTGCTGCGTGCAGACGCTGCTTGACGGCGTGAAGCGCGGAGGGCGTTCTTCCAAGCTATGCCAAACCCCCACCGTCCTTTTGGGATGCGAGCCATTGTCCGCTTCAGCACCGCCATGCTGCTTCTCAACGCGGCCATCATGGTGTCTTGCGGATCGACGAGCAGTAGCTCTATTGCGGGAGGAGCTTCGAGTGGCGGAGCCGCTTCTGCGAGTGGCGGAGCCGCCAACAGCGCGGGGGGCTCGATCGGAAACACTGTTCCTACGGGTCCACGCGGCGCGGGTGCGATCGGTTGCGGGCAATCGGGAGCGACGTGCACCGTGGGAACCGATTGTTGCAGCGTAAGTTGTGTGAACGGCGGGTGCAGCACGACATTGTGCGTTTCGGACGGAGTGGCCTGCGCATCGAACGACCAATGCTGCGGCGGCCAGTGCGCGAATGGGACCTGCACTCCGCTTAACACATCTTGCAAAACCTCAGGCAATACCTGTGCTGCGAACGGCGATTGCTGCTCGCAGTACTGCGCTAGCGGTATCTGTTCAGCTCCGTCGTTTTGCACACAGGACGCAGATGTTTGTGCGGCCGATACGGAGTGCTGCGGAGGCCTTTGTACTAAAATGACTGGCGCCGCGCTCGGCGTGTGTGGCGTCGCCGCAGCCCCCGGTGCTACGGGTTGCACGCCCTCGGGCCAAGCGTGCAGCGGTGCCACGTCGGGTGACCTCATGAGTATGGGCGTTCCGATTTGCGGCGGCGATTGTTGTAGCCGTTCCTGTCGCCCGCACGGAGCAACCGGCGTGCTGATCTGTCAGCCGCCGAGCGGATGCCGCCCGACCGGGGAGTTGTGTCAGGCGGATAATGACTGCTGCGGCGCCCCAGGTGCACCCGGATCAACAAAACTCGAAGGCGGATCTGGTCAGTCGACGGACGTGCGTTGCAGCAAGGCGCCCGGTGCAGCGGTAGGTCGCTGTGATAACGGAAACGCCTGCAGCCCCGCCGGCTCCATCTGCCGGCTCGAGACCAACTCCTGCAACGCGACGGATCGCTGCTGCTCGGGCACGGTGCAGCAACATCCTTTGAACTGCCAGCTCGACACGCTCGGTATTCCGAGGTGCACCGTCGCATCCGACTACGATTGCAAAGTCAAGGGGCCACCACCTGCTGGGACGGCGTGCGCGTCGAGCGCTGACTGTTGCGGGACGCCCTGTGTTCCGAACCCCTCAGGCGCACCGCCCTTCGTGTGCGGAGAGGCCGCCTGCGTGCCGAAGGCCGGCGCGTGTACAACCACCGCGGATTGTTGCCGAGGAACGAGCTGCGTAGCTGTCGCCGGCTCCGCTCAGGGGACGTGCGCTTCCAATGAGTCGCCGCCGCCGCCGCCAATGACTGCAGCGGGCGGAGCTCCAGGTGCTGGCGGAGCTCCGAGTGCAGGTGGTGCTCCGAGTGCAGGCGGTGCGGGTCCGACCGGCGGCACCGGCTTGTCGTGCGCGGACTACGGTCAGCTATGCACGCAGGCCAGCGATTGCTGCGCTGGCGTCCCGTGTAACGGTGGCCGCTGCGTTTACATCATCCGATAAGGCTGCCAACTCCGGAGCCCGCCAAGGCTTGTGGTTTGCGGCGGCGCGCTAGTATTGTCGGGGGGGCTTAGCGTTCGGAAGAGGAAAAAAGTCGGCATGACAAAGCGATGGTTGGCAGGGCTCGTTGGAGTCGTCTTATCTGCATTGGTCGTTGGGGGAGGGTGCGGGAAGAAGAATCCGGCAGTTTGCTCCAATCCTGAGTTCTGCAGTGGCTCCACCTCGCTCGGTGGCGGAGGCAGCTCAGGTAACGCTTCTCTGGGTGGAAAGGGGACGGGCGCCACGAATAGTGGCACTGGGGGTAAGCCAGGAGTGCTCAAGTGCTCGGATGCCGGCGCATGTGCGGGCCCATCTAGCTGCGACGATTCAAGTGGGCGTGCCGTCTGCACCTGCAACGAAGGCTACGTGTTTGAAAAGGGCAGCACGAACACCTGCGTGGTGGATAAGAAGTGCATCAAAATCAAACCTTTGGGTGATGATAGTTGCCGCCAGCTAGTGGGAGGTATTTCTGCCGTCGCAGCTTTCTTCGCCGTTGATTACTGCGCGGGCACGGCCGTGCTCGAGGCCGATCTGGCACCACTTGCGGCGGTTCCCGGGGATCTCAACTCCGTCTTCAAAGTGTCCGAAAATGGAGCAGGCTTAAAGGACAGCGAAAGCAAGGTCACGATCATTCCGCGTGATGTGGAGTCGTACGTGACCATCGCGTTGGATGTGTCCAACTCGATCACGGTGGATCAGCCCGCATTCTTTGCAGCGCTCCTCGGGAAGTTACAAACTCTTGTTCAGGCGTTGAAACCGCTGCCTGGTAAGCCTGACGTTGGAGTGTCGGTTCTCATTTTTGGGAAAACGGTTTCGGAACTGGTCCCGTTTACGACCAACCTGGATGCGGCCAGCGCAGCTATCGGGACGTTGACAGATTCAACCGTTATTACCACACGTGTCCCAGCGGATGGCACAGCGCTCATTGAAGCGGCAAACACTGGCGTCACCAACACCGAACGCATCATAGCATTGCGTAACGGGGTGACCCAAGGGGGCATCCTTTCAACAGGCACGCTTATCCTCGTCACGGACGGGAAGGACAATTCCGGAACCATGCCGTCGTCCGGATTGACCACGACTTCAGTGAATCTGGTATCAATTGGTGTGGGGCCTTCGGAAATGTTGGATGGTACGCTGCTCAAGACGTTGGGGCGGGATGGAGCATTCTCAGCGCCCGCGCCAGCGGATCTCGATATTGCGTTCGCGGAGATCACCAAGCGTGTTGCTGAGTATCCTGACCGAGCGTACCTACTGGGCTATTGCTCTCCTTCCGTTACTGGCACACCGGCGGTGACGATTTCCCTCACAAAACTCGAGGTTAAGGCTACTGCGAGCTGTACGTTCAATCCGGCGCTCTTCAATGCGACGATTGGACAGACCTGCGATGCGGCATTTTTCACGGGTGAATGTGCGAACCGGAAGTGCGGCGGGCTGACTGCCTGTGGAAAGTGCACACTCGACACGGAGTGCTGTGTGGGGGCTACGGGTCAATGCGCGGCGCCAGCAGCTGCGGCGAATTGTCAGGGCGACAGCACGCTGTGCGGTCCTGGCCCTTCGGAGTGTGTTACTGACACGTGCTTGGCTCCATTGGATACCGGAGCCAAGCTTCCCCTCGGCGCAGAATGCGCGGTGGCGAGTGACTGTGAATCTCAGCGCTGCGAGCGCGCTAATCTCGCGTCGATAACATCCAAGCATGTGTGCAAGCGGCCCGCGCAGATTGGGGAACTCTGCAGCGGTATGCTAGCGGACGCGGTGTGCGAAGACGGAAGTGCCTGTGTGGGCGAAACGTGCCAACCGCGCGGCCTAGTTCAGTGCACAACTCAAGCGGACTGCCTCTCTGGGGCATGCACGCCTGGAGCGCAGGGCGCACCCGGTTTCTGCACGCAAATCAATACTTGCCAGTTCTCTTGGGATAGCAAGATCAAGAAGTAGACATTGTCCCTTACCCAGTCGAAAGCATTGAACGCGATTGCGGCGAGTTGGATCAAATAGCTGGAGACTACCTGACGGAGGACCGCGTGGATTGGTTATCCGCGGGCACCGGGGGCACCCGGAGGTTCGTGACGCCTACGTTAGGTTTACGAAGTGGCTTCGCCGCAACTATGAATTCCCGATTCGGGTTCCTGTGTACCTAAACAGCTGGGAACGTCACGTCACCGTGCATGGTGAACTGGCATCGGCGTCTTTCTTCGGTCCCTTTTCGCCGGATGTACAGCCGTACATTCGGATCGCAACCGGTGACTATCCGGATCTTAGGAAGGAACGTGGACGTGACAATGCGCTTGCATCCTATCTTCATTCTCTTTGCCACGAGGTGGTCCATTATCAGCAATGGGCGCAAACTGGCGAGATGAGCGAGCGGGGCGTGTGGACCAGGGCAGCGACAATGGTAAAGCGCTACAGCCTGACGGTGGATCACCCGTAGGTAGCATTATGCCCCGGCGGACCAGTAGCAGTGCGCGCAGCAATAGTTGGGTGGTGCTCGGCATTATTGTAGGCCTACAAGTAGTGACGGAGGTCGGGCCTTGGTTGCTGGGCTTTGGGGATAAAGTGATATTCGACTGGTCGTTTTAGGCTATAACCCTCAGGTTCCTCATTGTTCCTATTAGCGCGGCCGTGTATGCGGTGAACGTGGTGCCGTCTGCCGTAAGGTTTGGCTATTACACGCCGATTGTCTGGCTCCAAGCCGCGGTCGCTGCGTCACTGTGCTTCTATCCGCTTATAATGCTGGCTGTGGCTTTCTTCGCGACCTCTCTGGTAGCGCGGCGGTAGGGAGACCCTTAGGTGGCGAGAAGATCAATCCATTCAATATTGCCCCCCTCGCCTTGGCGCTGGCATGCGGTGCGCCTTTGGACATTTCCCTTCTGCTTTGTGGGGTATTTCCCAATGGCTGGATTCTTTTACTCGGGCAAAAATCTCCCTTACCTCTCCAGTCGATGCCAACGATGCAGGAGCCGAATTGGTGAGCCTATCCCGGGGCGTTGATCGCAGATGAGAGCCTCCCACGGCGTCGAGTAGAGGCGTTATCCTACGACGATTACTAGGGCTTTTGCCGGGGATGCGGTGCCTTCTAGTATTTTGTTTCGACAAAGTACCCGGTGCGTACGGAGCATTGACCTTCCACCAGGAGTTCCCAGAAACCTACAGTACAATGAATCACCCGATATTCACTAAAAACGTGAATTCAGACTTTCAGCGGCAAATGCGTAGATGGTGAAATACGGGTCGGAAGCAAGAGCAGGCCAACTAGCCGATAGGCGTCTAAACCCTGCAAACCACTTCATCGTGAGCCGAAGCTGCCCGAACGAAACCGGTGGTGGCGCCGGAGGAGGTTGAGGGTGTGGTTTGCGGCTGCGCGCTGGGCAGCTTCAATTCTCCGGAAAGGCAGTCCAGTTTGCAGCCCAGTCCGAGCCTCCACCGGGCTCAAACGCTCCGACATAGGTTGCCGCTGTGTCAAAGAACGCCGGGCGAGGGATGCTCACGTTTCCTGCGCCAGCGGCACCGCCTGCGCCCCCCGTACCGCCTGCGCTGTTGCCCAAGCCTCCCGCACCGCCCGCACCCTGATCCACCGAAGGATCGGACGGCGTTTCGGCCAAGGTGGACGCTGGAGAAGTTAGAATCGGTATCCATCCAGGTTGAAGCCGGTTGAATGGATCTTGCAAGAGCATCGCTGTGGCAGCAGCGGGACCGTCATTGTATTTTCGATTCTTGAAGGCAACGTTCAAGAAGAAGGTTGCCTCGTCGAGCGAGTTGTCCGCGGCATCGTCGATTCCTGTAGGAAATATTTTGCCAGGAACGCCCACAAAAATAGAGTTTCGAACCGAGAGTAACCCCGCTTGGGCGGCTGCGCTTGATTGAGTTCCCTCTATGTCCAGCACGCCCAAGTCGAACCCCATGACAATGGTGTTGCGCAGGGTCCCGTGGGTACCGCTCTTGAATTTCAATCCAACGGTGCTTGATGCCTGAGCCGTCAGGTTGGTGCCGAGAAGCGTTGCATTGTAGATGCGCGGATCAGAAATTGGCACAGCGGCGGGCGTGTTCGTATTGTTGCCCGCCTGGATGCCGTGGTCAGCACCTCCCGGATACTGCTGCGCTGCTAGAAACTGCATTCGGCCGGAGTATCCCTGATCCCAATCTACGGAGTTGCCGCGCGCGCCGGTGATCACGAGGTGCTTCAAATCCGGCATGCCTCCAAAGATACCTACACCGTCGCCAGCGCCTCGATGGATCTGGACGTTATCCACAGTTGTATCAAATCCGCAGGATCCCAGCGTGAGCCCCCTCAGCCCGGTGCCGCCCGTGAGCATGAAGCCAGGAAATTCGATTCGGACGTAGCGTAAGGATCCGCAATTCCAGGCCGGATCTCCGGCATTTATCGGCGCACCGTACACGGTGGCGGGGCTTGCGGAGACCCCCGCGATGTTGGTTTCGCCAACGTTGTTGGTAGCGTTCCCCAGCAGCACAACGCCGCCCCAGTCTCCTGCCAGCCGCGTCCCAGCAAGAGCGCTACTCGTGAAAACAATTGGGTGTTCAGCCGTGCCGTTAGCTATTAGCCGCGCCGTCCGCGATACGATCAAGGCACCGGCCGGAGTCACTCCGAGTGTGCCCTTCTTGCCCTGGATCAAGGTACCGGGCTCGATGCTCAGCACCGTGAGAACATTCGTGGTGCCGATAACACGAATGGGCCGATTCAGAAGGTAGACCTTATCGCAGGACCACGTTCTAGAGGTAGAGACGTCAGCATCCACGATCACGATTGGACGCGTGCTTGAGTCTCCGCAGTCAGTCGAAGTGCCTCCCCCAGCGCCAGCACTGGGCTGCCCGCCCATTGCGCTCATTGCGCTCATTCCGCCCGTGCCACCGACTCCGCTCCCACCGCCGAGGGCCACGCGTCCTCCTTGGCCTTGGCCTCCTGTACCCCAAAAAGGCGAGACTCCTCCTGTCTCGCCGCCCGTGCCTGCACCTCCTGCTCGCATGCCACCGGTGGGTGCACCTCCTGCTGGTGCGCCGCCCGTGGCTCTGCCGCCTGTCGCAGTCTCCTCTAAGGTGGGGGGCAAGTCTGTCTTGTTGCAGGATTCGGAGGCTGCCAGCACAAAGGCCAAGAGTGGGGCTGCCTTAAGTAAGCTTGAGGTTCTCATCGTGATGCGCTTCCTGCTCCCTTCGAGGGGAGTTTTCGTAGTTCCTGGCTTACACCAATCCCAGCGCGAGGGGCTAGGTGATTCCGAAGCAGGGGGAAGCTAGCTCAGGCGGACTCCCGTACTCAGTAGCTGTCGACACGCGCCCAGTTGACAAACCAGGCACTCGCGCTGGCGTCGTTCGCCTGGGTCGCAGTGAGGGTCGTGTTGATGTAAGTGCGGAAGCTGCGGTCCGTGGGTGAGAAGACGGATGTCGAGCCCAGCGCGGTGTAGTGATTGCCGCCCCCGCCGAGACTCGTGAAGATGGCGGGCTCATGCGAGAAGCCGCAATCACCGGTGGTGACATCCATGAAGAGCAGGTTGGTGCCACCAGCCTGCCAAAGGCCCAAAGGGCTCTTGCCCGTGCAGACGCGGCTCAAGGTCTTCAGTTGCGTCTCCACCGCAGGGCGGACGCCCTTCCACGTGATGTAGTAACCACGGCTCGATGCGACCGCAGGCGTGATTCCCGTTTCATTCAACTGGATCTGGAAGCCCCCCAGAAACGTAGGCGCATTTTTGTAAATTGACGAGACGCCTTTTGATGGCCACGAAGCGTTAGTTGCGCCGAGTGAGGTAAAGTACATCGGGTCGGCGCCCGTGAAGCCGCAGGACGTGGTTACCACGTCGATGCGTATAGAGTTCGAGCCGCTCTGGACCCATCCCGCGCCGGCGGTGGTCTTGCCCACGCAAACTGTCGGAGACTTGAAGTCTGTAGAATAAGCTTCCCAATCCAGGTACCAGCCCCAAGCTTTGGCTTCAACATCGGTCGTAGTGACCGTTTGGTTCTTAAGGTAGGCCTGGAAGCCGGTGTTGCTAAGGCTACGAATGGCGTTGACCCCTAGGACTGCGGCTTGGTTCTGATTGCCCCCGAGCGAGGTAAAGATATAGGGCGGCGTCGTGAATCCGCATTTAGTGGTGTCGGCGGTTGCGATCAGGAGGCTGCTAAAGGTCCACTGGTGCGGCTCGACCCTTCCCACGCAAGCCTTGCCCACCGCCGTGCTGATCACCGCGCTCTGCTGAGTTCCAACCGGTTTTTCCCCAGCTTTCGGTGCACTGTTGGTGCAGGCGCCGAGAAGAACAGCTGAGGCTAAGATGAGTACAGAAAGTATGGTTCGGTTTGCGGTCACAGCTTAGCCTCGCTTTACGGGACGGGCAGCGTATCAGGTCCGCCCAGTTGAGCTTTTCAGCTGACCAGCAAAGCAAGTCAAGCAAAATGCGAGCTGAGGTTGCGCGTGTGAGTTTGTTGGATCAGAAACACCATTGTCACAATCGATCTTGGTGAAGCGAACCAAGGGTTAACCCTGGGCTCTCATTCCATGTTGTTAGCACGCAGCGACAACCGTCAAAGAAATCGATTGCAGTTAAGTTGCAGATTACGCTATGCCGACCACCACCAGGCGGGGCAGTTCCTCACGGGCAGGTTTGGGAGAGGCAATTTCAATGCATTCATTGCGCGGTATCGCTGTTAAGTGGGTTCTTCTGGTCGGCGTGGCCACGCTTGGGGTTCTGCTCCAGTGGCAGCAAGTGGCCTCCGCGTCGACTCCACAGCCTACGGATCCCCGGAGCACGGTGGCGCTTGGGAAGTCACATTCGTGCGCCATCTCTACGAACGACGGCCAGGTGTACTGCTGGGGCCGCGGTGCGGAGGGGCAGCTGGGGAACGGCACCTTCAGCTCGACTCCGACGCCGGTCCTGGTGACAGCACCTGTGACGAACATTTTGGAGCTTGTTTCCGGAAGCGATCACGTTTGCGCACTGAAGCGAGACGGTACGGTGTGGTGCTGGGGGAAAAATACACGCGGTCAACTCGGCAACGGCAACACGGCCAACAGTGCTTTTCCAGTTCGGGCGGGTCAGCTCTCGCAGATCAAGTGGATTGCAGCCGGCGCTCAGCACACCTGCGCGCTCAAGGATGATGGCAGCACATTCTGCTGGGGAGACAACACGATGGGCCAAGTCGATGGGCTTTTGGGCTCATCGTTGCCGACGCTGATTTCGACCCCGGCGCTGGTCGCGGACGGGACGGCTCAGCCCACACAAGCGTTCATCCACATTGGCTCGGGGGCCCCTGCGAATCACACGTGCGGAATTCGCCGGGATGGATCCGTAGCGTGTTGGGGGAGCAACCTATTTAGCCAGCTTGGTTCCGCCACGACGACGCTCAAGCTGGTCGTTACGCCTGACATTGGCGGAGCCGTCGCGACCGCCACAGATTCTCCCATTCAGGTGCATACCTCCGAGAAATTTACGGCGATTCG
>JBBSBI010000104.1:0-18025 GCA_038251425.1 Polyangiales bacterium
GGCCAATAACCACGCGGGATGTAGGGTTTTCCCAGTATCGGTCCCGCTCCGAGCTCGACCTGGCTTCGGCGTTTCGCCGTCGACGAACCCCTGCTCTGCCGGAGCCTCCACGCTGTGCCCGTGCGCGAAACGTGTCTTCACGGTTGCTCCGACTTGGCGGCGCGCGCTGTCAACTGGGCTGCAACGGCCTCCAGGATCTTGTTGATATCCCCAGCGCCCAGCGCGATCACCACGTCACCGGGCCGAGCCTGCGCAGCGATCGCGGCAGCAAGCTGGCTACGATCGGGGGCATACCGAGCGCGCTGATGACCGTGTTCGGTGACACCGTGGACGAGCGCTTCCGAAGTGATGCCAGGGATCGGCTTTTCACCTGCGGGGTAGATGTCCGTGAGCCAGAGCAGATCCGCCTGGTTGAACGCGCGTGTGAAGTCTTCAAACAGGAGCTGTGTGCGGGTGAAGCGATGTGGCTGAAATGCCACCAACACGCGACCATTGTAGGCATTGCGCGCAGCCGCCAAGGTGGCTCGCACCTCTGCGGGATGATGTCCGTAATCATCGATCAGCGTGACGCCTTCAACCTTGCCGACCACGGTAAAGCGTCGCGCCACGCCATGGAACGTCGCTAACGCATGCCGCACCACATCGAACGGAACCTCGAGCTCATCGGCCACGGCGATCGCGGCCAGCGTGTTGAGCACGTTGTGCTCGCCCGGCATGCGAACCGCGAATTCGCCGAGCTCTTCATCTCTTCGGTGCGCCGTGAAGGCCGTGACGGTGCCCTCAAAACGGATGTTTTTTGCCCAATAGTGAGCCTGCGGGGAAAGCCCATACGTGACGTGCCGACGACCAATCCGGGGCAGGATTTCTTGAACTGCCGGGTGATCCAGGCAGAGCACCGCAAGGCCGTAGAACGGAACTTTCTCGATGAATTCGACGAACGCTTCTTTCAACGCGGAGTAATTCCCGTAAAAATCTAAATGTTCGGGATCGATGTTGGTTACCACTGCAATCGTGGGTGCCAAGCGTAGAAAGGAACCATCGCTCTCGTCTGCTTCTGCAACGAGCAAGTCACCCGCACCCAGCCTGGCGTTGCTGCCCAACGAAGCCATGCGCCCCCCGACCACCACCGTGGGATCGAGACCCGCTTCGCGCAAGACCGTTGCCACGAGCGAGGTGGTCGTCGTTTTTCCGTGCGAGCCGGCGACCGCAATGCCGTACTTAACCCGCATGAGCTCAGCCAGCATCTCGGCCCGCGTGATCACGGGGATGCCGAGTTCGTGAGCTTCCACCAGCTCCGGATTCTCGGCGGTGATCGCGCTCGAATAAACCACGACATCCGAGCCACGAACGTTGGCCGCGCTGTGCCCGATATCAATCCGAACGCCTAACCGTCGGAGCCCACGTGCGTTCTCTCCTTCGCGCAAATCCGAGCCCGACACATCAAATTCGAGAGTTCGCAAAATCTCCGCCAGCCCACTCATGCCAATCCCGCCAACTCCGACGAAATGGACATGTCTGACGCGGCCACGAAACATTAGCGAACCTCCGAGAATCTGAAGACTGGCCCGTCGTTGTCGCGCCCTCTCGGCGGATTTGGCAAGTTTTCGGGCGCTTCCGGCGCTTCCGGGGCTACACCGGGTTCACCGACGGGAATGCCGGCGAGTGTGAGCAGATCTGCTGCAATTTCTTGGGCCGCATTGGGGCGCCCTAACTTGGCCGCGCTCTCGGCCATTTGGGCCAAGCGAGCTGGATTTCTCAGAAAATCGACGACCAGCCCACCGATGGCATCCGCGGTGGCGTCCGCGTTCAGCAGGGTGACTGCCGCTCCCGCGATTGAAAGGGCCTCCGCATTGAAGCGCTGATGATCGCCAGCCGCGAAGGGAAAAGGCACTAGCAGGCTGGGCCTCCCAACGGCGCAGATTTCACTCACGGCGCTCGCACCCGAACGACTGATCACGAGCTGTGCCCAACTCAAAGCCCCTGCCATATCGTCGAGGAACGGCAGCACTTGAACGCGGCCGCTCATTCCGAAAGCTGCATAGCTACGATCCACCTCCGAAACAGCATCCCGCCCACACTGATGCCGCACTTCCACCTCGCCGGCGACTCGGGCCAACGCCTGCGGCACGACTTCATTCAGAGTACGCGCACCCTGGCTCCCACCCACCACCAGAACCCGCAATCCAGCGCCGCCAACGGCACGGCTATATTCGGCGCGCTGAAAGCCGTTTCGGATCGGCACGCCCATGCGCAGCACGCGCTGCGTCGAAAAATGCTTCTCGCAACGCTCAAATGCCGTGTAGGCCCGCTCAACCAACGGCGCCATCAGGCGATTGGCAAGGCCAGCGACGCTATTTGGCTCCAGCAACGCGACGGGGATCCCGAGCGTTCTCGCCGCCAACGAAATCGGCCCAGCCGCATAACCACCCGCCGAAAATACGATGCTCGGTTGCTCGACGAGAAGCAGTGCGCGCGCTTCTCGGACTGCCGCTGCCGCTCGCCAAAGCCCTCGGGCCGCCCCAGCCACGCCCCCACCGCGCAACGGCAAGATTCGCATAAAGCGAATTGGATATCCGCGCTCAGGAACGATCTTCGCCTCGAGCCCGCGTTCGGTGCCGACGAACAACACTTCCACGTGACTCAGCTGCAGAACAGCTTCAGCCACCGCGATCATCGGGAAAACATGCCCGCCGGTGCCACCACCCGCGAACAGGATCTTGCCCAGCTTCGGTTGCAGGTTTCGATTCGTCATGCGAGTGCCTTACGACGCGACCCAGCGCTGGCGTTGGCATAGCCAACACCTGAGGCCACCAAGACGCTCGCTTCTGGATCAGGTCCGAAAGGCGCTTCAACGCGACGATTCGCTGGACCTCTGACACGTGAAATATTCAACAGGACCCCCGCTGCGAACGCGTTGACCAGCAGCGAAGAGCCGCCGTAGCTCACGAACGGCAGCGTGAGGCCCTTGGTCGGAAATATTGCCATCGCCACCGCCAGATTCACGAGCGCTTGGACACCGAATAACACCGATATCCCAAAGGCCACATACGAGCCGTAGTCGTCCTCAGCCAAGAGCGCGACTCGCACGCCACGCGCTACGATCACCAGATAAACCAAGCACAGGCCCAGGATGCCGATGAATCCCAGCTCTTCTCCGATGATTGCCGAAATAAAATCGGTGTGCGCTTCCGGCAAGTAGAGCGCCTGAAACCCCTTACCTAGACCAACTCCCGACAACTGCCCTGAACCGAAACTCATCACTGACTGAAAGGGTTGATAGGCGAGATCCTGCCGATGTTCATTCATGTTGAACCACGCCAGCATGCGTTCCCAACGATAAGAGGTGAAGCGAACCGCCCAAACCGCAAAGACCGCACCCAACATGGCCGCACCCAACAGGTAGCCCAACCTCACGCCCGCAACGAACAGCAGCGTGAAGGTCAAAAACAGCAGCACCGATGCGCCGCCAAAATCTGGCTGCTTCAAACACAGGAGCATCAGCGCACCTGCCATCAAAAGGTGCGGCAGCATCCCAATCGAAAACGACTTGACCTGCTCGCGTTTCTTTTCAAGTGAGTACGCCAGCCAAAAAATCAGCGCCAACTTCGCGATCTCAGAAGGCTGAATGTGCACAGGCCCCACGGCGAGCCAACGCGCGGCGCCTCCGCCCGAATGCCCAAATCCGACCACGCTCATGAGCATGAGAATCGTCACACCACCCAGGATCGGATAAGTGAATGGCTTAATGCGATGGTAATCAATGCGCGAGATCACCAGCATGAGCGTTAACGCGACCAGTGCGTACACTCCTTGACGTTTCAGGAAATACTGTGGGTCGCGATAAACGGCCGTCGCTTCGATCGTGCTGGCGCTGAATACCATCACCACGCCGAAGCCCAACAGTGCAATCACCACCGCAGCTAACACCGCATCCACCGGTCCCACCGAACCCGTACGCCGTATCAGTCGACCTAAGTTCATGCCTTTTTCCCTTCTCGCAACCCGAAAATAGCGTCCTGGAAGCAATCGCCGCGCTCCGCATAGCTTTTAAACATGTCAAAGCTAGAGCACGCAGGGCTCAACAGAACGGCGTCGCCCACCTCAGCAGCTTTCGCTGCGAGCGTCACGGCTTCGTACATGGACGCCGCTTCCCAGACGGGGACCACCGAACCGATGGCTTGCTTCAAAACTTCCTTGGCCTCACCGATAACAATCGCTGCTCTACCCTTTTTCTCGAGCGCACGCACGAGTGGCGCATACGAACCGAGCTTGTCGCGTCCGCCAGCGATCAATACGGTCCAAGGCTCCTCCATTCCGGAGAGTGCTGTCACCGCTGCGCCCACATTCGTGGCTTTCGAATCATCGTAATAGCGAACGCCCCTGAACTCGGTCACAAAACACATGCGATGCGCCAACGGCGTGAATGCCAACAGCCCGTCAGCAATCGCTTGAGCTGACACACCCAGCGCGCGCGCGGCAGCGATAGCGGCAGCCGCATTCAAGAGGTTCGGAGCGCCAAACAAGCTGCTTTTCTCCAGGCTGAATGACTCGCCTGTCCGTGTTTCCACGATCGATCGACCGTGAACCGCGTAATCGGCGTTGAAACCAAACGTCACAACCCGCGCGCGACCCCGATTGGCCTGTTCGAGACAGAGCTTGTGACCGAACGGGATGATCGCGACATCTTCAGCACTCTGATTCACGAAGACGTTTCCTTTGGCGTGTGCGTAGGCTTCAAAGGACGCATAGCGATCGAGGTGATCGTCGGTAATGTTGAGGAGGACACTGACGCTCGGCTTCAGCTGAGGAACCCGTTCAGCCTGAAAGCTCGACACTTCAAGCACCACGTAGTCCCAAGCACCGTTCGTTAACTCGCTGGCTGGGGTGCCAAGATTTCCGCCAAGGAAGGCACGCTTGCCGAAAGCCTGCAGCAAATCGGCGAGCAACGTCACGGTCGTACTTTTCCCGTTCGTACCTCCCACAACCAAGATCGGCGCCGTTGCAAAACGCGTTGCCAGCTCCAACTCCCCAATCACCTCAACCCCCGCGCGCTCGGCCACCTGGAGCGCTTGAAATTCAGGCACGCCTGGCGACACCACCACAAGATCCGCCGCCAGGAAATCCACGCCCTCGTGCCCACCGAGCACGAGCGGAACGCCCAGGCCGAACACTTCGGGCAGCACCTTTTCTTGAACAGCGCTGTCAGTGCCCAGAACCTGCGCACCCTGCGCCACGCACAACTTTGCTGCGGCCACACCGCTCTTGCCCAAGCCGACGACGACGACTTTCTTTCCGAAGAGCTCCATCAACGCACCTTCAGGGAAGAGAGCGCGACCAACGCGAGCAGAATGCTGATGATCCAAAAACGAACAATGATGCGGGGCTCGGGCCAACCCTTCTTTTCAAAGTGATGGTGGATCGGCGCCATGAGAAACACCCGCTTCTTGAACAACTTGAAGGACGCTACCTGAGTGATGACACTCACGGCTTCGACGAAAAATACCCCGCCGAGGAGCACGCTCAACAGTTCATTCTTGGTGAGCACCGCCATCATTCCGAGCCCACCTCCGAGCGCGAGCGAACCCACGTCCCCCATGAAGACCTGTGCCGGATACGTGTTGTACCAGAGAAAGCCGATACCCGCCCCGACCACCGCAGCACCATAGATAGCCAACTCGCCCATCTCGGGAATCCCCGCGATGTCCAAGTAGCTGGCGATCGGCCGACCGAAGAGCACGCTGCCGGCGAGGTACGCCCAGATGCTATAAGTGACCGCGCTGATCATGACGGGGCCAATCGCGAGCCCATCCAGCCCATCGGTGAGATTCACCGCATTGCTGGTGCCTACGACGACGAATAGCGCGAACGCGATGTAAACGCCCAGCGGAAGAACGATCGGGTGCTTGGTGAACGCTAAGAATGGGATGGACAACCGACCCCGCATTTCGATCCATGCGGGCGGCAAATCCGTCGTGTTCAGGAAGAGAAAGCTGATCGCGAAGCCTGCGATCAAGAACTGCCCGATCAGCTTGTACCGGCCAGCCAAGCCTTTGGAACTCTTGGCCTCGAGCTTCATGCGATCATCGAGGTAACCAATCGCACCGTAACCTGCGGTGACGGCGGTGGTCGCGATCACAAAGGTATTATGGACATCTGCCCAAAGCGCCGTCGGCACCAGGACAGAAACCAAGATCAGCGCGCCACCCATGGTGGGCGTCCCGCGCTTGGCGAAGTGCGACTCTGGCCCTTCTTCTCGGATGATTTGGCTGATTTGTTTGCCACGCAATTTCTTGATGAACCAAGGCGTGACGAGAAAGCTCATCAGCATGGCTGTGATCGTCGCCATGATCGCGCGGAACGACGTGTAGCGGAGCACGTTGAGCGCGTTCACCTGGTCATGATAGGGATAAAGCAGGTAGTAGATCACTCGGCGCGCCCTTTTGCTTGAATGAGCCCCTCAACAACCTGCTCCGCGCGCACGCCGCGCGAAGCCTTGACCAAGATCACGTCCCCGGCCTGCAGCTCTTGCTTGAGCAGTGTGAGGGCATCCCCAGCAGTTTCAGCGAAGTCCGACTTGAATGCGCTCGTCTGGGTGGCTGTCAAAAATCGCCTCGCTTCACCGCCCACCGCCACTAGATACTGAGCGCGGCTCGCGGCCAAGCATGCGCCCACGCGATCGTGCTCTGAAGCAGCCAAGGAGCCCAACTCACGCATTTCCCCCATTACCAAAATAAGCCGAGCATTTCTCGCTCGTGCCAACTCCTCAGCACATTCGACTGAACTGAGGACACTCGCGGGGTTCGAATTGTAACTATCATCGATCAACAGGCTTCCATCTTGGAGCTCAATCGGGCGCAATCGGCCCTCCACCCCTACACCAGTTTCGAGGGCGTTTTCTAGCTCTGAGGCCGTCAACCGACGGCCCAACGCCAATTCCGAAACGGCTAACGCACAAGCTGCCCCGAGCGCACCTGCACGCCCAGGGAGCGATGAACGAAAGCGCAGAGTTTTGGGCTCCAGAGCTGACAGCGCTCGTTCCACGGCAACCAAACTCTGCCCGTCTTGCAAAACCTGGCGCTCAACGACCCGGTAGTCGGCGCCCGCGACGGTGCCGTAGCTCAGCTTCGCTTCTGCCCGAGCGTTCGCGAGCTGACGCAAGACCCGTTCGTCATCAGCGTTCCCCACGGCAATGCCGTTCGGGCTCAACCCCTGAAAAAGTGCACCTTCTTCGGCCTCCACCCCCGCCAGATCTCCTAGACCTTCGGTGTGTTCGAGATCGATCAGCGTGAGGACTCCAATATCGGGCACAGCAATCCGACAAAGCTGACTCACCTCGCCCGGAGCGTTGGTTCCGATCTCAACCACTGCCACTTGGTGCGCACTCGTCAGAGCCAACAACACCATCGGCACGCCGATTTGATTGTTCAGATTTCCCGGCGGGGACCAAACGCTGCCCGCCGGCAACGCCTGCGCGAGAACGCGATGGATCGCTGAGCGAGTGGTCGTTTTCCCGGCAGAGCCCGCGACGGCTATGATCTTGCCCTTCCAGCGCTCCCGGTGAAGCTTCGCAAGCTCCCCGAGCGCACGCAGCGTATCATCCACATAGAATGCATGCTCCGAGCTTGCACTTGCCGAACCGCGCTCAACGAGCACACCCGCCGCCCCAGCTTTCAGTGCCTGTTGAACATACGCGTGGCCATCATAGCGTTCACCACGTAGTGCCACGAACAATTTCCCGCGCAGCTCCGCTCGACTATCGGTGGTGACACCCTCGAACTGCGCCGTTGCGAGAGACGTGTGCCCAAAGCTCGCCCGTGTGGCTGTCGCGATCTCCTGCCCTGTTAGAAGTGCCCTGTTTTCGGGGATGACGGAAGCCACTAGCAGTGCCTCCCCTGCTCGCGTCGTTGTGCCAAGGCTTTCCGTGCCTGCACTCGGTCATCAAACGGAGACCGCACACCTTCCACAATTTGATACGTCTCGTGCCCCTTGCCGGCGACCAGGATCACGTCCCCGCTCGCTGCGCCCACAATTGCTGTGGCAATCGCTTCGGCGCGATCCAGGACGACCGAATAGCTGGGCGCATGCCCAACAAATGCCGCTTCGATCGCACGGGCAATCAGACTCGGGGATTCCGAGCGAGGGTTGTCGTTGGTGATGAAAGCAAAGTCCGCGGCATCGCGCACACTCGCTCCCATCAGCGGACGTTTAGTCGCGTCACGATCCCCGCCGCACCCAAACACACAAACGAGCCGACCTTCCCCGACCCCACGAGCAGCCAAAAGGGCACGCGCCAGCGCATCGGGAGTGTGAGCGTAATCCACAACCACGGCCACGTCGTCCAACTCGGAATCGCAACGCTCCATGCGACCGGGCACTTGTGGCACGGTTGCGAGTGCGGCGGCAGCCGCCTGAACATCCAGGCCAAGCCCTTCAACAATAGCGAGAGCCGTCAAGCAATTTTCTAGATTGTGTTTGCCCGCGAGTGGCGCCAAAAACTCTACGCTTCCCGAGGGCAACTTCACTTTGGCTGTTAAGCTTCGCGCGCCTACCTGCCATGCGCTCGGGAACACATCAGCACCCGCCTGAAGGCCCACCGTGATGACGCGCCCTTTGGCAAGCTTCGCCAAGCGCTGCCCCCAAGGGCTCGTGGTGTGGATGACACTGACGCCGGGCTCAAGCTCAGTAAAGAGCTTGGATTTGGCTAAAAAATAATCTTCCAAGGACCCGTGAAAATCCAAGTGATCTTGCGTGAGATTCGTAAAAGCGGCGACACTGAACTTCAGGCCCAGCACTCGATGCAGCGAAAGAGCGTGGCTGGAGACTTCCATCACGAAGTGGCTGGCGCCTCTTGAAAGCGCCTGTTGCTCAAAGCGACAGACCGCGTCCGCTTGCGGTGTGGTCAGGCCCACCTCGATCGAGGCTCCACCAAAATTGAAGCCGAGCGTCCCGAGGCTTGCAGCCGAATAACCCGTGCCGAGAAGCGCCTGTTGCGTGAGCCAGGTGCTCGTTGTCTTCCCGTTGGTGCCCGTGATCCCAACTACCTTGAGCTGGTGACTCGGAAAACCAAACGCAGCCTCGGCGGCGAGCGGAATCGCCCGTTCGATGTCGTTCACCCAGATCACGGGAAGCTGGGTTGCCGGCACAGGCATCCCCACACCTAACAACAAAGCGCTTGCGCCCTTGGAAAGCGCAACTTCAATGAAAGCGCCTCCGTCCTCACTCTTCCCAGCACGCGCCGCAAAGATCTCACCTGGCAGGATGGTGCGGGAATCCTGCGACAAACCAGCTATTCTCGCCGAACCCTGGCCGACAACCCGCTCGACCCATCCAGCAAGACACTCCGCGACAGCACCCACGGTGACAGCGAGCGAAGGTGGAGGAACGGCAGCCATTGGCCTCACGATGCCGGTTCAAAGTAGAGAACGATGGGCGCGCCCACTGCCATGACCTCGCCCGGCGCAGGTACCTGGCGAGCGATCAAACCGGACCCTACTACCTGAGGCGTGACCTGAAGCTCACGCGTTTGCACCAACGCGCGACGCATCGGCCATCCTGTCATGTCAGGCACTCGCACCTGCCCCTTGGGCACGGACTCAGAAGCAACGATGTGTTGCACCGCAGGTTTCTTTCCTTCTGCCTTTTGGATCAAGTCATACGTGATATTCGCAGCGTCGGGTGCCCGGGCCAACGCGGCGAGATCTGCACGCTGCGTTCCCTTGGGAGTCGTGCCCTGCCACTCGAGCACCGCCTGCGAGACGCGACGAAAAATCGGCGCCGCCACGGCGCCACCGGCATGCTCCAACATCGGCTCATCCACCATCACGCTCACCACCACATCTGGGTCAAAAGCGGGCACAAACCCTACAAATGAAGCGGTGTAGTAATCGAGTGAATACTGACCCGTCTTGGGATCCGTCTTCTGCGCCGTCGCCGTTTTGCCAGCAACTTGGTAGCCAGGAATTGCCGCCTCAAGTCCCGTCCCTGCATCCTCCGTGACCGAAATCAAAAGCTCAGCCATTTGACGCGCAACACTTCGTGACACCACGCGCCTGCGCACCTTCGGTGAGGCTTCGCGAACGACTTCTCCAGAGGCTGTTGTCACTTTTTGGACGATGATGGGATCCATCAAGAGGCCGCCATTGGCAATCGCTGACACTGCCATCGCCATCTGCAGATTCGTGATCCCAATCCCTTGTCCGAAAGAGGCAGAGGCCGTTTCAACTTGAACCCACGGGCGCCCCCGCGGGCGGAGCGTTCCCGACGATTCTCCGGCAAGCTCGATGCCTGTTTCTTGCCCAAATCCAAAACTCCGCAAGGCATCGTAGAGCTTGCTCGGACCCAGGCTGAGGCCAATTTTAGCGGCACAAATATTCGAGGATTGCGCCAAAACTTGGGCGATGGAAAGCCATTCAGAAGGATGAGTATCGCGGATCGTGACGTTGTCGATACGCATACTGCCTTTCTCGCAGTAGAGCGTTTGTGTTGGCGTGATGGCATTGCCCTCAAGCGCCGCGGCCACCGTGAAGATCTTCATGGTGGAGCCCGGTTCGAACACATCGACGGTGCTGCGATCCCTGCGTTCGTCTGCGTCGCTTGCGCGATAATCATTCGGGTTGTAGCCAGGCCAGCTAGCCAATGCGAGGATTTCCCCCGTCTTCGGCCGTACCACGACCACGGAGCCTCCCTTAGCCTCAAACGTGCGCGCGGTATTCGCGAGCTCTTGTTCCGTCACGTACTGAAGGCGCTGATCGATGCTCAGATACACGTGATTGCCGGCCAACGAGCGATCATCACTCAGCCCATCAGCAAATATCAGACGCCCCGCTCGATCTCGCAGGCCTCGGATACTGTCGGTGCTCCCCTCCAGATCAGCATTGAGCCGATACTCGACGCCATCTTTGCCTTTGCCGTCGGGTGCCACAAAACCCAGCATCGGCCCCGCCAATTGGCGACGAGGATAGAAACGCTGAGGATCAGGCTCGACCAACAAACCACGCAAGCGAGGTTGGCCTGCGGCTTCGGGCGCAGAAAGACGCCCGAGTGCCAGCACTTCGTCTGCGGAGATGCGCCGTTTCAACCAAATGAAACGACGCTTCTGGAGAATTTTTCCTTCGACCTCACCAGGATTCAGCGTGAGTGCTGACGCGATACGGTTCGCGGCTTCACGCGCAACAGCTGGCATATCTTGGGGCTCCACCCCGCGCAGCAATTCATACGCATCCAAGCTCACACTGGGAACCTCGACGCTGATTGCCAACGCGCTGCCGTTGCGGTCGTAAATGGTACCGCGCTTGGGGATGATGTTCAACTTACGCTGGCGCTGCTGTTCCGCCATTTCGCGCCAGCGAGAGCCATCCACGAACGTGAGGTCCCACCCCGCAGAAACAATCAGCCCGAGCCCGAGAGCCATCAGTCCGCAGACGATCCCCATGCGTAGCCGGACGCCACGGCCCCGATCGCCCTTCAAGCTGTTCATGGCTCTCGGTGCTCTCCCGCGGCTTCATTCTCATCCACAGGCTCCGGGCCTGCAGCGATGAGCCGCTGCGCGTCTGGAGCGCTCATATCAAAGAGAGCGCGCGCCACAAATTCGACTCTTTCTGGCGTCTTTTGGCTAGCCAGCTCCAATTCTAGAACACGCTTAACTTCCCGCAATCTCGCAACTCTCGCGTGAACACGCCCAAGCTCATAGCCGATCTCAATCGAGCTCACACGAAGTGCCAAATACAGAATAAAGGAGCTGGTAGCGCCGAGCACGGCCAACGTCCACAACGTGAGGAAGATGCCCGTGCGCGTCACCGCGCCCTCCGTCCTAAACTCACCACCGGTGCCCCATAAGAAGGCGGCTCCGGACTGAACTCATCGCTCACGCGACGCTGGGCAGCACGCAGCTTCGCACTTCTTGAGCGAGGATTTTCTTGCTGCTCCTGGGGGCTGGCAATCACAGGTTTCGTTGAGAGCCGCTGCCAGACGGATTTTTCAGCGAAGGCACGCTTCACCAAGCGATCTTCCAACGAATGAAAGCTCATGATCACGGCGGTGCCATCTGGAATCAAAATTTCCTCAGCTAAGGCTAAAATCACCTTCAGCTGCTCCAGCTCGCCATTCACCGCGATGCGCAAAGCCTGAAACGTTCGAGTTGCCGGGTCGAGGCCGCCCGTTCGCTGGGGACCCACCGCTCTCACTACCGCTCGCCGCAGATCCAGCGTGGTGTGGAGCTCATCCAGATCGAGTGCCTGCTTGATGCAACGTGCGACGCGGCGCGAACGCCGTTCTTCTCCGAATTGGTAGATCACATCCGCCAGCTCGTCTTGGGACAGCCTCTCGATCAATTCGAGGGCCGTTTGGCCTTCGGAAGTGTCCATGCGCATGTCGAGCGGGCCCTCCATCCGAAAGCTCATGCCACGCTCAGCTGAATCGATTTGATGCGAGCTCACGCCAAGATCCGCCAACAAGCCATCCACTCGCGAAATATTGCGTTGCTTCAACCAGTCGTAGATCCCAGCAAAGCTTGCATGCACCACCTCGGCGCGATGTCCGTACTTGGCTAACTTCGCACCCGCCGCCTCCACCGCCTCCAAATCGCGATCAAACGCGATCACGTTGGCTTCTGCGCAAGCTTCAAGGATTGCCGCGCTATGGCCCCCTCCTCCAGCTGTGGCGTCGATGTAGATACCACGGGGTTTAGGAGCGAGCGCCGCAATGACGGGCTCGAGCATGACAGGCTTGTGCTCAAACATGATTGATTCATCCAAACGGTGGGCTAGCATGCTCATATTCGAATCTGCTCCATAACGGCTTGTTTGAAATCGGCGGCTTCGGTGGCTGTCATCGCCAGGCTCTGATCCCATTCGTTCTTGGACCAGAGCTCAAGGAGGGTGCCCATCCCAGCCCAGATGACATCCTTTTCGATTCGAGCTTTCTCACGCATTGGGAGCGGGATGAGAACTCGACCCGCAGTGTCAAGCTCACACTCCACCGCCGCCGAAACGTACATGCGACGAAACCGCACCACATTCACATCCATGCTGGGGAGTTCAGAAATCTTCGCTTCGAAGGCTTCCCAAGCGCGCATCGGATACACGTGCAAGCAAGGATCAAACAATGCGCCCGTGAGCACGAAGCGGTTGTCGCTCGGCGAGAGCAACGATTCACGAAAGCGCGCAGGAAGGCTGACACGTCCTTTCGAATCGATGCTGTGGGCGAACTGTCCTCGGAACATTTAGGTCTCAGTTGGGAGGAGGCGACACTTAGCCCCACTTCTTCCCACTTGAGGAGAGATAAAGGGTTTCCGGCCGACCTGTCAACCGCCGAATTTCTTGACGATCCAGCTCAGATCTTGCTGGATCCGCGATCCCGCATGAGGAGTGTTTATCCTACATCATCTTACTGGACAGAGAGTCAGCGCTTTGGCGAGGCAACACCGATCTTGAGCGTCGCAGCGAACATCAGCAATGAGAGCAGAGCAGGCACAAGAGCGAGTGGCATGAGGCCTCTGTCGCAAGAGACGCGCCGCCGAGCGCCAGTGCGAAATGCCTAATGGTTTCAGCGCTTCAGCACTAGGCTCACCACTGCAAGTGTGGCGTCGAAACCGCTGGGCTGTGGTGCGCGAGACACGCCGACTCAAGGCAGTAGGGCACTGTAGACCAAGTCGTGCGCATCGCTGTGGCAGGTGACGCAGGCATCAGGCCGACCCGCAGCACGGACTTGGCCGACTGCCGTGTACTCCGCAAAGAACCAGCCGCTGTCGCGCTTCTCCATGACCGCGATGAGCGTAGGCTCGGCGGCTCGGTAGCCATCCTTCACGATCATCGAACCCACAGGCCATTCGCTAAGTCCGACCTGCATGCTGGCGTTCGCCATGATCGAGTTAAAGAAAATATCCACTTGATCGCCGTGCAAAGAAACTCCTGGGCGGCGCATTTCCCAGCCCGCGGGGCGCGCCCACCCTTCGTAGTGATCAGCTCGCACGCTGGCCAACAGCTGCACGGCGTCTGGATCCCCGCTCGGTTCATCACTACTACAGCTCATACTGAGCCACCCCAAACAACAGGCTAGGATGGCGATGGCGCTGCTCGGACCGGCCAGCATGCTGCCTTTTCGCACACCAAGCCGCCTTCGGAAAGCAAAACCTGATGCGCCGAGGCGGATGTTTCTTGGGGGTTTGAAGCCTGCGCTCAGAATTTGTGCGAAGCTGGTGCGTTTTCGAATAGATTTGCTGCTCGATGGCTCAACCACTCACCTTTGCTCCGGGAACTCTGATCGCCGGCAAGTATCGCATCGATAGCTTGGTGGGAGAGGGCGGAATGGGTGTCGTGATGGCAGCACATCACCTAGAGCTCGACCGCGCGGTGGCGATTAAGTTCTTATTGCCGGGTGTCGCGCTTCAGGGCGACGCCGCCGAGCGCTTTCGCAGAGAAGCCCGTGCAGCCGCCAAGATCCAGAGCGACCACGTTTGCCGCGTGCTTGACGTGGGCACGCTTGAACAGGGTGTCCCGTACATGGTCATGGAGCTCATGGAGGGGAAAGACCTCGGGCAAGCGCTGGGTTCAGGACAACGCTTTGATATCCCCGATGCGGTGGGCTTCATCCTTGAGGCGATTGAGGCCGTTTCGCTCGCACATGCAGCCGGGATTGTGCACCGCGATCTGAAGCCTGCGAACCTGTATCTGGCGCGGCGTCCCGACGGCTCACACCGGATCAAGGTTCTCGATTTTGGGATCTCGAAAAACACCTCCGGCACCGGGATCTCGGAGCTGAATTTGACAGCTTCGCGCTCAATTATTGGCTCTCCTCTCTACATGTGCCCCGAACAAATGATGTCGTCGCGTGATGTGGATGCGCGCGCTGACACGTGGGCACTCGGGGCTATTCTGTATGAGCTTCTGACAGGCCGCCCACCGTACGAAGCTGAAACCTTGCCGCAGCTTTGCAAAGCATTGCTCACTGAATCACCTCCCCGCCCGCGTGATCTCCGTCCCGCTTTGCCTGAGGCCCTCGAGGCCGCCGTGCTACGCTGCCTTGAGAAAGACCGCGAATTGCGCTGGCCCAGCGTGAACCACTTGGCGCTCGCGTTGGCGCCCTTTGCAGCGCGGTCAGCTGCGGTGCATGTGGATCGCGCACGCCGAGTTCTAGAAGCCACCGGAGCGAACGCATTGGCGCTGGATACCTCTGCGAATGCTTCCGCCGTTCCAGCGGCGATAGCGTCTGAAACGTCGTCAACGTTGGTGCAAGCCTCCCCGATGAGCCCCGTGCTTGTTGAGAAGCAAGGCTCGGCGCCAGCTGCGACTGCTGCAGTCACTCAAGCAACTTGGAGTAGCACCCAGGATCCCCTCCGAAAGTCACACGCAGTCCGCAATCTTGGGCTTGGCGCATTGTTCCTGGGTCTGTGCGGAGTCGTGTATTTCTTCGCCAAACCGACGACCCCTGCGCAACCCGTCAGCGCTGCACAGGCCAAGGTCCAGTCGCCCGAGCGAAGCAAGGCTAACCCGGCGCCAAGTCCTGTGCCCGTGTCTCCCCAGTCGGAGCCAACGGTCAGTGGTCCTGCCGTGAGCCCGGTCCCAGAGAACCCCACACCTCTCCCGATCACACCGCCCGCGCGTGCGCGTATCGCCCGTAAGAATCTGCCCAAAGCCGCTGCACCAGCAAAGCCCGCCACCACCAGCCTGGGCATCAGCGATTTTGGCGGCCGACGCTGATCATGGCTTCAATTGCAGCAGATCCTGGATAAGGCTCAGGTCAATGTTTCGATCCCTAAAATATTGGGCGCTGCTGGTGGCTGCCGGCATCGCTATCACTCGGCCAAGCGGCGCGCAAACTTCCGCCGATAGCAAGGCTGTGGCTGAATCCCTTTTTGATGAGGGGCTCGCTCTGATGAAGCAGCGTCGGCTGGATGAGGCCTGTCCCAAACTCGAACAGAGTCAACGCATCGACCCGGGCATTGGCAATCTGCTGTACCTCGCGGAATGCTATGAGCTGAGTGGGCGCACGGCGAGCGCCTGGGCAACCTTCCGTGAGGCGGCTTCCTCAGCGGCCGCAACCGGAGAAACCGCGCGGGCGAAAGACGGACAAGCGCGTGCCGATCGACTTGCCACCCAGCTTTCTAAGCTCACGATCAACGTGGATCGCTCGAATGGCTCGGTCTCAGGTTTCGAGGTGAGCCGTGCAGGCGAGAAACTATCACCGACTCTGTGGGGCACCGCAGTGCCCGTTGACCCTGGGTCGTGGCAGATCACCGCCACCGCTCCAGGTTACCGTCCACTCACGCTGTCCGTCAGTGTGGGACCGGACGGCGCCCGAGCAGCGTTAGAAATCCCAGCGTTGCAGCCCCTGCCGGCCCCGCCTCACGCTGTCACGCCAGCGCTACCCTCTCCCCCGCCCGCATTGGCCCTATTTCGCGATGGCCCGACCGGCGAATCCGCGGCCACCAACTCCTCCGATGAGCATACCTACGGCCTGATCTTGATGGGTGTCGGCGTCGCCGGAGTTGGCGTCGGTAGCGTGTTTGGGATTCAGGCCATTCACGATAACAACCGAGCCAAGCGCGATTGCGATGGGAAGACCTGTTTTACGGAATCGGGGAAACGAGCGTCAGATTCTGCAAAAAAGGCTGCCTTGGGTGCCAACGTCGGAGTGCTCGGGGGAACGGCCGTGCTCTTGGGTGGCGCCATTCTATACTTCACTGCTCCGAGCGATCCCCAGCACGCCGAGCTCAGTCTGAGACCGAGCCTGGGTGGTGCGGAGCTGAGCCTGGAAGGGAGCTTCTGATGAAGAAGTGGTTGTCGTTTTTCTTCGCTACCGCGTTCTTGCTCTCCGGACTTTTGCCCGCGTGTGAATCGGTGATCGGCATTGAGGATCGCGAGCTCGCCGATCCGCTCACTGCCCAGCTCCAAAAGGCCTCTCCGCAGTGCCTGGAGTATTGCAACCAGGTTCTCGACAGCTGCACCGGCGAATTTGCAGTCTATTCTGGGATGGCGACGTGTCTGGGCGTTTGCGCACTCTTGGAACCGGGGGACCCTTTGGAGCCCGCGGGCAACACCGTTGCTTGCCGCATGGATAAAGCAAAAAAAGCAGCTAGCACGGGCGAGCCTAACGTCTATTGTGAACGTGCCGGCCCCGGTGGCAAGGACACTTGTGGCTCCAACTGCGAGAGCTACTGCCACCTGCTGGACAAAGCGTGCCACACCGAATTCCAGGCGCTCACCGACTGCCCCGCACAATGCAAGGCGCTCCGTGACGACAACAAGTTCGACGTGATCGTGAATCACGACGATGATTCGCTCCAATGCCGGTTGGTTCATGTGAGCTCAGCCAGCGTTAATCCAGATGGGCACTGCGCCCACACACGCCTCCCACCCACTTCCCCCTGCGTGGATCCGCCCACCAGCGCTCCAAACTGCACGGACTACTGCCAAGTGGTGATGACAGCCTGCACCGGGGATAAGTCAGTCTATGAGTCAGAGGCTCAATGCCTAGCAACCTGCGATGCCCTCCCGAAGGGACAGGCCGATCAAAAGACCGACAACACTGTTGGCTGCCGCAAATATCACGCCTATAACGCTCTCTTGGACCCGGCCATGCACTGCGCACACGCAGGCCCGACCGGCGATGGGCATTGCGGCAAGGACACCGAAACGTCCTATGGCAACTGTGAGTCGTACTGCCAGGTCGTCGCCGCAGCGTGCCCCGCACCGTTCACGCAAACGTTTGCCGATCAAGCGGCGTGCATGAGCGCCTGTTTCGCAATGCCTGCCACGTTCACCGCAGTCAAAGACATGGGTTACAGCACCCTTAAGGCGGCTTCAGGGAATACGGTTCAATGTCGAGTACTCCATGCGGCGCAAGCTTTCGGCGACAAGCTAGCCTGCGCTGCGGCCTTGGGCGGCTCGCCTTGCAATTAGCCCAGCACCTCTGAATCGTGAGGCGCTCGACTCAGGATGACCCCAGTCCGTCGACTGGCGGTACTTGGGGCGTATGATTTCACGACGACCCGCCCATGTGTTGATTCTGGGCCTCAATCTGAGCCTTA
>JBBSBI010000105.1:0-17843 GCA_038251425.1 Polyangiales bacterium
GATTGATA
Organism: Polyangiales bacterium; assembly: GCA_038251425.1. Lineage (GTDB taxonomy): Bacteria > Myxococcota_A > Polyangia > Polyangiales > Polyangiaceae > JBBRRP01. The sequence goes on from JBBSBI010000105.1 coordinate 9, forward strand.
GGCTGCCACGTCTTCCGTCGTGCTTCTCCAGCGTTCATGCCAAAGGGGTCATGCTCTCTCTACTACTTGACAACCGAGGCTCAGAAGACGAAGGGATAGCGCAGTCGCTTTCTAACTTTGGGGCACGAGTTCAACGATGAGTCGCAAAAAGCAACGCGACAACAAGGTTATCCATGTCGTATTTGGCCCCGAAGGCGGCCGCGTACAGCAGCTGGTCACCAATACCCGCGAGCAACAGGCTGGCGTTGGCGCCGACGGGCGCGAACCGCTGACGGATCTATTCTCTCGCACTGAAGTCTCTCGCCTGCTGGGTCTCAGCCCAGGGCGTTTGAGAACTCTCGATCGAGCGGGAGTGGCATCGCCGGGCGGTCGCCGCAACGGGCGTCGCGCCTACACCTTCTCCGATCTCATCGCGCTCCGCTCAGCGCAAACGTTGCTTGATCACCGCGTGCGCCTGCGTGACGTGACGCGCGCAGTGCACGCCCTGAAGCGATCGTTGCCAAAAGTTACCCGGCCGTTGCAGGAGCTGCGAATCGTTTCTGATGGCCAGACGGTCGTCGTGCGGACCCAGGATGGCGCCTTCGAGCCGCTCACGGGCCAGATGCTACTGGATCTTGAGGTGAAGACGCTGCGCGCCGATGTTGTTCGCGTGCTGCGCCCCTCGGCCGGCAAAGAGCGCTCCCGCACCGCTTATGAGCTTTATCTGCGTGCGAGCCAGCTCGATGAGAACCCACTGACGATGGATGAAGCCGAGCGCCTTTACGCGGAAGCTGTGGAGCTCGACCCTTGGCTGGGCATCGCGTACACGAACCTTGGAAACATTCGCTTTCGCCGCCAGGACGCAGAAGGCGCTGAGCGCTTGTATCAACGCGGTCTGGAGATCGATCCCCGCCAGCCTGAGGCTCAATACAACTTGGGCTACGTCATGCTCGAACGTGGACAGCCCGACCAAGCCATTGCGCTATTCCTTGGCGCCATTGAATCAGATCCTAAGTTTGCCGATGCTCACTTCAACCTCGCCATGGCGTACGAACAGGTTGGGGACTCGAGCCGCGCGCGCCCATTTTGGAAAAACTACATCGCCCTTGAACCGGCAGGGACTTGGACAGAAATCGCCAAGCGCCATTTGTAAGTCGGTAGCGGTTTCTTATCGAGCTGGCTCGGTAGCGGTAACTTGAGCTAACCTGCCGGCTGATGGCCGAGCTCAGTACGGGAGCAATGCAAGGATTCGGGGACCCAAGGGCTCCGGGTGCGATCGGCAGCTCACGCCCGGGCTTCGTGCTGCTGTATGCTGAGCCAGGCTCGCCAATTTCAGGTGCTTACCCGTTTTTTAAGAGCCCTGTTCGCATCGGACGAGATGAAGCCTCGGATATCCGCTTGGCTGTGACCGCTGTTTCTCGGATCCACGCGGAAGCTGTAGCCACGAATCGCTCCTGGCGTATTGTCGACTGCGAGAGCCGCAACGGCGTGTTGGTGGATGGGGTGCGCGTGGCGAACGAGGGACTCGAAGCCCTCGCCGAGGTGCGGATCGGGGACGCAATCTTCAAGTTTGTTGACGCGGAGGCGGAATCCTTTGCTAACTACAACTTGGACGGTTCGATGGCTCCAAGCTGTGAACGTCTAGCCGAGCAGCCTTCGCTTTTGGTCGGCGGCTTTCAGATGGATCGCATTGCAGCCGAGATCGAGAAGGTTGGTCCTACCAACCTGAGCGTCCTCATCCTCGGAGAAAGTGGCACCGGCAAGGAAGTTGTGGCCAGCGAGCTGCATCGTCACAGTCAGCGAGCCGGACGCATGGTTGCCGTCAATTGCGCCGCGATCCCCCAAAATCTCATCGAAAGCGAGCTATTCGGCTACCGCAAAGGAGCCTTCTCGGGCGCCGATCGCGACAAGCCTGGGCTGATTCGCGCGGCCGATGGCGGAACGCTGTTTCTCGATGAAATTGGGGATATGCCGCTTGAAGCCCAGACCAAGTTACTGCGCGTTTTACAGGCCAAAGAGATCCTGCCCGTCGGCGCCACAACACCGGAAACGACGGACGTTCGCATCGCCTGCGCAACCCATCGCGACCTCGCGGCTCTGCAGGCGAAAGGCACATTTAGACTCGACCTTTTCGCTCGCCTGAACGAATATGAAGTGAACCTACCGCCGCTACGCGAACGCAAAGAAGATCTCTTCGTGCTGACACGCGAATTTCTGAAACGCCACGGCGCAGCCGAGAAAACAGCTTCCTTTGGCTTCATGACGGCCCTCACTCATTACGATTGGCCCTACAACGTGCGCGAGCTGGAAGCCTGCATCAAGCGCGGGATCGCTCTAGCGGAAGGCGACACACTCGGCGAGGCAGAGCTCCCTCAGGCCATCACCGAAGCCATGCACGGCTACGGTGTCAAGGGCGCTAGCTCGGGGGCTGCTGTAGCCCGAACCGAACACGAAGAAAGCGACAGACCCAGCGCGGGCCAGCTCCATGCGCTCCTCGCAAAACACCAGGGGAACGTCGCGGCCGTGGGGCGCGAGCTTGGCAAAGCCCGTATGCAGGTCCATCGCTGGGCGCAACGCTACGGACTCCGATTGGAAGACTTTCGGGCCCCAGAGGAACCTTAATCCTTGGGCCGCCGGACCCGGCGGTTCCGACAAGCCGATTGACTCGCAGACCCGAAAGGCGCTAGCGGACACTGCTCAAGCGGGCAGTAGCGGTATTTCCCCTGCACCGTGCCTGGGAGTCCCTGTTGGCCACTCGTCGAAAAACCGGTCCAAAAACGCCAAAATCTAAAGCTGGAAGCGCCAAGCCTGCCAACTCGGCCCAACGCGGAAGCAAGCGGACGCGCGGTTCTGACGAAGCTCCCGCCAGTTTGTCGGGCGAAGGGGAGCAATCCGTCGCCCTACACGACATCGCTCAAGCACGTTACCTCAATTACGCGCTCAGCGTGATCACGAGCCGTGCGCTGCCAGATGTGCGCGACGGCTTGAAGCCCGTCCAGCGGCGCATCCTGTACACAATGTGGCAACAACGGCTTACCTCCGACGCCAAACATCGGAAGTGCGCTAAAGTCGTCGGTGACGTGATGGGTAACTACCATCCGCACGGCGATGCCTCGATCTATGACGCCCTCGTTCGCTTGGCACAGTCGTTCTCGTTGCGAGCGCCACTCGTTGAAGGTTCGGGGAATTTCGGGTCCATGGATGGCGATGCAGCAGCCGCCATGCGCTACACGGAGTGCCGACTTTCACCGATCTCAACCGATCTCCTGAGCGAGCTGACGCAGGACACTGTCGAATTTCGTCCAAACTACGACGGGACTCGCTCCGAGCCGGTCGTCTTGCCGGCTAAATGGCCCAACCTCTTGATCAATGGTGCGACGGGAATTGCGGTCGGAATGGCCACGAATATTCCGCCCCACAACCCGGAGGAAGTGTGCACGGCCGCCATCCGCTTGCTCGACGCACTCGGGGAAGGCAAAACACTGACCTCCCGGGAGCTTTGTCGCACCATCAAGGGGCCGGATTTCCCGACGGGCGGGCAAATCATTTCAACGGCCGAAGAGCTCAAAGTCATTTACGAGACGGGCTCTGGAAGCGTCAAAGTGCGCGGAACCTACAAGATCATCGCCGATGGTCGTGGGAACCCGAAGATCCACATCACGAGCATTCCCTATACCGTCAATAAGGCAACCCTGGTCGAACGCATCGCCGAGGTAGCGCTGTCACGAAAGCTGCCTCTGCTCGTCGATGTTAAGGATGTCTCAACCGACGACGTCTGCATTGAGGTGGAGCTCAAGAAGGAAGCCGACCCCAAGAAGGTTCTCGCCTACCTCTTCAAGCAAACGCCACTCCAGACCACGTTCAGCGTCAACCTGACCTGCCTCGTCCCCACCGAAAATCCGCAGGTTTGTCGACCCGAAAGGGTGGATCTCCAATCCTTGCTCTGGCATTTTCTAAATTTCCGACTGCAAGTGGTGACCAAACGGCACCAGCACGAGCTCAGCGCGTTGCAAGCCCGCATCCATATTCTGGAGGGCTTTGCGAAAGTTTTTGATGCCCTCGACGAGATCATCAAGCTGATCCGCAAGTCGGAGGGCAAGGCCGATGCGGCACGGCAGACCATGGCTCGTTTCAAGCTCGATGCGGAGCAGACGGACGCTATTTTGGAGCTCAAGCTGTATCGCTTGGCTCGCCTTGAGATCCTCGTCATCCAAAATGAGCTCAAAGACCGGCGCAAACGCGCTGCCGAAATCAAGAAGCTCTTAGCTGAGTCCGAAGCTCGCGGGCTTTGGCAGATCATTCGCACTGAATTGTCCGAGATGGTGGCTTCCTTCGCGAAGTTCTCCAAGCGCCGAACGCTGATCGCCTCGGTGGAAGAAGAGCCCGAGTTCTCGGCGGAAGATTTGATCGTAGCCGAGGACAATCACGTGCTCTTGACCCGAGACGGCTGGATCAAGCGCCAAAAAGAAATCAAAGATCCGGGCTCCACGCGGCTACGTGAAGGGGATACTGTCTTAAGTTGCGTGGCGGGCTCCACCCGGGCAACCGTGGCGTTCTTCTCGAACTTTGGAACAGCCTACACCTGCCGCATTATCGATATTCCCGCCACAACAGGCTACGGCGAGCCCATCCAAAAGCTCTTCAAGCTGAAGGACAACGAACGCATTCTCGGCTGCTTTTCTCTCGATTCACGACTCCTCGGCGACATCAAGGGGAGCGAAGATTACATGCCCGAGTCTTACCTCGTGGCGGCAACCAGCGACGGCTACGCGTTGGCATTTGGCCTGGAGCCGTATTCCGAACCCAGCACGCGAGCGGGACGAAGGTTTGCCCGACCGAGCGACGGGTCTGAAGTCGTTGGCGTGGAGCTCGTCCACGGGAAGGAAACGATCATCGCCGTTTCGAAGGGTCGACGTGCGCTCCTGTGTTCGATTGCGGAAATCAACTACCTCACCAACCCTGGCAAAGGCGTGACGCTATTGAAGCTTGAGGGTGACGATACGCTTCTCGGAATCAAGGCCGTGGCTGACAAAGAGTCGGCGCTGGTCGTGAAGAGTTCGCTTGGCGGAGAACAGAAGATCAACGCCGAAAAGTACGAGCGGAGCACTCGTGGCGGCAAAGGGCGCGAAGTCATGAAGCGCGGAAGCTTCACCGAGATTATCCCTGAAGTGCCGGCACCACCCGCAGCCTTTGAAGAAGGTAATTGAGCCGTGAGCCAAAAGGATCCCAGCATGGAGTACACTGCCAAAGACATCACCATCCTCGAAGGACTCGATCCGGTACGAAAGCGGCCGGGCATGTACATCGGGGGCGTTGGCAGCGCTGGCCTGCACCACCTCGTCTGGGAAATCCTGGATAATTCGGTGGACGAAGCGATGAATGGGCACGCCACCGAGATCCACGTGACGCTGCATAAAGACGCCGAATCCGTGACCGTGTCGGACAATGGGCGCGGGATCCCGATCGACAAACACCCGAAGCACAAGAAGCCTGCCCTCGAGATCATCTTCACCACGCTGCACGCGGGGGGAAAGTTCGATGAAGGGAGCTACAAGACTGCCGGCGGCTTGCATGGTGTGGGCGCATCGGTGGTGAACGCGCTTTCAACCAAGCTTAAGGTCATCGTGAAACGCGATGGCTTCGAATGGAGCCAGGAATTCAAAACCGGAAAGCCCGTTGGAACCATCACCAAGCTGGGCAAAGCCCGCGGAACAGGCAGCGCTGTCTACTTCCGGCCGGACCCAACGATCTTTCCGAAAACGGAGTTTAACCCAGAAACGATCCGAAAACGCCTTGAGATCGTGAGCTATCTCCACCGTGGAATTAAGGTCGAATTCAGCGACGAAAAGAACCAAACGCACGAAGCCTTCCACCACGAAGCCGGAATCGCCGACTTCCTCAAGGCGATTCTTGAGGAGCACAAAACCAAGCGCGTGCATGACGCCCCGTTCTCGATGCTCCGCGAAAACGGTACGCGGCTCGAACTCGTCCTGCAGTGGACCGAATCCACCGAGGAGAACATTAGAAGCTACGTTAACGGTATCCCCACCACGTCGGGTGGCACCCACGAGAATGGCTTGCGCGCGGGCCTGGTGAAAGCAGTGCGGAACTTCATCGAAACACACAACCTGACGCCGCGTGGCGTGACGTTGAGTGCGGAAGATATCCGCGAAGGCCTCACGGGTGTGCTCAGCGTGTTTATTAGCGAACCGCAGTTTCAGGGGCAGACGAAGGATCGCCTCAACAATCTTGAGGTTCAGTCCTGGGTAGATGGGCTGGTGCGTCCAGCCTTGGAACAGTGGCTCAATTCAAACAGAACAGTTGCGGAACAAATTGTCGCACGCGTTATCTTGTCTGCTCGGGCACGCGAGGCGTCGCGCGCCGCTTCCGCTGCGGTCACACGCAAGTCAGCAACGAGCGGCCGCTTCACGCTGCCGGGCAAGCTCTCCGATTGCACCTCATCCGACCGCCGGAATTCAGAGCTGTTTATCGTGGAAGGGGACTCCGCTGGCGGCTCGGCGAAACAGGGCCGCGAGCGTGGCAATCAGGCCGTGCTCCCCCTACGTGGCAAGGTGCTCAATACGGAGGGCATGGCGCTCGGTAAGGTGCTCGAGAACAAGGAATTATCCGACCTGCTGACGGCGCTGGGCTGCGGCATTGGCGCGAATTTCGATCTCTCTAAGCTGCGCTACGATCGCGTCATTCTTTTGGCGGATGCGGATTCAGACGGGCACCACATCACAACGCTACTGCTCACGTTCTTTTATCGACACCTGAGCGAGCTCATCAAAAACAACCGTGTGTACGTAGCGATGCCGCCGCTCTACCGCTTAGATATCGGCAAGGACACCTACTGGGCCGCCGATGAGCCGGATCGCGTACGCCTGACCAAAGAGCACCAAAAAGGCAACGCAAAAGTTGAGATCACCCGTTTCAAAGGCCTCGGTGAAATGATGCCGAAGGTGCTCTGGGACACGACCTTGAATCCCAAGACCCGGCGCTTACTCCGAGTGGGTATCGTCGATCCGTTGGCCACCGATCGGGTCATGAACGATCTGATGGGCAAGGACCCACAGGCTCGCTTCCACTTCATCATGGACCGAGCCGAGCAAGCCGAAGACCTGGACGTGTAGCGACCGCAGGGTGTGGGTGCGTGTAAGCGGGGAGATCCCAGCGGACTTAATCCAACGAGGCTCCAGCCGTTGAGTCAGCTAGGGGCGAACCCCAGCGCGGGGAGCCTCGTCGGCCCATGAATGCACCGAAAACTACCGCACTAGGCCAAGCCAAGGCCAACCAGCCCGTGTCGACCGCGGCACTTCAGATTGTGCAGGCGGCTGTGCGGGAGAACGTCAGCATCAACGATCTTTCTAAGTTAGCGCTGGTGGACCCCGGATTTGCCCTGCGTCTGCTGGCGGTGGTCAACAGCGCCGCGTTCAAACGTGCGTCCGAAGTTCGCGACGTTCAGCAAGCAGCGCTTTTGCTCGGCATCCGCGGCATGCGCAACATCGCGCTCAGCCTTGCTGTGACGGATCTTGTGCCGTTGGGCGAAGGCAGCCATGTCATTTTGGGTAACTCTATCCGGAGAGCGGTGAGTGCCCGCCTAATCGGAAAAGCGCTGGGGCTACGTGAGCTCGACAGCTATTTCACGATGGGGTTGCTCTTGGAATCGGGCCTCCTGCTGCGCGCCCGTGAAGATCTTGGAGCCACCGCAGCTATCGCGCGTGCTCCAGCCGTCAACCGCGTGATCCACGAGCGAGCAGCTGGTTTCGTCCCGCATCCTGAATCAGGGGCTGAAATGGCAGCGAGCTACCAGTTAGCACCTGAGCTTGTCGAAGCGATTCGCCACCACCACGATGCCCAGATGCCCGGGGAAAAAGCGCTGCAAGTGGCCTGGCTGGCGGAGCGAGCTTCTGGCGTCTTTGAGTGCGTCGACGTCGTACAAAGCCGACTCGACCTCCTGACTCAAGCCGCAAAGCTGGGGCTCACCGAAGCCACGATCGATCAGATTCTCTGCGAAATTCCAGGAGAAGTGGCCGCTACAGCGGGGGCTTTCGACAGAGACTTAGGGCCGCAACTGGATCTGGCTAAGCTTCGCGATGACGTGAATGTGCGCCTGATCGAAATGAACCAGCAATATCAAGAAATGCTGGGGACACTCGAACGGCTGTTGACTGAGAAGACGGACCTCGCCGCGCGCCTGGAAGTCGCCAACCAATCGCTCGAACATCTGGTGGCCACAGACGCACTCACCGGCCTCCCCAATCGGCGCTTGCTGGAACAAGCCCTCGCGCGAGACCTAGCATCTGCCCTTCGCAACAACACTCCGCTTAGCATCGCGGTTCTGGACGTCGACAAGTTTGGAAATTTCAATGCGACCCACGGCCACGCAGCCGGCGACCTCGCGCTGCAGAAGGTGTCTCACGTGCTCACCCAGGCAATTCGCCAGAGCGATCTCGCGGCGCGTTACGGGGGTGAAGAATTTGTTCTGGTATTTCCACGTACGGATTCAGAGGGGGCGCTCGTGGTGTGCGAGCGCGTCAGAGCGACGCTCGCAAAGGGGGGTGTCGATCTGGATGGCTACACCGCAACCCTGACGGCGAGCCTGGGAGTGGCAACGCTCAAGAGCGGAGAGAGCTCGAAAGCCCTGTTTGTTCGGGCAGATGCAGCCCTTTACGAGGCGAAACGGCTCGGCCGAAATCAGGTCCAAATCGCCCCATAACAGCCGCCTACTGCGGCTCAGGGAGTATTTTCCGTGGGGGCTCTGGGGCATCCAGGGTGGGACACCTTGTGCAGCTGAACGCGATGGGATAACGCGCGGGCTCGGGTCCGGTGGCTAGACGCCCCCTTTGGCATTTATTTCAACACGTTGCACACGCACTCCTTCTCCCCCGATGTCTACTGCCTGGCCAAAGCCTCGCTCGTTGAGCGTCGCCGCTGGTTAGCCCACGCGTACCGTTTGGTACTGCTGCTCGCGTGCCTGTTCAGTCCAGGCGCAGCGTTCGCGCAAGCACCCGACGCGAGCGCGGCGCCGGCCCCGTCTGCACCCAGCAGCGAAGCCCCCGTGGCGCCCAGCAGCGAACCCCCGGTGGTGATCCCTCCGACCGAAACGGAGCTGGCACGGGGCTTCCCCATTTCGCGCATTGACGTGGCGGGCAATCGACACGTCACTCGCGAGGACATTCTCTCCTATTTGCGCGAGCAGCTGGGCGAACCCTTCGATCCCGCGCGCCTCACCGGGGACATTCGAGAACTCTACAATTCAGGGTTCTTTGACGACATCGAAGTCGATTTGAGCCGACGCGACGACGGCGTGGTCCTTCGCTTTCTGGTGCGCGAACGGCCCACGATCCTAGCTGTCACCTTCGAGGGAAATAATGAGATCGATTCCGACGATCTCGTCGAAGCCGCCGAACTGAAATCCGCTTCCGTGATGAGCTACCCTTCGCTCAAGCGCACTATCCAAAAGATCCGCGACATGTACGCCGAGAAGGGTTTCTTCCTCGCGGAAGTGAAGAGCGAAGTCACCGCGGCCAAGGACAACCAAGTTTCGATTAAGCTCAGCATCGTAGAACACACGCAGGTGAGCGTGCGGAGCGTGACGTTCATTGGGAACCACGAGATTTCCTCCGAAGAGCTGCGGGCCGCGATGTTCACGGGGAACGCAGGCTTCTTTGCCTTTGGCTCTGGGGGTCCGTTTCGCCAGGACGCGTTTGAACGTGACATGGGTGTCTTGAGCGGCCTGTACTACGATCGCGGATTCTTGATGGTGAGCGTGAACACCCCGCGCATCATGCTGACGCCCGACAGGAGCGGGATCGAGGTGTCCGTTACGATCAACGAGGGGCCCCGCTACAAGATCCGCCAGCTTCGCATCTATGAGCGAGGCCCCGACGGTGGCGAAGTGGAGCCAATTGGTGGGCGGCGGCGCCTAGCTTCGATGGTCGAAGCTCGCTCAGGAGATTACTTCAACCGCGCCAAGCTGATTCAGGATCTTCAGGCGGTCCGCACCCTGTACCGCGACAATGGGTTCGCACATGTCGAGGCAGCACCGGACACCCAACTCGACCAAGCGACTCACGAAGTCGACGTTGTAGTGCCGATTGTTCGCGGGCCATTGGTTCATTTCGAACGCATCGAAATCCGGGGCAACAGCAAGACGCGCGACAAGGTCGTGCGGCGAGAACTCGAAGTTTATGAAGGCGAGCCCTTCAACGAAACGGCGCTCGACCGTTCGCGCCGGCGCGTCACCGCTTTAGGCTATTTTGAGCGCGTCGACATTTCGACCGAAGAGGGCTCCAGCCACGACAAGATGAATGTCTACGTCGAGATCGCCGAAAAGCCGACGGGGACTTTTCAGGTGGGCGCGGGCTTTTCAAGCGTTGAGAATTTTATTCTCACGGCGCAGATCCAGCAGGCCAACCTCTTCGGCAACGGGCAAAGCTTCAGCCTTCAGGCCCAGGCAAGCCGTGCCCGGTTGCTCGCAAACGCCAGCATCTTTGAGCCCTATTTTCTCGATAGCCGCTTCAATCTCGGCATCAACATTTTCAATCAAGAAACCTTCAATCAAGATTTCTCCCAAACCACACGCGGCAGCGCGCTCACCTTTGGCTATCCCCTCGTCGAGCCCGAGCTCACCGCGTCGCTCACGTACACACTTCAATCTGAGCAGGTTTCAAGCGCGAGTGGCAGCAATCTCTTTGGCACCTCAAGTAGCGCCAGCACCTTCCAGCAGTTGCCGCTCGCAAATCTTTTCAGCGACGGCCTCACCTCCAGCTTTCGTCCCGCGCTCACTTACGACACGCGCGACAACCGGCTCTTCACCACCAGCGGCATCTTCACCAAACTTTCTACTGAATTGGCGTCGAGCATCTTTGGTTCTGACAATCAGTTCCTGCGCAACAGCTTCCAGGGCCGCTATTTCTATCCCGTCGGCTCGGGGGTTGTGCTCAAGCTCAATCAGGAATTTGGCCTCATCACCAGCCCGACCAAAGAGGGCGTGCCCATCTTTGCTCGTTACTTCCTCGGAGGCATCACCGATCTCCGTGGCTTTCAATACCGGAGTGTCGGTCCACGCCTACCGCTCACGCAATCCACCGATCCGAATAGTCCGCCGAGGAGCGATGGCGCGCGCATCGGTGGCAACCTAATTTACTTCCAGAACCTGGAGCTTGAGTTCCCTCTGGTGGAGGCGGTCGGCGTGCACGGTGTCTTCTTCACCGACGCTGGCAACACCTGGAATACCGAAGCAAACTACTGCGATACCGTGGGTGGGAGCGCTCGCTTCAGCTTGCAGAGCCCCTGCTTCAATGGGCTAGATAGCCTGAGCCGGCTGCGTACCTCGTGGGGCTTTGGCATTCGCTGGTTTTCGCCGCTCGGCCCGCTTCGCTTCGAGTGGGGCTTCCCCTTCAAGCCGCTGCCAACCGAAGAGAGCAGCGTATTTGAATTCACGATTGGGAATTTCTTCTGACCAAAAATGGCACGCGAGCCCCCCACACAGCCTGCTGACGATCCAGAAGTGGCGTCGGCTCCGCCAACGTTGCCCCCGCTCCCCTTGCCCAACATCGCTCTGCGACCCTCTCGCCCTCCCGGACGTCCGTCGGAAGACACCCTCCTTTCTGCACCCGTGCCCGCGGAGGACAGTGAGACCCTCTTCGACGAAAGACTCACCCGCGTTGAGATGCGATGGATCGAGCTCGACGCACGACTGCGAGATCTGGAGCAAGGAAGCAACCGGGCGCGCGCCGGGGTGCGCGAATGGCTGGTATGGCTCGCCCTCGCGGGCCTGCTGTTGCTCGCTTACAAGGTGCTTTTGGGCTGATCTCGCCCCTTCCGCAAAGCGCTGTTTCTTCCCCCAAAAAACCTTGCCTGCAAGTGTTGTCGGCTACGCGCAGCTGGGCTACCTGGTGGGTGTGCCCAGACTCAGTTTCGCCTGAAAAAGGCAAACTTGGGCCCCCGTGAAGCCCATGTCAGACGAGACCACAACGCCCCCAGCTGGACCTCCAGCACCGAACTCTCAGCCCATCAGCATTCACGACGAAATGCGTACGTCCTATCTGGACTACGCCATGAGCGTCATCATCGGGCGTGCCATCCCCGATGTGCGCGATGGGTTAAAACCCGTGCACCGTCGCATTCTCTTCGCGATGAGTGAGTTGAATCTCGGCCCCGGCGGCGCTTACAGAAAGTGCGCGGCAGTTGTCGGTGAAGTGCTGGGTAACTACCACCCCCACGGTGATGCCAGCGTTTACGACGCCCTGGTACGGATGGCGCAGGACTTCAGCATGCGGCACATGCTGGTGGACGGTCAGGGTAACTTTGGATCCGTCGATGGTGATCGACCTGCTGCCTACCGTTATACGGAGTGTCGCTTGGCTCGGCTCGCAGTCGATCTGCTAGCCGACATCGACAAAGATACCGTCGATTTTACGCCCAATTTCGATGAGTCGAAGCAAGAGCCGCAGGTTCTCCCCACGCGGTTTCCGAACCTTTTGGTGAATGGGTCCGGGGGCATCGCGGTGGGCATGGCCACCAACATCCCGCCGCACAATCTCAAAGAAGTCATCGACGCCACGGTTCACCTGATCGGGACACCCGAGGCCAGCATCGAAGACCTCATGCAGTTCGTGCAGGGGCCTGATTTCCCGACGGCCGGCATCATTCATGGGCGCGCCGGCATTCTCCAGGCGTACCGGACAGGCCGCGGCAGCGTGATGATGCGCGCGCGTACCAAGACCGAGGCTGTTCCGAACAGCCAGGATCGTGAACAGATCGTCGTCATTGAACTGCCCTACCAGGTTAACAAAGCCCGGCTCCACGCCAAGATAGGCGAGCTGATGCGGGACAAACGCATCGAAGGCATCAAAGAGGCCCGCGACGAAAGTGATCGCGACGGCATGCGCTTGGTGATCGAGCTGAAGAAGGATGTGCACCCGCAGGTGGTGCTGAATCAGCTGTATCGCCTGACGGACATGCAGTGTTCTTTCGGCATTATCAACCTGGCGATCGTCGAGAATCGCCCGGCCGTGCTGGACCTGAAAGAAATGCTCCGGCTTTTCGTCGAGCATCGGCGCGAAGTCGTCAGTCGCCGCACGCGCTTCGATCTTGCAAAATCTGAAGCAGCCCGAGAGATCATTGAGGGCCTCGGGATGGCCATCACCGAAGTGGATTTGGTGATCAAGACGATCCGCGCCTCGCAGGATCCGGACGAAGCCCGGCTCGCCCTGATGGCCTTGCCGCTCAAGGGCTTGGAGGCCTTCGTACGCCGCGCAGGTCGCCCTGAGAGCGAAATTGCTGAGGCGGCGGCGCGCACGGATTACCGACTGAGTGAGCGCCAAGCCAAGGCCATTCTGGAGATGCGCCTGTCGCGCCTCACGGGCCTGGAGCAGGAAAAGCTCGCCGCGGAGTACGGCAGCCTTTCGGAAGCGATTGCTCGCTTGAAAGCGATCTTGGCGGATGAGCGCGTGCTCATGGATCTGATCGTGACCGAGCTTGAAGAGGTCAAGACCAAGCATCAAAATCCGCGACGCACCGAGATCATTGAGGATGAAGCCGAGATCCAAGTTGAAGATCTGATCCAGGAAGAAGAAATGGTCGTTACCATTTCCCATTCTGGGTACATCAAGCGCACTCCGCTCTCGACCTACAAGGCGCAAAAACGCGGCGGCAAGGGCAACAAGGGCATGGAAGCCCGCGACGACGATTTTGTGACCCAGCTCTTCGTCGCCTCGACGCACAGCTTCGTGTTCTTCTTTAGTAATCGCGGCAAAGTGTACGTGAAGAAGATTTACGAAATCCCGGCTGCAGCGCGTAACGCCAAGGGCCGCGCCATCGTCAACTTTGTTGGGATGGAGGAAGGCGAACGCGTTGCAGCGATCACGCCCGTGCCCGGCATTCAAGAAGGCCTGTTCGTGATCACGCTCACCCGGGGTGGACAGATCAAAAAGACGAGCATCCTAGATTATCAAAATTACCGAGAAAAAGGCATCATTGGCGTCAAGATCGCGGACGACGATCAGCTGCTCACGGCTGCCGTCACGGACGGAACCTGCGACCTCTTGATTGCCACTAAACTAGGCAAATCGATCCGTTTCGAAGAGGATCAAGTGCGCCCGATGGGCCGCAACACGGCGGGCGTGAAGGCGATCGAGCTCTCCGAAGGTGATGAAGTCGTTGGCTTCGCTAGCACGCAGCCGGATCGCGACATGGTGCTCACCGTGTGTGAACGCGGCTACGGCAAACGCACCAAGCTTGAGGAATTCCGCAAACAGCATCGCGGTGGCAAAGGCATTATTCTCATCGATGCCAGTGACCGAAACGGTCCTGTGGTTGGGATCGCTCTCGTGAAGCAAAACGATGAGCTGGTGCTGATCACCGATAAGGGTCAAATCATCCGCACCCAAGTGACTGGCATCCGCGAGACGGGCCGTAACGCGCAGGGCGTGAAGGTGATGTCCGTGGACGAGGGAGAACGCGTCGTCGCTATGGAGCCGGTCGGCGCGACCGACGAAATCGACGGTGATGTAACCCCCGAGGAAGGCACCGATGCCAACACGGAAAACGCTGAGCAAACCCCAATCCACGGCGAAGAAAGCACGAGCGACGAAGCCGAAGCTCGAAACGAGCCGCCCAGCGACGAAGAGCCGCCCAGCGACGAAGAGCCGCCCAACGACGAAGAGCCCAACGACGAAGAGCCGCCCAGCGACGAGTAGCAGCCCTCAGCAGGAAGCGCGCGAAACCTTCGCGCAGTTGAAGCGCTTGCATCCAGATGCGCACTGCGAGTTGGTCCACCAAACGCCATTTCAGCTGCTCGTGGCGACGGTGCTTTCTGCGCAAAGCACCGATGTGGCGGTCAATCAAGTGACCGGCGGACTCTTTGCCCGCTACCCGAGCCCCGAAGCGCTTGGCAAATCCAAGGCGACCGACGTGGAAAGCGCGCTGAACCGCCTTGGGATGTTTCGCCAGAAAGCCAAGAACATCATTGGCCTCTCGCAGCAGCTGGTGGAGCGGCATGCGGGCCAGGTTCCGAGCACTTTGGATGAACTCATCGCCCTCCCCGGCGTCGGTCGGAAGACAGCGAATGTGGTGTTAGGCGTGGCATTTGGTGCGCCAGAAGGCGTCGTGGTGGACACCCACGTGCAGCGGATCAGTCAGCGCTTGGGCTGGACCAACGAGCCAACACCTGAAAAAATTGAACGCGACCTGATGGTAATGTTTCCAAAGTCTGATTGGGATCACTTGAGCCACACCCTGATTTTTCACGGCCGACGCGTGTGCGCGGCGCAGAAGCCGGCCTGCGCGGCTTGCACAGTGAGCGGGAATTGTCCGAGCGCCTTTCACGCCGAGAACATCGGGCGTAAGCCACCCCGCAGCCGCGCGAAGAGCTAAACCCCGCAGCCGCACGAGAGCTAACCCACAACACTCTGCAGTCAGTCCAATAGCGTGCCCAGGAGCTGCTCCGAAGCGCTGTACGGATCCAACGTTCCCGCCTCAACTTGTGAGGCAAGTTGGGAAAGATGTTCGGCGTGCTGCAACAATACCCGCTCCTCAGCGTCGTGGCGCAAGTGAGTGAGCAGGTTGCGCCGCATTCGTTCGGTTCGCGCTTGGCGCCCGACTCCAGATGAGAGCTGCCAAACCCGATGCTGCTCGATCTGAGCGATCAGTGTATCGATCCCCTGATTTTGAGTGGCCACGCAACGAACCATGGCAGGGACCCAAGCGTTCAGTGCGCCACCGAGTGCGAGCGTTTGCTCAAGATCGGCCGCCGTGCGGTCAGCGCCCGCGAGATCTGATTTGTTGAGCGCAAACACGTGCGCGCATTCGAGGATCCCGGCTTTCATGGCTTGAACGGAGTCCCCCATCCCCGGCGCCACCACGACGACACTCGTTTCGGCGGCAAATACCACGTCGAATTCATCCTGCCCCACCCCCACCGTCTCCAACAAGACCACCTCCGCCCCCCACGCGGAGAGCACACGCGCCACATCAACCGCAGAGCGCGAAAGGCCCCCCAACGCGCCGCGAGTAGCCAGCGAGCGAATGAAGACTTCAGGATCCTCAAAGTGTTGTTGCATTCGGACGCGATCGCCGAGGATGGCACCTCCGGAAAAGGGGCTGCTTGGATCGATCGCCACCACAGCAACTCGCTTTCCAGCGGCACGAAAATGCTTGACCATGGCCGCGACCAGTGTGCTCTTGCCCGCACCCGGGCTGCCCGTGACACCGATCCAAAATGCGGCTCGGGTGTTGGGATAAATCTCTTTGAGCAGTGTCCGGTAACCCGGTGCTCGGTCATCCACCAACCGGCAGGCACGAGCCGCGGCTCGCACCTCCCCCTTCAACACGCGCGCTACAAGATCTTGCACCGTAGGTTCAGGCTACGGCGCCGGCAAAAGAGGCGCAAGGCGCGCAATTCAGGACTTTTTGCCAGCCGCCAGCATATTTTCAACAGTTCGCGTGGTCATCGTTCCGGCGACCATGTCGGGCTCACGCAGCAGACGCTTGTGCAGCGGGATGTTGGTCTTGATGCCACCCACGATGAATTCATCCAGAGCGCGCAACATACGGGTGATGGCCACCTCACGTGTGGGTCCGGAAGTGATGACCTTCGCGAGCAAGGAATCGTAGAAAGGGGGCACGGTGAATCCACCGTAAATCCCTGAATCAACTCGGGTGCCGTTGCCGCCAGCTGGGTGATATTCGGTGATCTTCCCAGGGCTTGGCGCGAATGTTTCAGGATCCTCCGCCATGATTCGGCATTCAATGGCGTGCCCACGGAACTTCCAGGAGCGCGTGTCTGGCAGGGTCAATTTCTCGCCTGCCGCAGCTCGGATCTGCTCGACCACCAGATCGACGCCGGTGGCTACTTCCGTGACCGGATGCTCCACCTGAACGCGCGTGTTCATCTCCATGAAATAGAGCTGCTTGTCTTCATCCAGCAGAAATTCGAGCGTTCCAAGCGAAGTGTAGCCTGTCTCCCGAATCGCCTCGCGAATACGTTCGCCCATCGAGGTCCGCAACGCTTCATCGATCGAGGGGCTCGGCGCCTCTTCTATCAACTTCTGATTTCTGCGTTGCAGCGAGCACTCTCGCTCACCCAGCGTCCACACTTGCCCGTGCTTGTCAGCCAACGCCTGAAACTCAATATGCTTCGGGCGTTCGATAAAACGCTCGAGGTAGAGTTCGGGGTTCTTGAAAGCTGCGAGGGCTTCCGCGGAGGCCGATTCAAAGGCACGCGCCACTTCATCCGCCGTGCGCACCACTCGCATTCCGCGACCACCGCCGCCGCCACGCGCCTTGATCATCACCGGGAACCCGACCCGCTTAGCCTCCGCCTCTGCGTGTACGGCGTTTTCAAGGGCCACGCTGCCGGGCAGGAGTGGCAAGCCGAACGTCTTGGCCACTTCGCGCGCCGAAAGCTTATCGCCCCATTGCTTCATCGATTGTGAGCTGGGCCCGATGAATGTCAGCCCGCAT
Organism: Polyangiales bacterium; assembly: GCA_038251425.1. Classification (GTDB taxonomy): domain Bacteria; phylum Myxococcota_A; class Polyangia; order Polyangiales; family Polyangiaceae; genus JBBRRP01. The sequence goes on from JBBSBI010000105.1 coordinate 17,460, forward strand.
TTTTCGACAATTTGAGCAAAATTAGCATTCTCCGACAGGAATCCGTAGCCGGGGTGAATGGCATCCGCAGCGGCTATTTCAGCGGCGCTGATGATGGCCGCAATGTTGAGATAGCTGTGCACGGCAGGCCCGGGACCGATGCAGATTGCTTCGTCCGCAAAGCGTGTATGGAGAGCATTCGCGTCCACATCCGAGTGAACGGCAACGGTCCTAATGCCGAGCTCGCGACAGGCTCGAATGATCCGAATCGCAATTTCGCCGCGGTTGGCGATGAGAACCTTTTTAAACATGACGTCTGCCGAATTCCGGTGCTGGATTCAAGGTGGGTTACTTCTTCACGCGGAAAAGCTTCTGTCCAAACTCCACGCTCTTGCCGTTCTCAAC
>JBBSBI010000106.1:0-17816 GCA_038251425.1 Polyangiales bacterium
CGTCATCACCACTTCTTCAAGCGAAGTATTGCCAGCGCGTTCACCGATACCATTGATCGTCACCTCGGCTTGGCGGGCGCCAGCGGAGATGCCAGCTAGGCTATTGGCTACGGCAAGCCCCAAATCATTGTGACAGTGGACAGAGAGAATCACGTTCTCGATCCCTTTCACGTTGGCCACAATGCCGCGAATCATGGCACCGAACTCTTCGGGAACCGTGTAGCCGACGGTGTCTGGGATGTTGAGCGTGGTAGCGCCCGCTTCGATCGCCACTGCTAGAACCTGATACAAGAATTCGGGCTCAGTCCTCCCAGCGTCCTCAGGGCTGAACTCCACATCCTGACAACGCTGCTTGGCGTAGCCCACCATCTGGCGCGTTTTGTCGATAACTTGCGCTTGTGTCATGCGCAGCTTGTGTTCGCGATGAATTGGCGAGGTGGCTAGAAATGTGTGAATTCTCGGCCATTTTGCGCCCTGAATGGCTTCAAAGGCCTTATCAATATCTTTCTCGGTGGCCCGGGCCAAGGCGCAGATGATCGGCGGCTCGGAAGCAAGCCTGCCCGGAACTGGCTCAACGCCTACGGTTTTCGCAATTTGCGAAACTGCACCCAAATCGTCAGGAGAGGCAGCAGGGAAGCCAGCCTCGATCACGTCCACACCGAGCCGCGAAAGAGCGCGCGCAACCTCAAGCTTCTCATCAGAGGTTAGCGTGGCGCCTGGGGATTGCTCCCCATCACGCAGCGTGGTGTCAAAAATGCGGACGTAATCCGGGCCTCGGCGAGGCCCTCGCTCCTGTGTGGACATAAGCTAATCTCCGGCTTGTCGCTAAGCAGCAAAAACGCTGTGGGTTTCGTTTCGAGATCGACTTTGTGCATCGGCGGCCTGACCGATGGGTCCGCGTGTCATTGCGACCCGGCCTGTCTGGACCATTTCGGCAATGCCAAACGGGGCGAGCACGGCAACCAAGCCATCGATTTTTTCCTGGGCTCCAGTGATCTCAACGATCAACGTTTGCGGGCCCACGTCCACAGCGCGAGCACGAAAGACCTCGCAGAGCTGCAAGACTTCCGCCCGCCGATCCGGACCCACGTTCACTTTGATCAAAGCCAGGTCGCGACTCACGCGTGGCGTGTCCGTGATATCTTCCACACTCAAGACGTTGACGAGCTTGTAGAGATTGGCTTCGATGCGGTGCGCCATATCGGCGTCGGCCTCGACGCTGAATGTCATGCGCGAGACACCGGCCTCGTGGGTGCGGCCCACGTTCAATGACACGATGTTGTAGTTGCGGCGCCGAAAAAGCGACGCGATTCGATTGAGAACGCCCGGGCGGTCTTCAACGTAGGCGACAAAAGTGCGGAGGCTTTCCGAAGACATGATTATTCGTCCTCTCCCGTTTCGTAGATGGGATTGTGCGTTCCCTGCCAGGCTGGCCTGCGAATCATTGCGTCGAGATCCGCGCCGGCTGGCACCATCGGGTAAACTGAATCTTCCTGCTCGACGCGAAAATCGACCACGACCGTGCGTTCGTTGGTGCGGGCTTGTTCAATGGCAATTCCAGCTTCTTTGCGCGTGGTCGCTCGCAGGCCCACCAAATCATGGGCTTCCGCCAATTTCACAAAGTCTGGGCTCTTGATTGGCGTCGCAACGTAGCGCTTGTTGTAGAAGAATTCTTGCCACTGCCGGACCATGCCCAGGTAGCCATTGTTGATAATGGCGATGTTGATCTTGATATTCTCCTGGGCAATCGTTGAAAGCTCAGCTGCCGTCATTTGAAATCCGCCATCGCCCGCGACCACCCAGACTTCCTCCTGCGGACACGCGAATTTCGCTCCGATGGCTGCTGGTAGCGCAAAGCCCATGGTGCCGAGGCCGCCCGAAGTGAGCAGCCGGCGCGGGTAATCATGCTTGTAGTACTGGGCTTCCCACATTTGGTGTTGGCCCACATCCGTGACAACCAGTGCCTTGCCCTGGGTGATTTTCCAGAGATCAAAAATCACGTGGGCCGCAAACAATTGGCCGTTATCCGGCATGTGCTGAATTTCAAGCACCGAAGATTCGCCTTTGAGCGTATCGATGTGCTGGATCCACGGGTCAATTTTGCTCTGTCGCGCATGCGGCACCAACAGACCAAGGATTTCCCGGGCGTCACCCAAGAGCGCGAGATCGACCTTCACGTTCTTATTGATTTCAGCGGGGTCGAGCTCGATATGGATTTTCTTAGCGTGCTGAGCGTACGTCTTGAGATTTCCGGTCACCCGATCGTCGAATCGCATGCCGATCGCGATGATCAGATCGGACTCTTGGATTGCGCGATTGACCCAGGCCTCGCCGTGCATGCCCATCATGCCGAGGTTCTTTGGGTGCGTGGCAGGGAATCCGCCTAACCCAAGCAGAGTTGAGGCGACTGGGATCCCGGTCCTCTTGACGAACTCGAGCAAGAGCCCTGTGGCGTTCGCACGCATCACTCCGTGACCTGCGAAGATGATCGGGCGCTCTGCCTTAGCAATCATCTCCAAGGCGCGTTCAATCTCCCGCGGCAACGGATGAAGACCGGGGCGATAGCCCGGGAGGCGGACAGGCGAGGGATCGTAGGCGTAAAGGCACTTCTTCTGCTGGGCGTCCTTGGTGATGTCGACCAGCACCGGACCCGGCCGCCCTGAGTTCGCGATGTAGAAGGCTTCTTTCAAAGCCTGCATGATTTCCTCGGGGCGGGAAGCCATGAGCGTGTGTTTGGTGATGGGCAGCGTGACTCCGGTGATATCTGTTTCTTGGAAGGCGTCACTCCCGATCACGCTTGAGGGCACTTGCCCCGTGATCGCGACCATCGGTATGGAGTCCATCATCGCGGTAGCGATACCCGTGACGAGATTCGTGGCGCCGGGCCCGGAGGTGGCGATGCAGACGCCGACTTTTCCTGAAGCTCTGGCATAGCCATCCGCCATGTGAGCGGCGCCTTGCTCGTGCCGCACCAGCACGTGGTGGATCGGATACTCGGGGAGCGCGTCGTACGCCGGCATGATGGCTCCGCCTGGGTAACCAAACACGACGTCCACCCCTTGGTGAACCAAGGTTTCCCAAAGGATTTGTGACCCGGTGAGTTCTCTCGGTTCACGGGCGTTCATCTGGGCCAAAGTGGCCTCTGTCAGATCTTTCATGGGAGCTGCCATAGCTAGGACTCCTTGTGCTTTGTAGGTGCGTGTAACACTGTTGAGGTCTCTGAAAACATGTCCAAATGAAAAAAGCCCCCGCTCCGTTTCGGGTGCGGGGGCAAGAGACTGAAGGTTGAGTTCAGTCAGGCCGCCGCACCCGTGCTAATAAGCACGAGGAGGCCGGGCGATACACCCACTACGACGGAAGCCACGCGCACCGCACCACCCGAAATCTCGGAGATAGCTGGGTAGCGTTTTTGAACGACTTCCTGGGTCATGCTGGCGGTAGCGGAAGACTCCCCCGGCCGCGGCTAATCGTCAAGCGTGATTTTCTTGCAGTGGGGCTGCACGCCACCGGGGTGACCCTTAGCCCGAGGGTTCCCCCGGCCGTAGGCTTCCATGGGCACCGAATGTGGGCTACCGCTCTCCCCCCGAGAATCCTGATGCTGACGAGTGATAGCGCAAAGGCAAACTGACCATGGGACGCGAACGTCGCGATGAATTAGAGAGCGTTTTGGCATCCGCAACGGATAAGCCTTTGGTCATCCTGTTGGCGGGGCATCCCGACCCGGACTCCATTGGAGCGGCCCTCGCGCACCGGCGCATCTGCGAAAGGCTGGGCGTTTCAGCCACGATCGCTCATTCGCTGGCGATTTCTCGCTCCGAAAACCGAGCCCTCGTGAAGCTTCTTAACGTCCCGATGCGGCGGATCCAAGATGGTTCTGAGCTCGAGGAGTTTGGCTATCTTTCGCTGGTTGATGCCAGTGCCAGCGAGGCTTCGCTCAAGCTGCCTGACGGTCTGCAGCTGCTCACCGTGGTGGATCATCATCGGCCGGCGGCGGTTCCTAAGGCGCCGTTTGTCGACATTCGGCACGACGTGGGCGCAACCTGCACCATCTACTCCGAGTATGCTGAAGCTGGCCTTTCCCCGCTCGTTAACGGCGGCATTGAGGACGCTACCGTCGCTACTGCGATGTTCTTTGGCATCCAAACGGACACTGATGATTTTGGCTTCGCCACAGCAGCGGATCATCGCGCGGCGGCCTATCTTAAGCCCTTCTGTGACAACGAAACCTTGAGCCGTATCGGTCGGCGTACGCTTTCAGCCGAGGCCATGGATGCGGTGGGGCGTGCGCTTGAAGACCTCGAAGTGGTACGGGATTTTGCGCTGGCGGGCGTGGGTCGAGTCTCCGCGGTGAACCGCGACGCGATTCCGACGGCTGCTGATTTTATTTTGCGGCGTGAAGATATTGATACCGTGCTCGTGTACGGTATTGTTGAGGATCGTATCGACGGCTCTCTGCGCACCAGCAGTGCCAGCGTGGATCCGGCGGCCTTCATGCTGAATGCCTTCGGGGATGATGGGCATGGGCGGCCGTACGGTGGCGGCCGGGCCGATATGGGTGGCTTTCAGGTTCCGCTTGGGCTGTTAGCCGAGTGTGGGGATGAAAAGAGCCTGTGGCGGCTGGTCAAGGAATTGGTGCACAAACGCGTGACTCGCGTGGTGCCGGATCTCGAAAAGAAGGCCAAAAAGAACGGGGATTCTCAGCCTGAAGGCGATTAGGGCGATTCAACCCGGCGAGCGGTGATGGGGATTGCAAACACGATCGCTTCGCTTTGTGGACCAAATTGAACGCCCCGTGCGACGTTCAAAATGCACTGCCCGAGCGGTGTGGTAGCGAGGCCTGCGGGGATCACATCAGCGCTTTGGACTTGGCCACCAGTACTCACCTTAAACCGAATGCTAACTTGTGGTTGCCCTGTGACGTTTGCGGCGTGCTGCCTGAAGCATCCTTGAACCTTGCCCTGGTGGGCCGCAAATGTGCGCGATAGCTTTCTGGGATCGGGTTTGCCGTCGGAGGGGCTAGCGTTGGGCCTCGTGAGTTTGGGCTCCGGCGGATTGGTTGGACCTGGGGTGCTGGGGGTGGGGGCGGAGCCTGCGGGCGGGCTCAGAGCCTCGGTTTGGGTGGCCACGGGCTCTTGAGTGTTCCATTGCGTGGGTGCGCTCTGAGGCGTCTCCACGACCAGAAAACGCGGGGGCTTTTCGGTCGCAGGGGCCCTCAGGAGTGAAACGACAAGTGCTCCGAGTGCCAAGATGAGGGCGGCCCCAACCGCGACCATCATGACTTTGGGTATGCCGCGTCGAGCGGGTGCTGCAAGTTCCTGGACGGCCAGCGTTGGCACCGTGAGGCTAGGCTTGATTGCCCGTGCCGTGCGATCGCGTTGGGTAAGCTCCTGAACCGGCATATCGCCCGATCCAGGTGGCCACGAACTGAGGGGAAGCCGCGACGAGGGGGGCAAAACTTCCTGTGCTTCGCGCCACGAACTGTCGCGCGCTTCCAGCGAATCCACGTGCATAGCGTCGGGCATAGCGGCGAAGTCTTTCGCGAAGCACTGCCCGAGCTCCTGAATAATGTCGTCTTCTTTTTGGGGATTCAGAGCGCGGAGCGCGTCCGCGAATTCTGCGGCACTCGAAAAGCGATCTTCGCGCTTCTTGGCGAGCGAGCGCGCAACCAGCTCATCTAGCCCATCCGGCACGTCGTCGCGGTAGGCTGAAATAGGCGGCGGCACGTAGGTGAGAACTTTGCTCACCGTTTCACCCATTTCTTTGGCTCGAAAAGGATTCTGTGAGGTGAGCAATTGATACAGCACCACCCCGCACGCGTAGAGATCGCTTTGGGGGGAGGCTGGCTCACCTGAAAAAATCTCGGGCGGTGTGAAGGCTAGCTTGCCCTTAAAGGTGCCGTCAGTGGTCTTAAACTCGTTGGCGTCTTCCGTGCGAGCGATGCCAAAATCATGAAGCTTTACCGCCCCGCGCAGGTCGAGCAAGATGTTTGCAGGGGAGACATCGCGGTGGATGATCCGCAGTTGTGAGCCGTCAGGTCGACGATACGTGTGCGCAAAGTGCAGGGCTTCCAGCGTCTTGATGATGATGTGGTTCGCGTGCGTGGTCGGCAGCTGACCTCGAGTTTGCCGCACGTAACGGTGCCATTGACCCAAATTGTAGCCATGCACATATTCGAGAACCATCACATAGGCGTGATTTTCCTCACCAAAATCGACCACACTCACGATGCCCGCGTTCTGGAGGTTCGATAGGATGCGGGCTTCGCGCACGAATAGCTGGGACATGGTCGTGTCGCCCGTGAGATCGGGAACGATGCGCTTGATCACGACAGGCCTTGAAAACCCCGCCGCTCCCTCAAGCCGAGCCAGGTACACAACTCCCATGCCGCCGCGCCCGAGAGGTCGCACGATCCGGTAGCGCCCCATAACAAGCTGGCCGAGCAGCTCGTCGTGTTGCGGTGGAGCGCTGGTCGTCATTGCGCAGACCTCCGAAGGTAGTACTGCACTCCGCGCGAAGGGTGTACAAAGCGAATGGCGAAGGCGTGGAGATCCCCCGGTGTTGTCACGCTACCGGAGAAGCGATTTTGGCTATCCATGCTGAGTGCTTGCCCGCCCACGGCAACCGTCCAGCCCGGAAGTGCGACACCGGACACCTCAACGCTCGCCCCCTGAGCGAAGCTGCGATCCTGAGGGGAGGTAATGCGCGCCGTGGGGGCAGCGTTGTCGAAGCTGATGGTGACGGTAGTGGTGCGGGAGCGTCGCGTGCCAGCCTCAAACACCAACTGATGGCTGCCTTCGGGAAGCGAGCCCGAAGCGAAGAAATAGTTGGGCGTGGACGTGGTGAAGCTCTGCGTCTTGCTGGCGCCTTGAAGGGTTAGCTTGTAGCTCTTGGCGTCTGGAGCGTTCTTCCAGCGTACGGCAATCTGGGGGAGTAGGTTTTGGTAGAGGATGGTGTACTTGCGCCCGTCCGTTTCAACTTGAGTGCGTGGGGCGCTGGTGGGCAGCTGGCTGGTGCCTGAATCGCGTCGAACGGACACTCTGCCGCTCGCGGCAGCTTTTTCTTCAAGGCCGTCAGGCCCCAAACAGCGCAGGCGGTAGGCATGCATTCCAACCGGAATCAGAATATTGGCAACGCCCGTTTCGCTGCGCGAACTCGCGGCCACCTGGGACGTGCCACGCATCAATTGGACGACCCCGCCCTGTTTGCAGCGATCTCCAAACCTAATGCCAATGGCGGTGGGCGGTGACGGGTCGTGGATCGCTATCGAATCGCCGGCAGCCAGCACGATATCTGCGTAGCCCGGCCCACGGCCGCCGACGTCCACTTCCCCCTTGGCGGAGAGTTTCGCTTCTTCACCACCGCGCAGCGTTTCGACCCCCGAAGCGGTTTTGATCTCGACTTCGCCGACTCGAACGCTGACCGCAGTCGCATCTCGCTTCACGGTGAGGTCCGAGAGGCCCCCAAGCTTTGTGGTGATCGTGCCACCCGGCACGCGGATCGAGACGGCCCCGCTTCCGGCAGACACAGAGACAACGCCGGACTCGGTTTGAATGAAGGCGGAACCTTCATTCGCGATCACGAACTGGCCCTGCCCACGCAGCACGACTTGGCGCTTTCCGCGGGTGATGGTGGCCGTGGTGTTCCGCGGCAGATTCAGCGAAGAGCCAGGCTTCAGGGGGTGGGAACCAGCCTTCAGAGAAGTCCAGTCACTCGCACCCGGCTCCTTGAGGCGCGCCCCGGTGCCCACAACATTCAGACCAATCTCGCCGCTTTCTGTGGCCTCTTCGGCAACCTTGGGTGGTGCGGGCGTAGCTTTCGTTCCAGCCTCGGGAGTTTCCTGGGTGAGGGCGAAGCGCTCAAGAACAGCTTGTCCGATGCCAATTTCAACGCCTTGCCCAGCTTTGACTTCGACAGGGCCCGCTTTCGTTTCGAAGCGAGCGATTCCGACGTTAACCTCGAAACGCACTGCGTCGTCTGCGCGGCGCAGCGTGACCTTGGAGCCGGCTTCGATGAGGGCGAGACCAACGCTGGTTAAAAGGCTTAAATCCTTGGTTCCGGCGGTGAGCGTTGCTTCACCTGTCACGACGTCGATGCCTTGTTGTGACGATTTGGGTGGCGTGTCGAGGAACCGCACCAGAGTGTTGCTCTTGAGGCCAGCCTCGCTGCCGTCTTCGAGCGCGAGCAACGCCCCCGACTTACCTCCCGTTCGCACGCCATCGCCCACTTTGAAAGTGGCGCCGACGTTTGCGATCTCCCACGCGTTCAAGTGCGTTGAAAAATCGCGACTCACCTGACCTTGGGAATCCTTGAGCGTTGCCAAGGGGCTTCCGCATGCGCCGGCACAGCCTAGCGCACACACGATTGCGGCGAACAGCGCGAACAGAAGCTGCGGGGGTCTAGTGTGCCGACCACATCCGATGCGTCCGCGTTCACGGACTTGCCGCTTGAGCGGGCGACTGTGGGGGTCATGGACGTCGGGCATGGGAAAAGATCACGGACTGCCTGATCAAGCATGCTAGCGCACTCTTTCTGAGCGCCGAAGGGGCGGGATCCGAAAAATGGACTGGGAAGTACCTTCAATATGTTGGATTCGGAGCGCACGCGGAGTCGAGCACTGTAGGGTGAGTGCAGGTGAGACATTAACGGCAAGCCTCAAGCGAGCAACGTGTTCGGTTAGATGGCCGAAGCCTGTGAAGGCTATTTCTTGACGAGATCGGCGTTCATCACGACGACGCCATCTTTCTCGACGACGACCTTCTTCTTCTGAACGAGGAAACCGGGAGCCTTGATCGTCACTTCGTAAGTGCCGGGTGCTACATCCAGCTCAAAGGCGCCATCGGCGTCCGAACTCATTTCCAGGTTGCCGGGCTGAATACTGATTCGAGCTTTCACTGCCGCGCCTCCGAAGGAGCGCACCAAACCACGCACCTGCCCGGTGAGCGTCGGCTCAAGATTGAGCTCAAGCTTCAGCGGATCACGAGCGAGCACGAGCGTTTTGGAGATTGGGACATAACCGGCAACTGTTACCTTGAGGGTCACGTTGCCGACCTCAATATCCTTCAAAAGAAACGCGCCTTCTTCATCCGGCTCAATGGGGAGGTCTCCCCTGGGTGTGGAAAGCTGCACTTTGGCGTCGGTGATGACCTGCCCATCACGACCATGGAGGACAAGCGTGATGCTTGTCTTGACGGCGACCTTCGGTGCGGGCTTGGGTTTCGCGATCGGCTTCTGAGGCGCTGGCGTCACCGGAGCGACATACGGCGGATCAGATACGAAACGGTATCGAATCCCAAACAGGCCTGCAATTCTCGGCTCGACAGGTACGAGTGGTTGAGTGGGCCCCACGGCTGGAGGTGTGCTCAATGAGGTGTCGAGTAGTCCTTCGAACTCGAGCTGCGCAGAAGCTCGATAGCGGATGCCCCCGGACGCCCTGAGCGGCGATTCGGTGAGGCTTGGAGCCCCACTTCCCATTGGCACTTCCGCACTGACTTCACCGAGCGCGACCCAAGGCCCAACAACGTAGGCGCCGCCGGCTCCCGCCAAAAGTTCGTTGAAATCGCTGAGGCCCAGGGCCAAACGGTCCCCCTGGCTCAGGCGCGGCGCGTTTCGGCCGGCGTTATTGCTTTGATTGAGTCGATAACCAGCGTATGCCGAGAAAACGAGGGGTTTCCCCGTCCAAGCACCAAACAAAGAAAGCTCCGGTGAAGCCGCTTGGAAAGTGTCCCCAGGCTTCTCGGTGCCAGGGCACCACACCCCGAGCTGTCCCCCAAGCTGAACGTTGCGCGAGACTTCACCACCAACTTTGGCGACAGCTTTCGGATCCGAAATGAACCCGGTGTCCCCACCCGGGTGGATGTCGTAACGGGTGTCTGCGAGCAAGGCGAATTCAAGCCATGGTGCAGCTACCAAGCCAACCGCTGGCAAAGCCAGCGCGCGATGATGATTACCGTCTGCCGCAAGTGTGAGCCCGTAGCCTGCAGTGAACGCCGCACTCAATCGTGGTTTGGACAACGCCATCAAGGGTGCGCGATGCAAACCGGGTAGGGCCGACCAACTATCACCAACATCGGCTGCTGGCGCTTCTTCTGCCATGGCGCGTGAAGTGCTCATCGCGACCGCGAACAGAAGAACCCCGCAACCAATCGCTTTCATAGGCCACACGTCGGAGAGCTGAATATATGCCACTTCACATCTTGGAAGCGACACGAGTGCTCGATCAGTAAAGGGGTCTCCCGCTACTTAGTGAAGGGGCGCGGGCTCACCTGAAATCAGTTCGGCCCGCAGCCTGATGATCTCCTCACGCACTTGGTCGCGCAAATGAGGCACATCCTCGATGGTCATACCTGCAGTTGAGATGCGTGTTCCAATGTTAAGCCAGCCCCGCGAGTAGCCGGCCCTCCAGTCGTGCTTCCTGAGTGCGGTGTGGGTGCCTGTCACCGCCAAGGGTAAGATGTCGGCACCCGTCTCGATCGCCAGCCTGAAGGCGCCGTCTTTAAATGGCAGCAGCTCCCCCGACGCTGACCGGGTGCCTTCAGGGAACGCGGCCACCGCCACTCCGCGGTTCAGCCAGTACGCGCAGCGCAACATCGCCTCGCGGGCGCTGTTGGGATCACCACGCCGCACGGGGATATCGCCCACCGCCCACATTGCCCAGCCGAGAAAAGGGATCTTGAACAGGCTTGCTTTCGCTAGCCAACGCATCGTCACTGGGAGATGACAGATCAAGAATGGATCGGTGTGTGAACAATGGTTGCTCATCAGGACCGTCTTACGAGCGAAGTTGGCTGGGAGCTGCCCCTTGAGTTCAAACTTCCACATGGGGTTTAGCTTAACGGCCGTGACGCACGCCAAGCGCACGATATTCCCGGCAACCGCGCGCCGCCGATCGAACGGATAGCACAAGATCAACGCAAGCCCCCCAAGGACGAACGCTGAAATCGAGACGACGACAATCTCCGTCCAGAGCCAAATACTGAGCGGAATGCGCAGCACTTCACGGAGCCCCCTCGCGCTTGCGCTTGCGTGGGGGCTTTCCAGACTCACGCCGCTACCACTAGTTGATGACGATCTCGACGCGACGGTTGTTCGCGCGGCCTTCGGCCGTCGTGTTTTCTGCAACAGGCGTCGATTCACCTTTGCCAAGAGCGGTGATCTTCTTCGGGTCGATACCTTGGCTCACCAGATATTCCCGAACGCTATCGGCGCGCCCCTGCGACAGCTTGAGGTTATTCTGATCAGAGCCCACAGAATCCGTGTGCCCCTCGACGACGATGCGTTTGTTGTCGTTTTGCTGTTTCAAAACCGCGGCGACTTGGCTGAGCTTGTTCTGAGCGATCGGTAAGAGTGTCGTCTTTCCAGTCGTAAATAGCACGGCACCTTCCAGCGTTATCACGAGCCCGCGTTTTTCTTCCTTAATCTTGGCGATCTCTTTCAGATTCGCGAGCGCCTCGGCGGCGCGTTTCTCGGCCTCCAGCCTGGCAGCCTTCTCTCTCTCAAGGTCGCTGGCGCTCTGCACCAGTTGTTTGCTCTTGGCTTCGATTTCGGCTTGGCGCTTCTTCAACTCTGCTTCTTGGTCGGCCAATGCCTTCGCGGCATCGCTCAATTTGGTGCCCTTTTCGGCTAACTCCTGATTGGCCCGCTTGAGCGCTTCCTGTTTCTCGCGGAGGGAAATGTCAGTGTCAGCAGCGCGTTTCTGGGCAGAGGTGCGAAGCTTATCTTGGAGATCCTTGTACGCTTCGTCGAGTGCTAGAATTTCGCGTTGCGCGGCTACCATTTCAGCCTTTGCCATCGCGAGTGCAGCTTTTCTATTGGCAATGTAAGCAAAGCTCTTTTCATTGAAGGATTGAGCGTCGTCGTCGTGGGCTCGCTCAGCCAATTCCAGCGCTTGGCGCGCGTTCAGAAGTTGGTCAGGGACGAGGGTCGCTGCGTTGCTTTGCCGGGCCTCGTCGTAGGCGTGGCGGGCATCCATGAGTTCTTGGCTGGGCGCGGCGGCGCCGCACGCGGACAAGATACCCCCGAATGTGAGGAGTGTGCACAAACCTTTGAAATTTAGCGTTTTCATAGAATTGCTCCTTCCCTTCACTGTTCGGCCCGTAGCTTCTCTAGCTTCTTTTTAGCTTCAACAGCTTGTGCTCGTGTGCTGTCGTCGCGTGCCAGAAAAAGGGCTAGCTCGGCGTCCGCTTCTGCGCGCTTGAGCACGAGCTCAGCTTGGCTCATCTCGCCGTCTGCGATCAGCGCTTCTGCCGTTTCGATTTGATCTTTTGCCATCTTGAGATGCAGGGCCGCTCTCGGTACTCCGCTCGCGCCCACGGCTTCCGCCGCACTGAGTGCGCTCTTTGATTGCGTTAGCTGTGCGGCAGGTGGCGGTACCGATGCGCAGCCGGTGGCAAGGAGGAGGACACCAGAGCCGGTGCCAAGCAATATCCGATCGATCGTCATGTTGTAGCCCTTTGTCCTAAGTGGGTTGCCAGGCTATCTTCGCTTCGCGAGGCTTTACAAGGCCTCCCGACTGGCCCGGAGTCCTATTGCTCGGTCACGGCAACCGCTCAACGAGACTCTTCGCCGGCGGAAGCAACTGACTGCACGAGCTTTTCCAAATCGGGCAGATTGGTGTCAAGTTCCACTGCCATCGCAAACGGCCAGAGGCCCTCAGGGTCGTCAGTATTGGGACCGCTGCGCACGACGCGTCCCGAGACGACGAGAGGATTGGGAGTCAGCCCAGGCACGTTGCGGAGCGTCACCGTGACGCGAGCTCCAATCTGCGCTTGGCTCGCAGCAACAATCAGCAAGCCATTGTCGCTGGCGTTGTGCGTGACAGCTATGCCCTCGCGCAACCCATCAACGGTTACCGGAATCCAAAGGTCGTGGCGAGTAGCGTTCCGGCGTTCCACAGTTCTCACCAGTTTAGCGAACATTCCACGTTGCGGATCGAAAAAGGTTCGGAAAATCCTTCGGCCAGATGACCCGGCGCTTTTTCGCACGCTCTTGCTTGCTCACGGCCCGTGCTTTCGATAGACGGACAGGGTGATGAAAAGTGCGCCACAGGTTCCATCGTTTCATTCCGCTGTTGCATGGGCTGCCACGGGTGTGGCTCTGCTGGCTTTGGCCGGGTGCAACAAAAAGAGCCAAGAAAAATGCCAGGAGAGTCTGAAGGTAGCTCGGCAAGCGTTGGCCAGCGAAGACTTTGAACTGGCGCGGAAATGGCGCGAGTACTCCTACACACAGTGCGAAGACACGGGGACACTGGCGGCGCTCGACAAAGACGTGGCCGCCAAGGAAGCTGGGAGCCTAGCGCGTGCCCGCGAGCTGCAACAAGCCAAGGCCGAAACCGACCAGCTGCTGTCGGTGCTGAAGCAATTCGTCGTTAGCAACAAGTCCAAGATCGATCAGGCTTCAGCAGCCATTCTCTGCGAAGCGCCGCTTCACCCTGAAAAGGCAACCGAGCGCTGGTGCTCCGCGAGTCGAGCCATTAGCGCGAAATACACACTGATGTTTCGATATTGGGATGATGCTCGTGAGGCTCAGGAATTCACGATCACTCCGCCCCTCGCTATTTCGTGTTCAGATTTTGGCGAGCACAGCGTCGTGGCAACCTGGCAAGTTCCTGCTCTCGATGGTCGTTCGATCCCAAGAACGCACTGCACGCTGACTACTGGAGAGTTGGCAGGGTTTGATGCATTGGTAAGTGGTGCACCGAATGCGCCTGTTATTGTGTTCTCCAAAGGATACCTTGAACTGGATGAGCGCCTGCGTGGGATGGCGACGCCAAAGTAACGGCATCGGCTCTAGTGTCGGCAGCTATCACACCTAAATAGCTGGAACCACGCCGAGCCGGCCGTACTTTCGCACGCTGTTCCTGTACCCTTTTTGGCTGCTGTGAGCGCACCAAGCGCCGTTCAAGAAGCTGGAAGTCTGTGTATGGGTTCGGTAGTTGAATCGTCTAATCCAACCGATAGTAGCGCGGTAAGGCTTGGGCCCGCCTCGGCAGAGCGCCAGTCCATGGAGAGTGCTCCGTTGCCTGAACACTATCGCGCAGGGGAAGTGATCGCGGACAAATACGTGCTGGTTCGCCCTCTGGATCAGGGCGGCATGGGCACTGTTTGGGTGGCGCACAACAGGGTGCTCGACGTTCAGGTGGGCATCAAGCTTATCAATATTGGGCAAGCCCACGTGAAGGAGATGGCCGACCGCTTGTTGAGTGAAGCCCGCTCTGCGGCCCGCCTGGACCACGCAGCGATTGTGCGGGTGACGGACTTTGGTCGAACTCGGCTCGGCGATCCGTTTCTTGCGATGGAGCTCTTGAGCGGGGAAGATTTGGGGGAGCTTCTGCTGCGCGAGGGGCGCCTAGAAGCGAAGCAAGCGATTCAGCTGTTGCTCCCGATCGCGCACGCGCTCGCGACGGCCCACGAGAACGGCATCATTCACCGCGACGTGAAACCGGAGAATGTCTTTCTGGCTAAAGACAAAGAAGTTGGCATCCAGCCAAAGCTGCTCGATTTCGGCATTGCTCGGATGGACGACAGCCCCACGCGCGTCACGTTGGCGGGGGCGCTGCTCGGAACTCCCGACTACATGTCGCCCGAGCAAGCGCGCGGAGAGCCAGTAGATGCAGCCAGTGACACCTGGAGCTTCAGCGTGATGGTGTACGAAGTGGTTTCCGGCCGACTTCCTTTCAGTGGCGACAATTATCTGTCTTTGTTGCGATCGATTATCGAGGATGAAGTACCGAGCTTGGCGGCATCCGGTGCTGTGGATTCTCGGCTTTGGCAAATCTTGGCTAAGGGACTCCGAAAGGACAAGACCGAACGCTGGCCAACCTTGCGAACCTTCGGCGAGGCGCTGGCGCTCTGGCTTCTGGACCAAGGCTCAGCCGAGGACATCACCGGCACGTCACTGCATCGGAGTTGGCTCCGTGACCCAGAGAGCAACAGTTGGAGCGATATATCGCAGCTCACGAACGGGGCCGATCTACGTGCACTGGTGGCTCTGCAGTCCAAAGCTCAAGAGAAGCCGGGTCTGATTGAAGCGAGCCCGAATAGTGAGAACCGGGAATCGCTGCTGGCGGCGCTCGCGCAGATGTCTGCGGAGGGTGATCCCGTCGAGAGCTTCTTGCGAAACGAACGCAGACGGGTTGCCGGTCTAGCCACACTGTTTGTTTGCGTTGTGGCTGGTGTTTGCGTCGGAATATTAGCCATGCTGGACCTGCTGGTGGTGTGATGGGGGTGGGCATGCTCAGAGTCATGTGGCAGTCTTGCGCTCGCATGAAATGGCCTGCCATGATCATTGCCCTGGCGCTCATGAGCTTTCTGCTCTCCGCGTTGGGTCGAGATGATGTCGTGAGCGTGCACCGTGCGAATGCTGCCGCACAGGTCATAACACGGCGCGATATCCCACAGCCGTTGCGAAATCTGCGCGTCGTAGAGCCCGGTGAAGGGGACCCGAGGCGAATGGTTCAGCACGGCCGCGTGATCAGCGTTCCGACGGGCTGCTTGTCCGTGAATGGCTCGTACGATCTCGTGATCCATTTTCATGGAGCTCCAGAAGCACTCGAGGCAGCGGTGGTGCGTTCCGGTTTGGATTCGGCGCTGGCAATTGTTAACTTGGGGATCGGTTCTGGCGTTTATGATCAGGCGTTTGCAGCGCCTGGCTCCTTCGCGGTTTTCGTCGCGGATGTGAGTCGAAATCTAAGGAAGCTCTGCCCGCAAGCGCGCGAGCCCAAGCGGATTGCGCTGAGCGCCTGGAGTGCCGGTTATGGCGCCGTCTGGCGGATCCTTGAGCGAAGTGGGCAGGCTGAACGGGTCGACGCCGTCTTGCTTGCAGATGGTTTGCACACTGGGTTTGTAGGTCCGCAGCAAGAGCGCAATCTCGATCCAATCAAGCTGGAGCCGTTTGCGATGTTCGCGGAGCTGGCCAAGCATGGCGAGAAATTGCTCGCCATCACGCACACCGCGATCGGCACTCTGGAGTACGGAAGCACCACCGAAACTGCCCAATATCTGCTTGAGCGCGCTGGCATTGAGGCCAAGCCAGAGAATGTTCCCGGTCCGCGCCCGGAGATGCGGCTCACATCAAAGGCCGATTATGGTGCGTTCCATATCTTGGGATTTGCGGGGAACGACAAGCAGGCTCACGCTGATCAGTTGCATGCCTTTGGCGATACGCTGTTGCCCTATTTGCGTGAACGCTGGCACAAATAGGAGGTCGAATCGCCGTCGATGGCGGCTGCCAATCACCTTGCACTAGCCTTTTTCGCCCGCTGCATTCTCCGCAATAACTTAGACCGTGGTGCGTGCCTTGATGTCCCTCAGCTGAGCCACGTCTAAAAGATCCTGCGGTCTGCCTGCCTGCTCTTTCATTGTTATAAGGTCATCGATTGACGCTACAAAGAATGTCCGCCCATCAACCGCAACCTTGACCGCTCGCTGCCGAAGCTCATCAAATCGATCACTTTCGCTGACAAGAAAGTCAAGCTCGGTACCGCCATCCGGCGACCGGAAATTCAGCGCTAACATGTTCTTCTCATTCCGCCAGCGGCGAACCTGATCCACGTCACGGACCCGTTCCAAAGGCTCCGGAATGCGGGGGCGGGCACCGAGCGACCACAAGAGGTCAATGGCCGCCGCCCACGAATCTGGCGTCAGCCGGGGGACAACGTCGAGGTCGAATGTGACCCGTGAGTTGCCATGCAGGGCAGCGGCAACACCACCGACAATCACGAAGTCAACCTTATTATCGTGAAGGTGACTTAGAATCTCGAGAAGGTTGAGCGTCATGGGATTGTTGTCGTGCTAACGCTTCGCGCAAGATCCGAAGACTGCTGGCGCGCTCACCGAGCAAATGCAACCGGGTCACGAACGACTGGGAATCGAGGGGAGCAATGGTAGATCGATCAGGTTCGACGCCCGTCCAATCGACATCGGGGGTGTTTGGCCGCTGCATTGGACTCAATCTTAGCAGGCTTCATCCTAAATAGCCGTAGCAAGCCGCCCGTAAGCTACGCGAAGGTTGTATCTTATTCGAGACAGCGTGCTAGCTCGGCAGCGCGAGCTTTCACCGGACCTTTGGCACCCGTCCACGCGGGTGGAGCAATGGGTGGACCAGCGAGATAGACGTAGTTGGGCTCCGTGTCGCACCACCACCCAGGCCGGGCATCCCGCACAATGGCGTACTTCGGGGTGGGCCTACCTGGACCTGGCCAAACCACCTCCACGGGCCAGCTCGTAACCGCAATCAAGAGGCCTCCGATGGCTTCACCGTGGTCAACGTTTTCCTTTCGGAGGATGCGGCCGCTCAGACGAATTGTTTGGTAGCTACCGACGAGCATCGCGCTGTCGACGTAGACCCGCAGGGAGGAACACTCGGAGGCCCTCCACCGAAGCAGGTCTCCGTACCAGAGATGAGCGCGTTCGTTCCAATGTAGTGCTTAGCAGTATCGGGAGGGCCATGGGGCAACCAGCGTTACCCCGAGACGCGCCCCGCGTTCGCATGTACCCGCCCGACAATCGGCCGATGCATTTCGCCATATGCGCGACGCCTTAGCGCTTTCCTTCGCCGCGCGCCAGCGTGGCCGCCTCCCGCACGTGCGGGTTCACGTCGTTGTTCTCAATTTCTTTGAGTGCCGGTAAAAGTTCAGGGTGAGCGGGCAGCCATTTTTGAATGAGGCCGACTGCTCGGAGGCGCGTGGCGGGTTTCTCGGCGTTGGCCGCACCTTCTGCAAGCGCCTTGACGAGCAACGCCGAGGGTTCGCGAACGATCATGGCGTCAATCGCAGCAAGCTGAGCTTCTGGATTGTTCCCTTTGAATTGCTCAGTAAGGAG
>JBBSBI010000107.1:0-17778 GCA_038251425.1 Polyangiales bacterium
GAGGGGGATGATTGGCAAGCGGAGCTTTGGCGCGCATTGAGTAACGCCTACGGCGGCGGTGCTACCAAAATCACCGAACTCATCGCGAACATGGGGCAAACGCGCGCGCCCGCGGTGGACCTTCCGGGACGCCTGAGCGTTTTTGGCATTTCCTCGTTGCCGCCCATCTATTTGGAGGCCCTGAACGCGCTTTCGAAGCACTGCCCGGTGCATTTATTTCAGTTGAGTCCGTCGCGGGAATATTTTGGCCAGATCCGGTCAGCCAAGGAGTTAGCTAGGATCGATCGCACCGAGCCGGCCTGGCGCACGCAACACCTGGCATTGGAGAATCCACTCTTGGCTTCACTCGGGCGGTTGGGTCGAGATTTTCAGCAGATTCTTGAGAGCCACGTGGATTACGTGGAGGGTAGCTCGGATCTCTACGTGGAGCCGGGCACGAGCAGTGCGCTTCAGGTGTTGCAGAGCGATATTCTGCACCTCACCGAACGCGGTCAGGGTCCCGAACAAACTTCGCCCATACCGCTTGATCGTGCCGACACTAGCATCTCGATACACGTGTGCCATGGGCCTATCCGTGAGGTCGAGGTGCTGCGCGATCAGTTGTTAGCTTGCTTTGAGGCCGAAAGCACGCTGGAGCCGCATGCCGTGATCGTGATGATGCCCGATGTGGAGGCTTATGCCCCGATCATTGAGGCCGTTTTTGGCGTCGATCCAGTCTCTCCGGGCTACATTCCGTATCGTATCGCGGACCGCAGCTTGCGTGCCTGCAGCCCTGCGGCAGAGGCGTTCATGGCCCTAGTCGGAGTGCTCGGCGGTCGCATGAAGGCGAGCGAGGTGTTGGATGTTTTGGCGCTTCCCTCGGTGCAAGCCCGCTTCGAACTTTCGGCCGCGGCTCTAAGCCAAATTGAGCATTGGGTGTTTCGCTCAGGCATTCGTTGGGGAGAAGATGCCGAGCATCGCGCTCGGGAGGCTCAGCCGAATGCTTTGGAGAACACTTGGCGCTTTGGGCTTGAGCGCCTGTTCTTGGGTTGGGCGCTGCCGAGTCAGCGGCAGCAGCTGTTTGAGGGTGTCCTGCCGCTCGACAGTGTCGAGGGCGCTCGGGCTGATGTGCTGGGCCAGCTCGCGGCGTTTTGCGACAAGCTGTTCAGTTTTTTTGCCGATTTTCAGAATCCGAAGACTCCACGCCAATGGCAGGAGCGTCTGAGCGCCCTCCAAGATCAGATGCTAGGACCAACGGGTTCGTCGGACGCGGACCTCGAATTTGTGCGTCAAACGATCGCGAAGCTGGTGGAGCTCGCCGAATTTGGAAAATTCGACGAGGCGATCGATCTGAAAACGATGGAGTCGGTACTGGCGCGCAGTTTTGAAGAGCAGCGCACTCATCACGATTTCATGAGCGGCGGGGTTACGTTTTGTGCGCTGTTGCCGATGCGCAGTATTCCATTTCGTGTGGTGGGTCTGCTCGGAATGAATGATGGTGGGTTTCCTCGCACGACGCCGAGGCTCGCCTTTGATCGCATGGTTCAGAAGCCACGTTTGGGTGATCGGTCGCTCGGCGACGAGGACCGCTATCTATTCCTCGAAGCGTTGCTGGCCGCGCGCGATGCGCTGATCATCACCTACGTGGGCAGAGATCCTCACGACAATAAAGAGCGCCCGCCTTCGGTCGTTGTTGGCGAGCTCTTGGACGCTATCAATGAGAGTTTCACTCTTGAGGCGCTGCCGGGTGAGCAGCAGGCTCCGGCGAGTACGCTGTTCGTGGTTTCCCATCCACTGCAAGCGTTTAGCCCCCGTTATTTCCAACCTGGGGACGCCCGTTTGTTCAGCTTCGGTGAGGTGGAAGCTCGCGGCGCAGCAGCGCTTTCCGGGCCACGAGCAGAGCTGCCAGCGTTTCAGAGGGCACTCCTTCCGGCGGCGCCCCCACCCGTCATTTCGCTGGAGCGGTTGGTGCGGTTTTTCGAAAATCCGGCGAAAGTTTACTTGCAGGACAGCTTGGGTTTGTTCTTGCGCGACGAGCCTGACCTCGTGGCGGATCGAGAGCCGATCGATCCAGAAGCGCTTGAGCGGTACCAAATTGGCGCCGAGAGCTTGGAGCGCATTTTGGCGGGCGTATCTGTTGAGTCTGGGTTCGCACTGGCGAAAGCGACAGGACTCCTACCGCTTGGCACCACCGGCCGTTGCGTCTACGAGCGAGTTGCAGACGAGGCCCAACAGGTGGCAATGGCAGCGCGCCCTTGGATCGAAGGAGTACGCCTGGAGCCGCGGCACTTTCGCCTCGCACTTTCGGGTTGCGAACTCGAAGGGGCCTTTCTCGAGTTGTGGCCACGTGCGCAAGTGCTTCGCCAGTTTGTGCGCGTGTCAGCCAAGCGCGAAGTTTCGTTCTGGATCCGACACTTGGCGCTGCAATGTGCTGGAGGCGAAGGGGCGCCGACCCAAAGCGTGCTGATCGGGCGTGCGCCAGATTCGAAAACAACTGAGCCTACGCTTCGCGTGTTTCGCGCCGTTGAAAGGGAGCGGGCACGGGCGATCCTGAATGATCTGGTCGCGCTCTACATGCTAGGCCATCGGCTGCCGCTGCGCTTTTTTCCCAAAGCCTCCAAGGCTTTCATCGTCGCCAAACGTAAGCATCAAGAGAACGAGGATTCCGTCGAGCTGGCTCTCAACGTAGCGCGCGAGGCTTTCGGAGGCGGACAGAGCGCGGACAAGGCAAATCAAAGCATGCCGGAGGGAACGGACCTCAGCGTCTTATGTTGCTTCCCGGGCGAGAAGCCCATCTCTGGGGAGCCCGTGGTGCTGCTTGGGAACGTGGCAGCGCCGAGCTTCACCGAACTTGCCGAGACTATTTTTTCTCCCCTGCTTGAGCATCTGGAAACGGAGGCCTGATGAGAACTCTCGATCCGATTTCGGTTCCGCTCACGGGTACGCAGCTGATTGAGGCGAGTGCAGGCACCGGGAAAACCCACACCATCACGACGCTCTACTTGCGTCTGTTGCTCGAAAAGAAGCTTTCAGTGGAGCAGATCCTCGTCGTCACCTTCACGCAAGCGGCTACCTTTGAGTTGCGTGCCCGGATCCGCAAGCGTCTGCGTTCAGCTTTTGATGCGTTGGAAGCGCTGCGTTTGGGTGGCACGTGCCCCGATCCCGAAGTGCTGAGGCTTGCCGCCGGTCAAACGCCGGAGGACTCGCGCCATCGCCTGCGGCTGGCGCTCGCGACTTTGGACGCCGCCCAAATCTTCACGATCCATGGCTTTTGTCAGCGGATTTTGAGCGAATATGCCTTTGAGAGCGGGGTGCGCTTCGACCTTGAGCTCAGCGCTGATTCCCGAACGTTGCTGGCGGAGCTGGTTCAGGATTTTTGGACTCGGGAGCTCTTCACCGCGAGCGAAGGTGAGATTCTGTACCTGAAGCAAGCCAACACGGGGATCACGGAGCTCACTCAATTGGCTCGCACCGTAACGAGCTTCCCCACGCTCGACGTAGTTCCAGCTGTATCTATCGACAACGTAGATGAAAGCCCGCTCGCGGGGTTTGTGGGGGCGCGCGCACGTTTCGCGGAAGTCTGGGCCGTGGAGCGCGGAACAGTCCAAGAGATCCTGCTTCGTTCAGAGGCACTATCCCGCAATTCCTACCGTCTCAGCTCAATGCCGAGTTGGCTCGAACAGCTTGACGCACTCAGTCGTGAAACCAGCGAAACGCTCGATGGCTGGTTTGACAAGATACCAAACCTAACGCCGACCGGACTGGCGGAACGGACGAACAAGGGCAAGATCACCCCAAAAAACCCAACGTTTGAAGCTCTGGCAGCCTTGGAGACCGCGCACGAGGCAGCCAAGCTGGCGCTCGAGAATTGGCGCTTCGCTTTCATCGGGAAGCTGGTCGCGTTGGTGCGGAGCGAGTTCCCCAAGCAAAAAGAGCGAAGTCGAGTCCAATCGTTTGATGATCTTTTGACCAGGCTGCACCAAGCGGTCAGTGCTAGTCCAGAGGGGAGCTTGGTGCGGTCCATTCGGGAGCGCTATCCAGCCGCTTTGATCGATGAATTTCAAGATACGGATCCGACACAGTACGGGATTTTTAGAACCGTCTATTCAGATCCCAAGAGTACGCTTTTCCTGATCGGTGACCCGAAGCAAGCCATCTACGCGTTTCGTGGAGCGGATATCTTTGCGTACCTGAAGGCTGCACGCGACGCAGCACCCGATACCTATACGTTGGCCACCAATTTTCGAAGCGATCCGGGGCTTGTATCCGCCGTCAATACGCTGTTTGAGGGTGTCCCTGCGCCGTTCGTATTTGAGGACATCCGTTACGTTCACGTGGAAGCCCGTCCCGACGCCGTCGACACCTTGACACAAAAGGGTGCGCGTTTGGCACCGTTCGAGATTCAGTTCTTTCCACGCGCAACTTGGAATTCCAAGGGCGTTAATCCGGAGCAGCGACTTACGAAGCATTGGTCGGAATCGGTGTTGCCTCAGGCCATAGCTCGCGAGATTGGGGTGTCGCTCAACGCCGGCATGAAGATTGGCGAGAAGGCCATTGTGCCAGGGGATATTGCCGTTCTGACGCGTACCAATCGGCAGGCGCTGTGCGTTCAGGCTGAGTTGCGCAGTCTGGGTGTTCCGAGTGTGCTCCAGGGGGATGCCTCGGTGTTTGAGGCACCGGAGGCACGTGAACTTGCGTTTGTGTTGCGTGCGGTGGCTGAGCCGAATAGCCAACAGGCGCTCCGCGCAGCGTTGGTCACCACGTTATTCGGTCAAACCGCGGATGATCTGTTTCTCTTGGAACAAGATGAGGCGGGTTGGGAACGCTGGGTTGAGGATTTTCATCGCTTCAGCGAAACATGGCAACGTCGGGGCGTTTATCAAATGCTGCGCCAAGTACTCACTGAGAACAGAGCCCACGAGCGTCTGCTCTGCCTCATAGACGGCGAACGCCGCTTGACGAACACGCTGCACCTGGGCGAGCTCTTGCACCATGAGGCCAGCTCGCGCCACCTCGGCCAGGCGGGTGTGCTCCAGTGGTTCGATGACATGCGTCACGATCAAACAGCGCGCGAAGGTTTTGCGCCAGAATCCCAGCAGATCCGGCTTGAAAGCGACGCGTTAGCAGTTCAGCTCACCACGCTGCACCGGAGCAAGGGGCTCGAATACCCCATCGTGTATTGTCCGTACCTTTGGGACGGCACACTCCTCCGCAAAAAAGAGGAACAGCAGCTGCTCTATCATGAGCCAGACCAGCTCGACCATGTGAAGCTGGATGTGCGTGGCAAAGATGAGAAGCTCGATGCGTTGAAGCTTGCGGAGCGCGAGAAGCTTGCGGAGAATCTGAGGTTGCTGTATGTGGCGCTGACACGGGCCAAGCACCGAGTGGTCGTGGTTTGGGGAGGTTTCAATAGCGCTCACACGGCGGCGCTTGGCTACATTCTGCATTGCCAACGTGGCGATCTGTTAGCGACGCCCGGGCTGGTTGCGGCGCGGCTGAAAGCGGAGTCGGACGCTGAAATGCTGGCCGAACTCCGCACGTTGAGCGAAACGTCGCTGGGAAATATTTCTGTGGTGGAGATTCTTCCCGGGCCGGCGGTTGAGTTTATCCCGCTTTATCCGTTGGAACCGACACTGGCCGCGCGCCAAGCGACGCGCAGTGTGGCCTCTCATTTCAGGAGTTCTAGCTTTTCGGGGCTGACGAAAACAGCCTGGGCAAAAGCGGCTCCCAATCGCGAGTTGGGTCGTGATTGGGACGAGGAAGCTTCGCCACAGGTTGTCGCTACTTCGGCTGGCGGGGGCGCACCTGTCACGCTTGAGCAGTTCCCTCGTGGTGCCCAAGCGGGAACGCTATTGCACTCGGTGCTGGAGCATTTGGATTTTCAGCGTGCTACCTCGGAGCGCATTGAGGAAGTGGGCGGCTCGTTCTTGCAGCAGCAAGGGTTGAGTGTTTCGGCGTTGAACCCGATGCTTGGGCGGGGGCTTTTGGAGGTGTTGCAAACCCCGCTTCTCGATGCTCCAAATACGCTCAGCTTGTCGCGTATCGCGGCGTCACGCCGATTGAACGAACTCGAATTCACGTTGCCGGTGCATTCGGCGGCCACTCAGAAGTCCCTCACCCCACTCGATCTCGCCCGTGCTCTCGCGCCTGAAAGTGGTGTTTCCACCATTTTCCCGAAAGACTACCCAAGCGAGCTTGGGCGCTTGAAGTTCGTGCCACTCCAGGGATTTCTGCGCGGATTCATCGATCTTGTGTTCGAACACGAGGGCCTTTTTTACCTCGCTGACTACAAGTCAAACTACCTCGGCCCAAGCTATCGCGATTACGCACCGGCCGCGCTGCAAGAAGCGATGGCTCAGCACCATTACTTTCTCCAGTACCATCTCTACACGCTGGCGCTGCATCGGTACCTTCGGCAGAAGCTGAAGAACTACAACTACGAAACGAGCTTCGGCGGCGTGCTCTACCTCTTCTTGCGCGGCATGGCGCCGAGAACCGGTAACCAATCAGGCGTGTTCTTTCACCGCCCAGAGCTGCGAGTGGTGGCCGCATTGGACGCGCTGTTTGGCTCGAGCGAACCAGCTAGGTCGGGTGCGGCGTGAGCCGGGTGCTGGATCAGCTGGGTGCGAGTGGTTTCTTCTCGGCGCTGGATGTGCACGCTGCCAAGACATTAAGCCGGATTGCGGGCGGAGTTCCTGAAGCGGTGCTGTTAGGCGTCGCGCTGGCGAGTCGGCAGACTCGTGAAGGGCACGTTTGTCTTGATTTGGCTGAATTCGCGGGAGTTCCGATCATTGACCCCGAAGGTCAAAGTCAGATGGATGCGCGTTGGGCCAGTCTCGATCTGTGGGCCAGTACTTTTCGTTGGCCCGCGTCGGAGGCGTGGCGTAGCGAGCTTCTGCAATCCCGACTCGTGAGTGGAGCAGACGGCGTGACGCCTCTGGTTCTGGTGGGTTCGCGCCTCTATTTACGTCGCTATTTCGAACATGAGCGCCGGCTGGCGGAGCTGCTGAAGGCGCGAGTTTGTTCTGAGCCAGAGCCTACGGGCATCGAGCTGGCTGACGTGGAGCGGCTGTTCGGTGCACTCGGGCCCGAGTTGGATCGCCAGCGCCTGGCCGCGGTGCTGGCATCCGTGCGCCCGCTCGTGGTGATCACGGGTGGGCCGGGCACAGGGAAAACGGCAACGGTTGTGAAGGTGCTCGCGCTTTGGGCGGAACAGGCTCGGCGCCAAAATACACCGCATTTTACGGTAAAATTGCTGGCTCCGACAGGGAAAGCTGCCGCGCGTCTCGTCGAGTCTGTTAAGCGGGCCAAGCTCTCCTTGGAAGCTGATGCGGAGCTCAAGGCTTCGATCTCGGAGGAAGCTTCCACGATCCATCGTGCGCTCGGCAGTGTCGGGGGCAGCTCCACGGAGTTCAGACACCATCGGAACAACCCGCTGGCGGCGGATGCGGTCGTGGTCGATGAAGCTTCGATGGTGGACGTTGCCTTGATGCGGCGTTTGTTGGAAGCGGTTCCAGCTCGGGCGAGGTTGGTACTCATGGGGGACCGACATCAACTCGCGTCGGTTGAAGCAGGCGCCGTGCTGGGGGATATTTCGGCTGGAGCGGGCGGCATGGCTTACTCCGCGCGGCTGCGAGAAACACTGGAGCCTTTGGTCGGGCCGATCCCCGTGTCTGAAGCGCGCTCGTCGCCCATGGCTGATTGCGTGGTCGAACTCACGCGCAGCTACAGGTTTCAGGGCCAGAGCGGCATTGCCAAGCTTGCCGAGGCGATTCGCGAGGGTGATGCCGATGCAGCGGCCGCGGCGCTAGAATCGACGGAATTTCCCGATGTTTCTTGGGTGGAGGTCGCGGAGCCAGCGCGGCTCGGCAAAGCCTTGAACAAGTTGGTTCGCGAGGGGTATCGCACGTTCTGCAAATCATCTGAACCGCAGAGTGCGCTCACTGCATTGGATGAATTTCGCGTCCTGTGCGCACATCGGCGTGGGCCTTTCGGTGTGCTGTCTGTGGGGGCGCTAGTTGAGGAGCTGCTGGGGCATGCCAGGATGCTCCAGAAAACGGGGCGTTGGTACGCGCATCAGGCAATCCTCATCACACACAACGACTATCAGGTAAGGCTGTTCAACGGAGATGTGGGCGTGGTTCTCGCAGGGCAAGCCATGGGTTCGCTCAGGGCGTACTTCCCAGGACCCGATGCTAAAATTCGAGACATTTCGCCTGCTCGCTTGCCTGCGCACGAGACAGTATTCGCGATGAGCATTCACAAGAGCCAAGGCTCCGAGTTTGAACATGTTGTCCTCGTCCTGCCTGAGGCCAGTTCGCCACTCCTGACCCGTGAGCTCCTCTACACCGGCGTCACGCGAGCTAAAAAGCGAGTCACGATCGTGGGCTCGAGTGCGAGCCTGCGAGCTGCGGTGAGGCGCCCGGTTCGGCGGGTTTCGGGCCTGAGGGACCTCCTTTGGCCCCCAGAGTAACCTGGGCCCGACGGAGGACGTAGTTCAGGGCAGGCCGATTGGGCTCTGGCGGTTTCCTGAAGGTGGCCTAAATATTGGGCGACAGTGGGCGAGCCGTCACACTGGTCTGATCATTTCGAAGTTGCACTAGGAGATCCCATCACATGCAAAAGCTTTCGCTCACTTCAATCATCGCTACCCTCGCAGCTCTCAGTGCCACCGGAATGGTAGCCTGTGCTTCAACGACGCCAGCTCCCGAGTCCGCAGCGACTGCCAAAGAGGTGCCCGCCGAGGCCGCACCAGAAGCGCCTGCAACTGCCGCAGAAGCAGCACCCGCAGAAGCAGCACCCGCTGAAGCCACCGCGCCCGCCGCTGACGCAGCCGCAACGACGACTGCTGCTGCCCCGAATGCAGAAGCGACTGAGTCCGCCGCCGAGCCCGCTGACGCGACGCCCGCTAAGAAGCCGGCAAGCAAGAAGAAGAAGACGGCTGGCGCGAAGGCTGGCTGCGGCGCAGGTACCTGCGGCTAAATCTTGCGTAGAGCGCCATGCGTGCCCCAACTTCTTTGCCAGCTGCGGAGCAGCCTCGGTTACCTGCGGGAGTGGGGCTCGGGTTGCGCTGGGAGTTTCTCGAGGAGCTGCTCGAAGCTCCCCCGTTGCCGTTGGCATTCTTGGAGGTATCTCCGGAAAATTACATGCGACGCGGCGGCTTCTACCCCGAAGCGTTGGAACAGGTCGGCACGCGTTATCCGCTCGTCACCCATGGGCTCACGCTCTCCTTAGGGAGCATTGAAGCGCCCGCCCCCGAATTTGTGAACGAGCTTCGAGCCGAGATCAGACGGGTCAAGTCGCCCTGGCACTCGGATCATCTGTCATTTTCGCGCACGGGGCAGCGGATGACTCATGAGCTGTTCCCCGTGGCCTTCAATCGGAATTCCATTCATCGCATCAGCGAACGGCTGAAGCGCCTCACCGACGAGCTGGGTGTGCCGATGCTCATCGAAAACATCACCTACTACATGGCACCCGGCTCCCCCGAAATGCCAGAGCCGGAGTTTCTCGGCGAACTTTTAGAAGCAAGTGGTGCGGGGCTGCTGCTCGACGTGAACAACGTGTTCGTGAACGCCAAAAATCACGGGTTCGATGCGTTGGATTTCTTGCGTCGCCTGCCTTTGGAGCGTGTGGCGGAGATCCACGTCGCGGGGCATGAGAGTTCCAAGTGGGACCTCTTGATCGATAGCCACGGCGCTCCGGTGGCCCCTTCGGTGCAGGAGCTGTTAGCCTGGGTGCTAGAGCGAACGGGCCCGTTGCCGGTGCTACTCGAACGAGATAACAACATCCCCCCGCTCTCGGAGCTGATACGCGAAGTCGAGGAGCTGCAAGCAGTGTACGAGCAGGCGCTGGGGCGTAGCTCAGGAAGTGAGGTGGCCTTTGCAGCAAGCCCTTGAAGCCTTCATCGAACGGGTCGTGTTCGGTGCCGAGATTCAAGTCGACGATCGAGCAGCGGTTGATGAGCTGTTGCGATCGCTACAGCTTTCGGAGATTGAGTGCCAGGCGTTACGTCTCCAACTGCCGCGTGCCGTGGTCTATCGTCAGTTGGTTCAGAGCACACTGCGTGAGGCCATCGAGCTGGCGTTGCCGCGTTTGGTTCAGCGAATGGGCGGGATCTTCGATGAGTACTTGCAGAAGTTCCTGCGAGAAGCTGGCCCTAGAACTCACTACCTGCGCGACGTGACGGCGGAGTTCTTAGATTTTTCTGAACCATTATGGGAGGCCGATCGGCGAGTTCCGCGCTGGGCGAGAGATTTAGCTCGACACGAAGCATTGCGAATTGAAGTCGCGGCCTGCCGCCACTCCAGCTTCCCGGAGGTACCGGAGGAGCTCAAGCTAGCAGCCATGGTGCGTTTCACAGAATCCTCGCGTCTGATGCACTATCAATATGCCGTCCACGAATTGAGCGCCGAGCTCTCGGATCGGACGGAGCCAGAAGCTCGACCGACGGACCTCTTGGTGTATCGGAGCGCCGACCACGACGTGCGCTACCTCGAATTATCGCCATTAGCTGCCAGCATTTTAGGGAACCTGCTGGGCCATCAGCACCCGCTGGGCCACGCCCTGTCGTTGGCCTACGCTGAACATGGCGTTGAGTTCAACGAGCAGCATATGCAAAGCACGGCCTTGCTGCTGGCTGATCTCGCTGAGCGTGGAGCGCTCCTCGGACCGATGCCCGAACCTTCGCAGTAAGCTATCCCGGCTCCTCAGAACTGAAGTAAGCTGAATCTGTTGCCCCCAACTTTGAGGAAAAAATGAGCGTGAAAGATCCCCTGAAGATCGTGGGTACGACCATTGCTGAAAAGTACCGAGTCGAGAAGCTCGTCGGGGAGGGAGGCTTTGCCGTGGTCTACCGGGCCCAACACACGATCTGGAATAAGCCCGTCGCCATCAAATTCTTCAACGGGCTCTCGCACGTGCCGAGCGATCAGCACGAGCAATTCCAGCAGGCGTTCATTCAAGAGGGAGCTTTGCTCACTGAGCTTTCTAGCCATACGGCAGGGATTGTTCAGGCGCGCGACGTGGCGAGCTTTACGACGTCAGACGGTCAGTGGATGCCGTACATGGTGCTGGAGTGGCTGGAGGGGCTTCCGCTCGACGAACTGCTCGAGCGAGAGAAGGTTCAAGGCAAGAGGCCCTGGGAGCTTGCGGAAGTTGCGCGTCTGCTGACGCAAGTGTGCGCGGCGCTCGACGTGGCCCATGGCAAAGGCATTGCACACCGAGACATCAAACCGGCCAATTTGTTCGTGCTCGGAGGGCAGGGTCACACCTCAGAATCTGTGGTGAAGATCTTGGACTTCGGCGTCGCGAAGATGATGAGTGAAAATACGGAGCTGAAGGCCGCCCTGAGTAAGACCGGGATGAATATCACCAGCTTCACTCCGCAGTATGGAGCGCCGGAGCAGTTCAGTCGGAGTTTTGGCGCAACCGGGCCCTGGACAGACGTGTTTGCGTTGGCGCTTGTCGGCGTCGAACTCTTGGCGGGGACCTGTTGCTTGGCCGGAGATGATATCGTGCAATTGGGCTTCGCCTCCGGAAACCCAGAGCGGCGTCCCACTCCGCGTACGCTGGGTGTTGCAATTCCGGATAGCGTGGAAGCCGTCTTTGCACGAGCCTTGGCGGTGGCACCCGCTGATCGTTTCACGCGAGCCAAGGAGTTTTCTGATGCGCTGGGTCAGGCACTGCTCGAGGCGTCTTCGCACGCCGAACGCCCCATCACTCGCCAGGCCGTCGCCGCGACCGAGCTCGCGCCCAAAGCTCACACCGAACCGAGTTTGCGCAACCTTTCCAGCACCACGACTCCGAGTGAGATCTCACAAGGAGGCGTAGAGCCAAAACGCAACAAGGCAGGCGTCGTCGTGTTGGTGGTTGGGCTCCTGGCTGGCGCGGCAGGTGTTGGCGTTTACCTGATGCCGAAGCCGGATCCATTGGAGACCGCTGCGGCCGCCACGCCGGTTCTTCTGGCCAAGCCTCTACCAACCGCTGAGGCCAAACCTGCTTGTCCTGTCAAAATGGTCGAGATCCCGGCGGGCCAGTATTTCCAGGGCTCTGACACGAAGGACGCTCCCGCGAATGAAAAGCCGGCTCATAACGTGCAGCTGGCGAGCTACTGCATCGATCTCTACGAGGTCACTGCAGCGGAGTACAAAGAGTGTTCAGACGCTGGCAAGTGCAAGCGTGCTCACACCGAGGTGGATTGGCCCGGGATCCTGCCGAAAGACAAACAACTCTACTCAACGCTCTGCACGGTGGATCCGGCCAAGTCCGATCACCCCGTGAATTGTGTGGATTGGCAACAGGCAGATACTTTCTGCCGCGCCTCTGCAAAACGTCTCCCGACCGAGGCCGAGTGGGAGTACGCCACTCGGGGCCCCGATGGGCGCGTTTATCCGTGGGGTGATGCGCCGCCCACTCACGAACACTTGAATGCATGTGGAACTGAATGCGTCGGTTGGGGCAAGGCCCAAAAGGTAACGCTCGAGGCCCTGTATAACGAGGACGATGGATACCCAACCACCGCACCCGTTGGAAAGTTTGAAAAAGGCCGCTCCCGTTTCGGTTTGTACGACGTCGTGGGTAACGTCTGGGAGTGGGTGGCAGACTGGTATGCGGACTATGATCCCACCGATAAGAAGGATCCAGTGGGGCCGCCAACGGGTGAACGCCGCGTGATTCGAGGCGGAGCTTGGAACGGCTCATTCGCCACCTGGCTCAGGCCTTCATTCAGGTATTCCAACGTTCCAGTCACGGTGAGCCATGGAGTTGGCTTTCGCTGTGCGAAGAGCAAATGACAGCGGCCCCGAGCAATTCAAAGTTGCCCAGGGCCGACGTTTCAGAAGCTTCTTAGCTTCGCGTGCGGCGCGCGCTCAGTAGCGGTAGTGCTCCGGCTTGTAAGGACCTTCGACAGGAAGGCTGAGATAATCGGCCTGTGATTGGGTCAGCGTGGTGAGCTGTACGCCAAGCTTCCCGAGATGGAGGCGAGCCACCATTTCGTCGAGGTGCTTCGGAAGCACGTAAACTTGGTTTTGGTACTTGGCTTGATTTTGGTGGAGTTCCAGCTGTGCCAACACCTGATTCGAGAATGAAGTGCTCATCACGAAGCTCGGGTGGCCGGTGGCGCAGCCCAGATTGAGCAATCGGCCCTCAGCCAACATCAGAATGCTGTGGCCAT
The DNA here is from genome assembly GCA_038251425.1 of Polyangiales bacterium. Taxonomy (GTDB): domain Bacteria; phylum Myxococcota_A; class Polyangia; order Polyangiales; family Polyangiaceae; genus JBBRRP01. The sequence continues at coordinate 13,154 of JBBSBI010000107.1, forward strand.
CTGCGAAGCGCCATTCGTCAAACTGATCCTTAATTCGGATGCGTTCGGCGCCAGCAAGCTTGCTGAGCCCAGCGACGTCGATCTCGTTGTCGAAGTGGCCAATATTGCCGACAATCGCCTTATCTTTCATCTTCTGCATGTGGGCAGTGGTGATGATGTCTTTGTTGCCGGTGCAGGTCACAAAGATGTCCGCCGTCGCGATCACGTTGTCGAGCGTGTTCACTTCGTAACCTTCCATCGCCGCTTGCAGTGCGCAAATCGGATCGATCTCAGTCACGATCACGCGGCAGCCTTGACCGCGCAGGGATTGAGCGCAGCCCTTGCCCACGTCGCCGTAGCCACAGACCACCGCAACTTTGCCACCGAGCATCACGTCGGAGGCGCGATTGATGCCATCAATGAGTGAATGCCGACAGCCGTAGAGGTTGTCGAACTTACTCTTCGTGACGCAATCGTTGACGTTGATGGCGGGGAAGGGGAGCGTTCCCTTCTTCTGCATTTCGTACAGGCGGTGCACGCCGGTCGTTGTCTCTTCGCTCACGCCTCGGCACATTTCAGCAAAGCGGCTCCATTTTTTGGGCTCCGTTTTGGCTGTTCTGCGCATTACATCCAAGATCACGCCCCACTCAGCAGCGTCGTTCGCGGCATCAAATTCTGGGATCTTGCCAGCGCGCTCGTACTCCGCGCCTTTCACGATCAAGAGCGTGGCGTCGCCGCCATCATCCACAATTTGCGTGGGCCCTGAGCCATCTGGCCAGGTCAACATTTCTTCAGTGCACCACCAATACTCTTCAAGCGTTTCGCCCTTCCAAGCGAACACGGGGATGCCTTGGGGCTTATCCACAGTTCCCTTGGGGCCAACGGCAACTGCTGCTGCAGCGCTGTCTTGGGTGCTGAAGATATTGCAGGATGCCCAACGAACGTCGGCGCCAAGTGCGGTGAGCGTTTCGATCAGCACGGCCGTCTGCACCGTCATGTGCAGAGAACCCGCAATCTTGACTCCCTTGAGCGGCGCTTTTTCGCCGTGGGTTTTCCGCAGAGCCATGAGCCCTGGCATTTCCTGCTCGGCCAAACGGATTTCTTTTCGTCCGAATTCGGCGAGTGACAAATCTGCAACTTTGAATGTGGGTCGACCCATGATCTAGCCTCGTTGGTTATTTCGGTTCATTGGAACCATTCATCAATCCGGATGAATGGATGCTTCAGCCGGGGGCGCTCGTCAAGGGAGGAGCCAATAATCTGGGAAAAAACCAGTGTAGGTTTGCTTTGCCGGCCAGGTGGGGATACCCCTTGCTGACCCATGTCGGGCGAACAAGACCACCGCTACACAGGCCCCAATCATCTCGGGCCGTCGCACAGCTCCCCGTATCCGACCAGCAGGTTACAGGGCCCTCTGTCGCTGGTTGACCTCGCGAAGGAGCTGGAGCTGGCGTCCGCGAGTGTCAGCTCGCATGCCGGCGCGCGACTGCAAACCATCTTAGAACAGATGCGAGCGTTGCAGGTTCAAGCTCAAGAGATCTTGCAGAAAGCGAAGGCAGATCTCGACCTGCATCAGGCAGAATGCCGGTTCAAGCGCAGCGTGGGTCGGATCTATCATGTGTATCGCCGTCCGGATGAAAGTCTCTATTTCTCGATGTTGTCGCCAGAGGATCATTCAGGAGCAGCGCCGCACGAGTACGTTGCCAGTTACCGGCTGGAAGCGGATCAGTCCTTCACGCCTGCAGACGAAGTCGTGCGCGCGGATGCCGCACGGCTTGAACTGGAACGCACGTTTTTGCGGCGGCTGTTGCCTTAGGGCGAGGCGACCCCAGCGCCGCGCTCGCCTTGGTGGGTTGTTTAACTCCTACACCAGGCAGGCCTCGCGATGCGTTTTTGGAAACTACTCAGTCGTGCGTGGTGTAACTGATGTTGTGTATGTGGGTGTTGGCATCTGCAAATATTACTAGAATGGTTGCGTCCGCGACGTCGATTGCGATGCTGGCGGTCAGCGAATTGGCGGCTCTGGTGACCTGTGGCGCAACCCTGCACGGCAGCCAGCTGCCATCGCTCGTGCGTAGCGAGAAGCTGGGCGTGAGCACTGTCTCGCTACCACTGGAAGCGATAGTGATGCGAGCGCTCGTGAGGTGCACGGGAGGCACCTCGAGCAGGTTTGCAGATATCCAACGTGGAAGTTCGTTCGGGAGCTGGCCTGCTTTGCAGTAGGAGGGGGTGGCGATCCACCGAAGCGAGTCATGATCCATGTTGTTGAGGATCAGGTCTTTGGCTTCCAGCGGCACAGCCAGGGCTCCGTACTCGACGTAGAGACTGGGCGGATCCTCGGATGCTGCATATTGGCTAGCGTCGAGGGTATAGCGATGCGCGTTCGGATCCTCCTCGACCTCGGGACTACCGCAACTGATTAGCAAACACGCTGTAATGATAACGCGAACGTAGGGTGCCACGGCGTGAGTCTAGCAGGCTCGCGGTTGCTCGTCACCAACGCTTCGCGGCGCTATCACCGCATCGCTCGGCTCCAGTCGCCGGTGGTTCGGACGCTTCATGGGCTCGCCCGCGAGCGCCAGTCGATCGAAACACTTGACAGTCCCAGTGACGTTTTGATCCGGTCGATGCGCAGCGTCGCCGCGCCCTGAGCGTCGAGCGGCCAGGCGCCGGGCGAATAGATGGACTCGCAGCTGCCAGTGCAGCCCAAACACCGCTTGAGCGCCACTTCGGGGTAGCCACTGTTTGCCACCAAGTACTTGCCCGGGCCGGGGGCAATTCGCACGAACCAAGTGTCTCCAACAGCACCAGGCGGTAACGTCAGTTCCGAAATGGTGGTCGCCCCGAACGCGCTCGGGTCGAAAGCGAAAGCAGCCGAATCGTTGCAGCTGCTCGTGAGGCCCAGCTCCGGGGCGGCGCGAGCTTTGACTTCCACCGGCGCGGATTCCTTGTCGGCACCGAAGGTGTACTTGCCAGGCTCCAGCCGGACCATAGTGTTCACCAGCGACGCCGCCCCCGACAGGTAAGTCGCCACCCTCGGTACCACGTCGCAAGTGCTCAGCACCCTGACGGTGGTCAGATTTGGCTGAAAAACGAGATTTGTCGCCTCATCCACTTGAATCGTCCGAAACTGGTTGCTGCCGTCGCAGGAAACCCCAACGGTGGTGGGTGTACCGTCGAGGCTCAGGGCCGGAGCGCTGCACTCATCGAGGTACACGCATTGCACTTTGCGGCCCGCGAAGGCGTGGACTTCGTCCCACATCGTATCGAGTGACACGCCGTAGGCGGCTTCGAACGCCTTGCCAACGCTGTCTGCGTTATCGCCAGCACGCACGGCGTCATACCAAACGAGGAATTTATTTCGGGGATAGTGTTTGAGCAGGTGGCCGATCAGCCAGGCTCCGTCGTTACCCAAAGATGGGTCCTGAGCGACGGTCTTTTCCACCACGTCGCGCCAGGTGCGGAGACTCGACTCGTGCGGGACCTCACACGACATCACCTCGGCAATGCCTTCGGCCAAGAACGATGGCGGATAAACTTGGTCGGCGTCGAAGTAGCTGTGCACCAACTCGTGCTGATGGGCGGACAAGAAAGCTCGAACCGCCAAACCCCCGCCACAGCCAAGCGAGTCGGGGCAATCCGCCAGCCGCTCGAACTCCTCCTCTGTCCGAAACTTGTAATAGTCGACCTTGGCCCCGGACTTCCAGGCGAACCCAAGGTAGTCATGCGTCCGCTGCCAGTGCGCTTCGAGCGTACCGAGCACCCCCTCGCACACTGAGTCGTCATCCGCATACGAGTGGTACCGAAAGTGCTCCGATTCCCATAAGCGGTTGCCTTCAAACCAGCTGCGCTGGTCTCCGCAGCCGCTGCTCAAAAAGAGCAGAGGCGCGGCGACCAACGCGAAGAGCCAGCTGTTAGGGCAGTGCACACGTCGCCGGAACGTGCCGCACGGTAGCGCCGCCTTCGGTCTTGAGATCTTTAGCGTAGAACTCTCCTTCATGGCTGAGGCCGTTCAGTGCCCGAAGGTTGAGGCTAGCATTGGGGACGACGAGTGTCCCGCGGAACTGCGTCTCCACGTAGACGGTTTGTTGACCGAGGTAGCCGAGCAAGAAGCCCGTCGCGTTGTTGGGCGTAGGGTTGTAGGTCGCCTGCAGCTTGGTGGTCTCGTAGACGACCACGCGAATGCTACCGTTTGCCTTGTTGAGGTCGAGGACGCTCTGCGAATCCGTTTCGAGTGACCTGAACGCGTAGTCACCCGCTTGCAGCTTCAGGTGGCCGCGAGGATGGACCGTCACCTTGCCATAGGCTCCGGGCACGAGCGTCCGCGACGTGTCGGACTCGACAAACACGTCGTTATTCGAAGCGGTCAGCGTGGGGAGCGCTGGTTGCGGGAACGCGACGGGCGTCACGAATGATTGTGCGAGCAGGATGGTTTGGTTGAAGCGCTCAGGCACCTGTCTACTGACGAGCAGGTTGACCGCTGCACGGTCGCGCAGCGTGATGCGCGTGGCGCTGTCAAACTCGCCGACTCGGCCGTCGGTGTTGAGCACGGTCAACCCCGAGCCGGTGTTGGAGACCGCGCCCCACTGTCCACTTGCTTCGGTCACCAAGAAGCGATCACCAAGATCGAGCGAGTTCGAGGCGGC
>JBBSBI010000108.1:0-17732 GCA_038251425.1 Polyangiales bacterium
CTCAAAACGCTTTGAAGATATCGACTATTTGGACGATATCGGAGAAGTGAGCGTCAAGATCTCGGGTTGCATCAATGCCTGTGGGCACCATCACATCGGCAACATCGGCATTCTCGGCATTGATAAGAGCGGTGAGGAGGCATACCAGCTGCTGCTCGGTGGTGATCCGGGGAACGAAGCTTCGATCGGCGTGATTCTTGGGCCGGCCATGTCAGAAGCCAAGGTGGTGGATGCGGTTGAGTCAGTGCTTCGCTGTTACCTGAAGTTGCGGGAGTCTGCCGAGGAGCGCTTCATCGACGCCTACCGCCGTCTTGGCCCGAGTCCTTTCAAGGAAGCTGTCTATGCAAATAATTAAAGATCAGAAGATCGTTGATGATACGTACACGACGTTCCCGGATGATGCGCCACTCCCTGCTGCGGGCAATATTATTGTTTCCAGTGCGCGGTTTGCCAAGGAGCGGGCGCAGCTCCTCGCTCGCCCCGCAGGAGCGCTCGGTGTGCGTTTGAAGAGCGATGAAGATCCAGCTGTCTTGGCAGCGGACATCCTCGCGCTCAGTTTGATCGCGGTTGAGTTCCCGAAATTCGGGGATGGCCGCGGCTACACGACTGGGCGCATGTTGCGTGAACGCCACAGGTTCCAAGGCGAACTGCGTGCCGTCGGGAATGTGCTGCGGGATCAGATGTTTTACATGCAGCGTTGTGGTTTTAACGCCTTTGAGTTGACGCCCGGCAAGAGCCTCGAATCCGCTCTGGGGGCGTTTGGTGAGTTTTCGGTCACCTATCAGGCCGCCGCGGACGATCCGCGACCACTCTACCGTCGGCGGGCCAGTTAGCCAGTAAGCGCCAAGTTCGCGCCCTTCGCGGCCGGTTGGCGGGGGGCGATGCGGAGCCGAAGCGGCGTTGAAGCTTTGGGGATTGTCCGCGTGAAGGAAGGGCGGTCTACTTAGCACCGTCATGAGCCACGAAGACGCAAGTGCCGAGCCTGTGTGCGTGATCGAATCGATCCCTACTGGGGGTGAGAACGAGATCGACTCCGCTACGATTCAAGCTGAAGGGATCCCAACTCCACCGCACCTACGGCTGTATCCTGAACTCGGACGCGGTGGCATGGGGCGCATTCATCCCGCAACCGATCGCAATCTGCTCCGGCATGTAGCGCTGAAACGGCTGGATCGGGAGCTTGCTCGAGAGCCGATGTATCGCGAAGGCTTCATTGCAGAAGCGCAGATCACCGGACAGCTTGAGCATCCGAATATCGTTCCCGTTCACGAGCTGGCAGTCTCCAAGGACGGTGTGCCGTACTTCACCATGAAGCTTGTGCAGGGTTGGAGCTTCGACAAATGGCTCGCACACCCGCTTCGTCGCGTGGGCTCGCACGATCGGATCGAGGAGGGGCTAGAAATCTTTCTCAAGGTTTGCGACGCCATTTCATACGCACACCACCGCGGAGTGATTCACCGCGATCTCAAGCCCGAGAACATCATGGTGGCCGATTTTGGGCAGGTCTATTTGATGGATTGGGGACTCGCCAAGCTCACCAAGCGCAGGCCCGCGTCAGGCGCGGATTCGCAAATGGAAGCTCCCGGCCCAGTCGGAACGATCACGCACATGGCGCCTGAGCAGGCGCGCGGCAATCCTGCCGATATGGATGAGCGCAGCGACATTTTCGGCCTCGGCGCGATCCTCTACGAGATCGTGAGTAACCGTACGCCCTATGGCCGCTACATAGATTACGAGGATTGCCTAGAAAAAGCTCAGGCGGGCCAAGTGGTTCCAATTGCGGAGGTGGCCAATCGCGTGCCTATTCCACGGCGCCTTTGCAGCATCATCGCTCGGGCTGTGGCTCCAGATCCTGCGGCGCGTTATCAGCGGGCCGTTGAGCTCCGCCAAGATGTGCATACGTTTTTGCGCGGTGGGCTGCACCTGCCGCAAGAAACCTTTGAGGCCGGGAGTCTGATCCTAAAAGAAGGCGACGTGGGAGACCGCGCGTACATGATTGTGAGCGGCCAATGTCGCGCATTTCGCTCAGCCGACGGGCAGCGCGAAACGCTGACCACGATGGGACCAGGAGAAGTGTTTGGCGAGATGGCGTTGCTTCTCGATGAACCGCGTGCCGCATCTGTTGAAGCAGTCGATCAGGTGATGGTGCTCGTGCTGGATAAGAGTACGATGGCTGAGGGTCTCGGGATGGAGGGTTGGACGGGGTCGCTCGTGCGCGCGTTGGCGCAACGTTTTCGACGGCTAGAACAACAGTTTCGCGATTCCGGGCTACGCCGCGGATAACCAAGAGTTGACGGCGACGTTTATCTGTAGATGCGTGGCGCCAGTGCAGACACAGTGGGAGAGCCTGGTCGGCGGTGCGTGTGCCGCCTAGAAGTGGAGCGGAAGCGGCGTGAGCAAGAGTGGTTGAAGCGCTCACTCAATTGGTATCGCGTTGCAAGTTTCCATTGCCGAATATTCTCTTCTGAGGCAACTTTTGAAGGATGGCTGGAGGCAGAGGTATGTTTGCGTTCGTGCGGGCTGTGCTTTTAACGGTGAGCATTCCGTTCCTGATTGTTTCGGGCTGCACGGGCGGAGATCTTCAGGCGCCTGGGCCCTCCGGGATGGCCGGCACCACGTCGGTGGGAATCGATCTGACGCCCCCTCAGCAGATCGATCTCGGCTCCAGTTCGCAGACCGTCACCTGTCGCACACAATGCGGTGTCGGTGAATGTGGTCCAGTTGCCGATGGTTGCGGAGGCATTCTCACTTGCGGCGGGTGCACGAGCCCGGAAACCTGTGGTGGTGGTGGTGTGGCCAGTCACTGTGGTGGGAGTGCTGCATGCGCACCCACTACTTGCCAGGCGTTAGGCAAAACCTGTGGCGACCAACCCGATGCTTGTGGAGGTGTGTTGCACTGTTGGCCCAATGGCACGAGTGCCTGTCCGAATCCCGTGTTTCAATGCGTGAATGGATCCTGCGCAGACACCTCGAAATGCACCAAGCTCACGTGTGCTGATTACGGTGCGCAGCCCGGCAAATGCGGCCCGGTCAGTGACGGTTGCGGTGGTACGCTCGATTGCGGGTACGCGTGCGCAGCTGATGAAGTGTGCGGCATCTCCGCTCCCGGCCAGTGCGCAAAACCCACCTGTCAGTCCCTCGATTGTGAACAAGCGGTTCTCGGCGAACCGGCGAATTTCTGTGGGTTTGTACCTGATGGCTGCGGTGGCGAGCTCCTCGGCTGTATCAACGGTTGCCCGAATGGGCAGACCTGTGGCGCCGGGGGCCCGGACTTGTGCGGGATGTTCACCTCAGCATGCGTACCCAAAACAAGCACGGATTGCGGCTCAAGTTGCGGGCTAATCGGTGATGGCTGTGGCGGGAGCGTCGATTGTGGCGGCTGCTTGGGTGCGGAAAGCTGCGGCGGTGGAGGGGTTCCAGGAATATGCGGAGCGCCCGCGTGCGTAGCGTTGGCGTGTGGCGATTGGGGTGCCACGTGCGGAACGATCAGTGATGGTTGCGGCGGCGTTACGACGAGCTGCGGTACCTGTGCGGGCGATGAGGTGTGCAACGCCAATATGTGCGAAAAGATTCAGTGCGTTCCCAAGCTGGCGAATGAGGTTTGCGTGGCGCTCTGCGGTCAGCAAAGCGACGGCTGTGGTGGCGTCGTAGATTGCGGCGGCTGCACCGCGCCCAATAGTTGCGGTGGCGGAGGCACTCCGAGCGTTTGCGGTGTTCCCCCTTGCACACCCAAAACTTGCGCAGACGTCGGGGCCACTTGCGGCGCCATCGGCGATGGTTGCGGTGGCATTGTCGCTTCGTGCGGCACTTGTTCTGACCCAGATATCTGCGGTGGCGGCGGGGTAGCGAGTGTATGCGGTAACGTCAAGGCCAATGACCCGAATTGCACGGGCCTCTGTCAAAACCAGGCCTACTGTCCTGGCGGCCAGGAAACTCGGCTCACCGGCAAAGTCTACGCACCCAATGGCACGGAGGTTCTCTACAACGCGTTGGTGTACGTGCCGAACGCGCCTTTACCTGCAATTTCAGCGGGAGCCAGTTGCGGTCGTTGCGAAGATGAAGCCCTCGGTTCGCCGTTGGCTTCCGCACTCACGGGCCCAGATGGTTCGTTCGTCTTGCGCAATGTCCCCGCCGGAGTGGATTTCCCGCTCGTGGTCAAAATGGGTAAGTGGCGGCGCGTGGTGACGATCCCCGCCGTCACCAAGTGCACCAATGTGAATCTGACAACGAACGACACGCGCTTGCCACGTCACATGGCGGACGCGGCGCCTGCGAACGTTCAGTACTTGAGCATCCCGAGCATGGCGATGGTCACCGGGAGCGTGGATGAGCTCGAGTGCGTGCTGCGCAAGATGGGCGTGGATGATCGCGAGTTTACCTTGCCCACAGGTGGCGGGCGGATCCACATGTATCGCGCCAACGGCGCGCACTATGGTTGCAGTGCGTTCAAAACCGATGGCTCCTGTAAAACGTTCGTCTCCACCCCAAGAAGCCAGCTTTTCGCTGCAACAACCGGGAACAAGCACAAGATAGACGACTACGATGTCGCGATATTTGGCTGTGAAGGTGCCGCCAATGAGCACAATACGGACGATCTCATCTTGCGGAATTTCGCCAACGCCGGCGGCCGCGTTTTCGCCTCGCACTTTAGCTACACGTACCTGCACGACACAGCGCAATTCCAGGACAGCGCTACTTGGGGTGGTCCGCACAACAACAATGGCGCACAGACGACAGGCATCGTGGACACCACGAGCCCGAAGGGCCAGGCCTTCAACGCATGGCTCGGGAACGTGGGAGCCCAGCACCCGAGTTATGGCAGCGGATACATCTCGATCGATGAGCCGCGAAGCTACGTGAAGTCGGTGGGCAGCGCTTCCGAGCGTTTCATCTACACAGATGCCGCGGTTCGCTTGCAGCCCGGGAATGTCAAGATCAACACGGACACCTCGATTCAGCAGTACGCGTTCAACACACCTTATGGGGCGAGCAACGCAAATATCTGCGGCCGCGTGCTGTACAGCGGTTTTCACGTCGCAGGTGCTAGCGGTAATGGATCGCAGGTGTTCCCGGCGCAGTGCGCTACGGGTCCGCTCACCGCCCAGGAAAAGGTCCTCGAATTCATGATTTTCGACCTTTCTGCGTGTGTTTCGTCGGGTGCTCCCCCGCAACCTCCGACCTGCACCAAGACCAGCTGTGGCGTGCTGGGGGCTCAGTGTGGATACGTGGCTGATGGGTGTGGCGGCGTGCTGGATTGCGGCTCCTGTGCGTCACCAAGTACTTGTGGCGGCGGCGGTATCTCCAATCAATGCGGTAGCGTCTGTGTACCGACCAATTGCGGCAAAGTGGGAGCGAATTGTGGCGTTATCGCCGACGGTTGTGGTGGCACGTTAACGTGCGGCAGCTGCCAATCGCCGGCAGTCTGTGGTGGTGGCGGCGTGGCCAACGTGTGTGGCTTGCCAGCTTGCCAACCGCGAGCTTGCTCGAGTGTTGGCGCCGCCTGCGGAATCATTTCAGATGGCTGCGGTGGCACGCTTTCCTGCGGTACCTGTGCGAATGGCACGAGCTGCGGCGGCGGTGGTACGCCGAATGTCTGTGGTGCTGGAAGCTGTAATCCGCGCAGCTGTATGTCGGTCGGAGCCGAATGCGGGCTCGTTGGAGATGGCTGTGGTGGTGCGATCGATTGCGGTAATTGTGCGTCGAACGCGCAGTGTGGTTTGGGCGGTCCAAACCTATGCGGGCTCAAGTGCACCCCGAGAACTTGCAACGCGGCTCAGGCGGGGTGTGGCTTTATTGGGGATGGATGTGGCGGTGTTTTGCAATGTGGCACCTGCGTTCAGCCCCAAATCTGTGGTGGTGCGGGTGTCGCGAATCAGTGCGGTGGTGCTTGCACGAAGACAACCTGCCAAGCCAGCAACGCCGGCTGCGGACGGGTCTCCGATGGCTGCGGCGCTAGCCTCGATTGCGGAAGCTGCCCGAACGGGCAAACCTGTGGCGGTGGTGGCGTGGCCAACCAATGTGGCAACGGCGTCTGCACAGCCACCACTTGCCAAGCAACGGGAGCCAACTGTGGCATCATCGGTGACGGCTGTGGCGGGGTGACGAACTGCGGTCAGTGTGCCGGCAATCAAACCTGTGGCGGTGCCGGCGTCCCCAATCACTGCGGCGTGGGGACCACGAGTTGCCAGCCGCTCACTTGCGTGGGCCAAAATGCAACGTGTGGGCCTGTCGCTGACGGCTGTGGTGGGCTTCTCGATTGCGGTGTCTGCCCGAACGGGCAAACCTGTGGTGGTGCCGGAACACCAAGCCGTTGTGGCGGCACGCTACGATAGACGTTAGATACGAGCGGCGTTGGTGCCAGCTTCGCCGATACCCACCGAATCCGTGACGAGCGCAACCGGTGCGCCCCCAGGAGGATCAAAGGGGGCTCGCCCATATTGCTGGGTTCCAAGCCCAGGAAAGAGGGGCGCGAGAGCGTATTGGCGGAACCAGTACCAGAAGAGGCTGCGCTCCAAGAGCTGGCTCGGGATCTTGCTTTCGACCGCGAGGTGCAGAGCCTTCAACTTACTCCAATGCGTGCCCGGATTTTCGTGGTGGACGAAGTGGTAGCCGTTATTGAACAAGAAAAAATTGGTCAACGCGCCGTTGAAGCTTCGGGAGTGCGCATACTCGGACCAAGGATCAGCATGCACATGCTGTTCATAGTTGAAGAGCATGATGGTGAAGAGCGCAAAGAAACCCGGCAGCCCAGAGACAACGGCCCAGGTGTAGATGCCAGTCTTCACGCCGTGGAGCGCAATCGCACCGCCCAAGAGCGCCAGATGGGCGATGATCACGGCCGCGTGCTGGGCTTGGATTTGCCGATACAGCGAGGGCTTCTCCGCTTTGGCCTTGCGGATAAATTCCTTGATCGGCTCACTCTGGAACCAGCTTGAGACGAAGAAATAGCTCATGGCCACGCGGAAGATATGCCGATTGGTGTAACGCCAAGTGATCGTGGCGTCCCCCGCCTTGTTCACCAGCTTGTGGTGATTCAAGTTGTGGGTGGGGATCCACGCGAACGTTGGATACCCATAAAAAATAGAGATCCACATCCCGAACAGCTGGTTCTGCTGCTTCGTTTTGAAGGTCGGGCAATGGTTGTGGTTGTGAGCAATGACGCCGCACGCCAGCGCAAAGTAACAACTGACCCACCACAGATAGGGAATGAGGTGGGGGTTCAGGTACTGAACTGCCACCACGCCCGGTGTGAGGACCATGGTCCAGAGGAGAGTTCTGAGGTCCGCTAAATTTCGAAGTCCCACGTGATTGGGTGAGACTCTATAAGGGGCGAGCCTCGGGGTCTCGTAAATTCCGACACGGTCTGCGGTCGGAGGCCCCTAAAAAATCACGCAAAAGATGCTGAAGCCCTCTCTTGCCGGTGATTTGTGCGCTGCGTACTCCGAGTAGCGGCGGATCCTGAGGAAATCGCTACTGCCGGAGGTGCCAGGCCTTGGGCGCCAGAAATGCCTCAATGCCCAGGGTCGAAAGGGTGATGCCGATCCCGGAGTTCCTTTGCCCGGACCAAGGCAGACGTGGGCTCACGCGATCGCAGCAGTTCCAGTACGCAGAACCCACCTCAAGCGCTCCGAGGATGCTTCGCGCGCGCTCTTCGCTCGCTGAGTAAACGGAAGCCGTTAATCCGTAAACAGTATCATTCATCAGCGCCAGAGCTTCGGCGTCGTCTTCCACCTTCATCAAACCGATGATGGGGCCGAAGCTTTCATCGCGCATCACAGACATTTCATGCGTCACGTTCACCAATACGGTTGGTTCGAAAAAATGCCCCGGATGGACCGCTCGTTTACCGCCGAGGAGCACCGTCGCACCCTTTTCCTTGGCGTCGGCGAGCTGTGCTTCGAGGAATTCCAGTTGAGCGGCCCTGCGCGCCAAAGGACCGATATAAGTTTCTGGATGGGTCGGATCTCCCAACCGAAAGCAGCGCACCGTTTGTTCGAAAAGCGCGAGAAAGCGATCCCAAATCTTGGCGTTCACGTAGACGCGTTCGACGGAGCAGCAGCTTTGTCCCGAGTTGTAGAAGGCGCCATCCGCGATCCCGGGTGCTGCGGTTTCTACGTTGGCGTCGTCAGCCACGTACACGGGGTCTTTTCCGCCCAACTCAAGCTGCACTTTGATCAGGCGTTCCGCCGCCTTCTTGGCGATCTTCACGCCAGTCCCGTGTGAACCTGTGAAGAAAACTCCGTTCACAGGCAAATCCAACAGTGCGTTGCCGACGGTGCCGTCGCCAATCACAGCGCTGAAGACGGCCTCGGGGACGCCTGCTTCGTGAAGCAAACGCGCAATTTCGAGGCCAGTCAGCGACGCAAGTTCGCTGGGCTTGTAGAGCACTGCGTTGCCGGTGAGCAGCGCCGGGATGAACACATTCCCGCCGACGAAATAAGGATAATTCCAGGCTGAAATGTTGACGATCACGCCTAAGGGTCCCCAAGAAATCTGTTCGCTCAAGCCTTCTTCGGAGTGAACCGTCTTGTGCGCAAGGAGCCGCTCTGTCTCGGCGAGAAAGAAATCGATGCGTCCAAGCAGCCCAGCAATTTCGTTTCGGGATTGAGCGATGGGCTTACCAACCTCAGCCGTCAGTGTTTTGGCGAGCTTGCTGGCTTGTGCCATCACGAGCGTCTTGAAACGCGAGATGATGCGGCTGCGCTCGGCAAAGGGGCGTGCTGCCCAGGCGGGTTGCGCCGCGCGTGCGTTTTCGAACTTCGTAAGGATGGCGGTTGGGGTATCGGTTTCGAGCTCACCTAGCATCGCATCGGTGGCTGGATTGATGATCTGAAGGGCCATGGGTCTAGACGATAGCTTAAGAGGCGGCCGACTCGAAGCCTTCCGTGGGCTGCCCGGTACAGGCCCAAAGCGCCAACAGCACCAGGCTCAGCCAGAGCATCAGCGCCAGTCCTAAATGGGCAATCTGCAGCCACGCCGGCGCGCCGAGCACGATGTTCAGTCCGCCCAGAAGTAGCTGCGCCAAGAGCGTTATGCGCACCGACCTTGCCCAGGCTAGAACTTTCAGGGAATGCACACTCTCGGTCAAACGGGTCACGCAGCGAAAAATCGCCGCGCTCAGCAACACGGCAAGCATCGGGTGCAAGATGCGCAGCGATTGTAGAAAGTGCAGGTTACCGGCTCCGAGGCGTTCACCTAGCGGCGTGCTGGGCAGGAGAGGATAGAGCGTGTCGCCAAGGGCGGTCACTGCGCCGGTCATTGAGAGAGCGAGCACGCTCAAAAGGGCAATCCCAGCGGGGCGGCGCGCGACGCCCGCTTCGATACGGAGATGCGCCGGAAAGGGTGCGCTCCAGGCTGTGACAGCGAAAGCCGCGCACAACAGAGAAGCGCTCGCTAAATGCAGCGGCATCACGATGGCTCGGGCCAGCGACGTGTCGTGAGCAACGAGGCGGCCGAGCACCAATCCAGCGCCGACCAGGCATTCCACGATCATGAGCGCGAGGACCCAGCTGGCCGCGCGGTAGGCGAGATGAGTCCGGGTAAAAATCCGTCGAGACCACGCAAAAACAACGATTGCCGAAATCAGCGCCAGGCCACTCGTGATGCGATGCGAGATTTCGATCAACGTCTCAAGCCGCCGCGGCATGTGTAAAATCTCACCGTTGCAGTTCGGCCAGTGCTGCCCACACCCCGCTCCGGAGCCCGTCACGCGCACCACCGCTCCAAACAACACGACCAAAACGGTGTAGGCCAGGCCAGCCCAGGCAAAACGACAATAGCGGGTCGCCGGAGCAGAGTTTCCGTTGTTCTGGCGCGCTAGCGGGAGAGAGGCATCCAAGCTCACGAAGTGTGGGTCTGCCATGATTCTTGGGAGGGGTCGAGGATGGCACCACAGCCCCGTTGCGCTGCGCCTGGGAGCACGCGTAGGCTGCGCGTCCGTCTAACCTGCGAGCCCCGAGAAAGTTCGGGCTTTCGCCACCATTTGAGGAAGAATCGATGTCAGAAGCGTTTTTTCGCGGCATAGAAAAGATCCGCTACGAAGGCCCGGAAACCGAAAACCCCTTGGCGTTCCGCTATTACGACAAGGATCGTCTGGTGCTCGGCAAGCGCCTTGAAGACCACCTGCGCGTGGCCGTCTGCTACTGGCACACGTTCGCGTGGCACGGAAACGATGTGTTCGGTGCGGGAACATTTGAACGCCCCTGGTTAAAGAGTGGCGATGCCATGGTTCGAGCCGAAGAGAAACTGAAAGTGGCGTTTGAGTTTTTTGAAAAACTCGGCCAGCCTTTCTTCGCCTTCCACGACCGAGATGTCGCACCCGAAGGCAATACGCTCAAAGAGAGCCACGCCAACCTCGACCGCATCCTCGAAAAGATGCAGGCAGAAATGGCGCGCACGGGCACCAAGCTGCTCTGGGGAACGGCCAATCTTTTTAGCCACCCCCGCTACATGAGTGGCGCCGCTACTAATCCCGATCCGGAAGTGTTCGCCTACGGAGCGGCTCAGGTCCGTAAGATCCTCGACGCAACCCATCGCTTGGGTGGTGAGAACTACGTGCTGTGGGGCGGGCGCGAAGGCTACGAAACGCTGCTGAATACCGACATGAAAGCGGAAATTGAGCAGTTTGGTCGCTTTCTAACGCTCGTGGCAGAGCACAAGCACAAGATCGGCTTCAAGGGCTTACTCCTGATTGAGCCCAAGCCCAAAGAGCCCACGAGCCACCAGTACGACTTCGACACGGCGACGGTGCACGCGTGTCTCCAGAAGTTCGGTCTGGAAAAAGAATACAAGGTTAACATCGAAAATAATCACGCCATCCTCGCGGGCCATAGCTTCCAACATGAAGTGGCGTACGCAGCGGCCAATGATCTCTTGGGCAGCATCGACATCAACCGCGGCGACTCTTTGCTCGGTTGGGATACCGACCAATTCCCGAATGATGTCACCGAGACCGCGCTCGTGCTCCACACGATCCTCAAGGCCGGCGGCCTCACCACCGGTGGCATGAACTTCGATGCCAAGCTTCGTCGACAAAGCACTGAGCCTGATGACCTCTTCCATGCGCACATTGGCGGCATGGACACTTTGGCTCATGGCTTGCTCATGGCGGAGAAGATGATCACGGACAAGAAGCTCGATCAGGTGATCGAGAAGCGTTACGAAGGCTGGCGCGGAGAGCTCGGTCAGCGCATCCTGGGCAAGAAAGAGACGTTGGAGAGCCTGAGTGATCTTGTCTTGAGCAAGGGCCTTGAGCCGAAGCCGTGCTCGGGTCGCCAAGAGCTGCTTGAGAATCTCGTCAACAAATACAGCTGAGAATGAGGGGCTCCGAGTCCGGGTCAGCGATGGCCCGGCTTCGGGCCTAGATGCGAGCCATGCTGTTTGATGTCATTGCCGTGATCATCGGCATCTCCTACACGCTCCGCCGCTTGACCCTGGCGCGTCAGGAAATTCCCCCGGGGAGCGTGCTGCCAGCGGGGTTCGAAGCTTGGCGGGCCGCGCAATTGCGAGCCTATTTTCTGGGGGCGAGCGCTTGCTTTGGGAAAGTGGTGTTGGGGAACGCCTTCTTGTTCGTCATGGGTCGAATGGGGGTGGGCGACGAAAGCTGGGGCAAGCGAGGCGTGAGCATCGCGATTGATGTGCTTTGGATTGTTGGCCTGGTTGTGGCCATGTCGAAGAACGCTAAGGCACGCAAGGTGCGGCAAAGCCTGAATTTGCCTGAAGTTTTTGCGACCTGAGGAAAGCTTTTGCCTCAGCCTGCGTACTTAGCTCACGATGCATGCGGACTGGCAAAGCCTGGGAGTTGCGTTGGCGGGCTTGTACGGGGCGCGTCGCGAGCTGGAACGATCAGTCACGGTGGTTCTAGTTCCAGGCGTCGGCAGCTGCTCGTCGCTGCCGCGTGCGGCGATTGCTGTTCCTGAGGCGAACGACCTTTGGCAACCGTCAGTACCCAGGCGAATGGCCTTGAGGGATCTTGGCCGGGTCCGCAGCCCGCTCCGCTGAAGGAACTCGAGCGCTCGGTGGCGGTGGCATCGTATTCGCCGGTCGATTTTTGAGGCACTCTTCGAGCTTCGCTGTGATCTGCGGAGGCGCTCCGGGCGGGAGCGTGGGCTTACCCAGCACGTTGTGAAAGAGTCGCGTCCAATCGAAGGAACTATCGAAGCCAAACGCCAACCAAACAAACATGGCTCGCCCCTTGATGTTTCCATACGGGACGCCGCCACCCCGACCGCCGTTCCAGGCGCGTGAATCCATACTGTTATTGCGGTTGTCTCCGAGCACCCAGACTTCACCGGGGGCGACAAGATAGGGCCCTTGCCGTCCATCGAAGCGGCCCTCCTCAAGGATCGTGAGATACGAGTATTTCCCAAGGTGCTCCATGTAGAGCTCCCCACGTTCGGTACTTGCGGAGCCTGCATGGAATTCGTAGGTGCCAATGTGGCAACTGGGAACAGGCCAGCCATTGATGATCGGGTGCCCGCCTTCCATCTCTAGCACGTCGCCCTCGGTGGCAATCGCACGCTTGATGAAATCCTGACGCTCCGCGATCGGATCCGGATCCGGGTATTCGAATACCATCACATCGCCGCGTCCGGGGGGCATCGAGCTCAGAAATCGAGTCTTCGTAAACGGCACGCTGGGCCCGTAAACTAGCTTATTCACGAAGATATGATCCTGGATTTGGAGCGTGGGCAACATGGATCCGCTCGGGATCTTGAAGGCTTCAACGACGAACGCGCGGAGCAAGAGCGCGACTCCAATCGCGACACCGATCGATTCGGCGTACTCGCGCAGCTCGGATTTCTGCCAGCGCGAGAGATTCTCTTCCACCTGATGCGCGGCCTCGGCGAATGCCTTTGTGAAGGCGTCGGCGTCGAAGGGGCGGCTGTCGAGCGTAGCCCTCAGGCTATCGAGTGCCTGACGGATTTCTTCTTGCTTGGAGCTCGGCAACTCACGTTGGATGCGGTTGGGATTGCGCGTGAGGATGCGCTCGGCATCGTCAATCAGGTGTAACGCACTTTCAAACGCCCGGCGTAGATCGCGTGGGATATCGTTGCGGCCCGCGACGCTCAGCTCGCCGGCAAACGGCAACGAATGCCGATAGTGATAAAGCACCATCTCGAAGATCGTAAAAAAGACGATCGCGGCCGGAACTCGCTGGTCCTTCACGAACCATTGGATCTGGCCCAACAAGCTCGATGAGTGCTCCTCACCGCCGCCGATGAATTGCACCGCGAGCGCGGCGAGCCCGATCGGCACTACGAGAAACCACAGCGGCCAGAAGAGGTAGCGCTGGAGCGGGCTTGAGGCGGTGTTCGAAGGTGAGTTGGCCAAATCGCCCTGGTTCATTACTCGTCACCCCGATCCGAGGCAACCAGCTACGGAGCGTCTCCAACTTGCACGAGGTAGTCGACCCGAGCGGCCCCGGAAGAGGGCGTGGTTCGACCGATACTTTGGCTGTGATCGAGCACCAAATAGTACTCTCCGGGCGGCGCCGGGATGAAGCGTTTTACGGGCGCTCCTGCTGTAAGCACTTCGTCGATCAGGGGCGGGGCGGTGAGTGCCGCAGGAGTGCTGCCTCGGATGTACTGCTCCACCATGAGGTCGCCGAGCCCCTTCGGGACAATGAAAGCATCCACAGCGGGCGCGCCATCCACGGAGAACGTGAGGAACAAGGCTTGCCCTTTAGAGCGCACTGAAAATCCGGAGATAAAGTCTTGCTGACCGGGTTGGAGCTCGGTGCGATCATTACCCAACTCACTATTCTCGGACTCGCCCACCGTAAATGGCCGAAATGGGCGTTGACCGGGTGGGATGAGCCCGAGGCCAAAGTCCGTTTCTCCTGCGTTGCTGTAGCGGATCACTGTGAAGCCTTGTCGGAGCTGACCTTCGACAATCTGTTTGCCTGTTTCGTTGGGATCGACACCCGTGAGTGCAATCCCAGCCTGCGCCAACGCGGAGCCCACCGACAAAGTCTCGAACTGGGTGGCCGTGATATTTCTGGGGCGAAAGTAGACGTACAGGGCACCATCGTGTAGCCGAAAATCAGGCGCAAACTCGACGAGGCCACGCGTTCGAAACCCAATGCGGCCAGTGACGTTCGTCCAACCGTACCCCTTTCCCGAGTATTGCAGCACAAAAGATTTTCGTGTCTCGTCGTCGATGATCTGGCTATCACAGCTTTCTGCAAAGAATCGGCCTGCAACAGGCTCCTGATTGCTCATGCGCAACGGAGCACCGCGGCCTAACATCTCCTCACAAAAGCGCTCCAGGCCAAACTTCAGTATATCGAAGCGGAGGGATTTGTTTTGTGGGTTGTTAACGACGCCTGCGCCCAACACCGCGAGCGAACCGCGACCGACGGCTTCACGCGAGGCGCAGCTCGGTTGGATAACCAGGCAGACCAGAAGCAGGTAGAGCCAACGCCGCTCTTTGAGAACAAAACGAATGCGGACCATTCAGGCCACGATACACCAGAACCGAAAGAGGCGCACATCCGGCTCTAGAGCCCAAGATTGACCGGATCCAGCGGCTCGCTCACGATGAGCACAGCTATGAGCCACATTGCAGTTCTTGGAGCCGGCGCCTGGGGCAGCGCCTTGAGCTTGGTCCTGGCGGGGAAAGGCAATGATGTTAAGTTGTGGACATATGATGCTGAGCACGCGCTGGCGCTGACGCGGGATCGCGAGAATCTGGCGTTCTTCAAAGGTTTCCCACTCCCTGTCGGCGTGGAGCCGACGTCGGACATCGCGCTGTGTGTTCGCGGGGCTGCGCTCGTAGTCGTCGTCGTGCCTACGGCCGCCTATCGGGCAACGCTGTTATTGCTTGAGCCACACCTCGAACGGGACGCCACGCTGGTGACTGCGACGAAAGGGATCGAAGACGGTACGCTGATGCTCTTAAGCGAGGTCGTCGAAGATTGTCTCGGCGCGGAGGTCGCCTGTCGAAGTGTTGTTTTGTCCGGTCCGAGCTTTGCCAAAGAGGTGGCGCTCGGCATGCCAACGAACATCGTGGCCGCTGGCGTCGACCCGAGTGTGGTGGCCTCTGTGCAAACGCGTCTGTCAACGGAGCGTTTTCGAATCTATGCCAGCGCTGATCCGATCGGGGTTCAGGTGGGTGGGGCACTCAAGAATGTGATCGCCATTGCGGCTGGAGCTTGTGAGGGCTTGGGCTTCGGCCACAACACGCGGGCGGCGTTGATCACGCGTGGTTTGGCTGAGATGTCACGCCTGGCGGTGGCCAAAGGCGGCAATGTTCTTTCACTGGCCGGGCTCGCTGGGCTTGGGGATCTGGTGTTGACGTGCACCGGCGAGCTGTCGCGCAATCGAACAGTTGGCTACGAAATTGGTCGCGGGCAACCCCTAGAACAGGTGCTGGCTGGGCTCGGGCATGTCGCCGAGGGTGTGGATACGGCACGGAGCGCCTACGAACTGGCGACCGCGCTCTCGGTGGAGCTCCCGATCTCAAGTGAGGTTTATCGTGTGTTGTTCGAGGGAAAGAGCGCCCTCGATGCGGTCCGCGACGTTCTGAAAAGGCCACTCGGGCGTGAATGGCCTTGAGTGAGGCCTTGGTGTTGTGCTGGAGTTTGCTAAGGTATGCGCGCTAAATGGCAACCCTTCGCTACTATCCTTCTGAAGATGCGCCGGCGCTTTTTGCGCTCACCAAACCGGTAACCACCATCGGACGGGCGCTCGATAACGACGTGCACTTGGATGACCCGAGCGTAGCCGAGCAGCACGCCCAGATTGTCTTCAATGGGCGGGACTTTCAGCTCGAAGAAATCGACAAAGAAGCCGAGATCTCTGTCAACGACAAGCGCAAGCGGCGCATACGGCTTGCGCACGGCGATAGGATCAAACTCGGGCGGGCCGCGTTGGGGTTTTCGATGTACTCCGAAGTGGCGCAGGCCGAGTCGAGCGGTGGCGGCAGCCAGGAGGGCAATCTGCTCGCAGGGCTGCGCCGTTTGCACACGTTCAGCGAGCGCCTCATGCAGCAATCGTCCGTGGATGAGCTCTTGGGAGCCTTGCTCGATGATGTGATCGAACTCACGGGCGCCGCGCGTGGCATGGTGCTCTTAGTCGATGCGGGAGAGCCGAGTACCCAAGCTCGCGTGCGGGCCTCACGCGACGTGAAGCGGGAGACCATCGAGAACCCTTCCAGCCAAATCAGCGATAGTATCGTGCGCCAGGTGATTGAGAGCCGGCGGCCGCTGATTGTGAGCGACGCGCTTTCTGACACCACCTTCGGAAAGAGTGTGAGTGTGATGTCCCTCAAGCTTTCGAGCGTGATGTGCGCGCCGCTTCTAAGCCAAGGGGACGTGATCGGTGTCATCTATCTCGGCAACGACGAAATCAAGCACCTTTTTGATCGTCGTCAGCTGGATCTGCTGACCATCTTTTCGGCTCAAGCTTCCTTGATCCTGCAGAACGCAATGCTGCTCACCGCCCTCAAAGCTGACAAAGAGAAGCTGAGCGCGGAACTTGCGGATAAGCGCTTCGGCGAGATCATTGGCTCATGCCCTTCGATGTTAGAAGTGTTTCGTAAGCTGCAAAAAGTCGCCACCACCGATATCAGCGTGCTGATCACCGGCGAAACCGGCACCGGCAAAGAGCTGATCGCTCGGGAAATCCACCGGCGGAGCCAACGCGCCAAAGGGCCGTTCGTGACCGTGAATTGCGGAGCCATTCCTGAGAATTTGATCGAAAGTGAGATGTTTGGGCACGTGAAAGGTGCGTTCACGGGAGCAATTGCCAGCCGAACGGGGAAATTTCAGCAGGCTGATGGCGGAACGCTGTTCCTCGACGAAGTGGGTGAGCTGCCCTTGCTGCTCCAAGTCAAGCTGCTGCGCGCGATTCAGGAGCGCGTGGTGGTCCGAGTTGGCGATAGCCGCCCCGAGAAGTGTGATATTCGGATTTTAGCGGCTACCAACCGCAACCTGGAAGAGATGATTCAGGCCGGTGGGTTTCGAGAAGATTTATATTATCGACTCAATGTGGTGAATCTATGGTTGCCGCCGCTGCGTGAGCGCGGGGATGATGTGCTGATCATCGCCAAAGCCCTGTTGAGCAAGTATTCCGAGGAGCTGAATCGTCCGGTTAAGGGCTTTGCCCCGCAAGCGCTGCCCGCCATCCGAAAATATCCCTGGCCCGGCAATATTCGGCAGCTCGAAAATCGCATCAAAAAAGCCCTGGTGTTGTGCGACCGCACGCTGTTGAATCCGGAGGATTTGGATCTCGGGCCCGAAGCTCAGGCGCCCATCGTGCCGCTTGAAAAAGCCAAGGAAGATTTCCAGCGCAGCTACGTGTTGGAAGTCTTGGAACGCAACAACGGCAATCGCACGCAAACAGCGCGGGACCTCGGCGTTGACCCTCGAACTATTTTTCGGTATCTCGAAAAAGAGAACATGCCGATTGGGCAAAAGCTGGGTGACGAGCCGTAGCTTGCAGGGTGGCCACGAACCCTTAGTGAACGTCGCCGACTAACCAAGCAAACCCGGGTACCAAGACTTCCTCGGGAGTGGCTCCGCCGTGGCGCTCGCGGCCCGTCCCACCGTCGAACGGATCGAGATGGAAGCCATGATCGCCAAACACAAAAGCGAGAGTGCGAGGCGCCAGCTTACCCAAAAATTGCGCGAGAGCTTGGCTCGTTTCTTCGGCAATTTCTTCGAAACGTTCATTCAGAGGGCCGCCGGGGACCTCGAGGCTAGCTTGGACAATGTCGAGCTTGTGGAGTTC
>JBBSBI010000109.1:0-17645 GCA_038251425.1 Polyangiales bacterium
CCTGTGGCGTGGCTAATTTTGCGAGAAATGGTGGCATCGAGGTGGCTACAGCTACTCGGCGTTTTGGTGTTTTCGATCCACCCTTGGTTCATCGACTACGGAACTGAATTCAAGCCCTACGCGCTTGAGCTATTCCTGCATTTACTGTTCGTTTGGTGCTGCCTGCGCGAGCAGCGCCAACCCGCAAATCTCTTGGTTCTGGCTGCCGTTGTTGGGGGCGCGGCACTGAGCTTCCTCTTAGCTTACAATCTGATCTTTCTTTACCCGGCCTTTTTTGGTGTACACCTTTTGGCCACGCTAAGACGCAAGCGTCAGCTTGGCCTCTCCAGCGTGCGGCGGCGCATGACCATCCTGGGTGCCGCCGGCCTGAGCGCTGCTGGACTGATTTTTTGGATCCGGCAGACCGCATTGTCTGTTGTCGTGCAGCAAGATGAGTCGCCTTATTGGGCAAACAAGTACGGAGTATTCTTTGGTGATTCAGAACGAGCAGGGACAACACGCGTCGACTGGTTAGTTACGAAATATCTGGGCTTCACTGAAGCGCCAGCACAGCTCAGAGAGTGGGGCTGGAACCATCTTGGAATTGGGGCTGAGGCTTCAGGAGAGTTCACAACCCTTCTCAATCTCGCCTGGCTGCTCCTTCATTTCTGGGGCATTCGCGCGCTCTTGCGCCGAGGTCGCCTGAGCTGGCTGGTGTTGCTCCTCTCTCCGACGCTCGTGGCTGTGCTCTTCAATTTCATTGGGAAGTGGCCGTTTGGTGTGTTCCGGACCAACCTGTTTTTGCTTGGATATTTCGTCATTCTTGGCTTTGTGGGTCTGGACAGCCTGCGGAGCGAGCGGAATCCCATGCTACGTCGCTTGGCACTCTTGCTGGCCTTTGCGCTAGTACTACCCGCTTCATGGATCGCAGCCGGAGGGCGCCGTGAGAAGGCGTGGGGGACAGCGAATATGCGTGATGGGCTCGCTCTTATCGCCAGACTCTCAGCTCGCCCTGACTTCATCGGCCACCAAGTTCCGATCTACTGCGACTCCTACAGTTGCTGGGATCTGGACGCTTACATCAATTATCACACGGGCTTCATGGCTCGCTACCACGAAATGTTCCGCAACGCCTATCGGATCCGCAGAGGTTCTCGCGTCCGAGATATCACCGCCAACTTGAAGCGCCAAGCAACGGGCCCCGCGCTCATCTTCCTGTCACGAACCAGCGAGTTTGATGAAGCTCGACGCAAGCTACCAGCGCTTTGCTCCAGCCTAACCTTTTACGACCAGCTTCAGTCTCCGCTGGTTGCTGTCTGCGTTCGCGGAAGGCCTCCTGGCTAGGCCAGCCTCAGGCGCCTAGATACCAGCGTTGAAAGTACTGATCCGGCAGTCGCGCGGCAGCGTCGGCCCCGGCCGCACCTGAAGAAATCGGCCTCGAATGCTGAGCTGGTAGTGGCAGCCTGCGTTCAGATCAAAACGCTGCGCCCCTGCTGCAGGGGGAGCAAAGGCTCGGGGATTTTTCGCGAACCAATAGCTACCTGAATCTTGCCTCGTGATGACCTGGTCCAACATCGGAAGCTTCCCACCACGAGCAATGCTGTGGTCAGGCAGGTACACACTCCAAGCCAAGCGCAGGGCTTTCATCCCCTGCGTGCCATCGCCCCGAAACGGGAGGCCTCGTTCAAAGGCCTCAACGAAGTTGTTTGATCTGCGATTGACAATGTCCCAGCCAGACTCGGCCGGCAGTCTGCCCCCCAGCCCATAGGCATAAACAGCGCCCAAGAGTGACGTACTCAACATGGCAAACAGCGTCGGGAATAGCGGCCCCGGCGTACCCTGCGGACGTCGCCCGCGAAAACACTCGCTGATGGCAGTTACCAGAACACACGCCAGCGCAGCCATCGCAACAGGTACGATCGACATGAAATAGCGGGATTCAAAGCTGAGCCACGCCATCATTGGATTCAGTTTGCCGAGGGCAAACGTGACACAAAACAGGAAGCCAACGCCCGCCAAAAGGGTGCCCCGGGCGCGCACCGGACCATACGCTATCAGCGCCGTCCCCGCGCCAAGAAAGCCATAAATCAAGAACTTCCAGGAGGTCTCAAGGGGACCATCGTATCGGTCGAAGAGCATCCAGAAATTAGTCTGCGCAACCGGACTTGACGTCGTCAGATAACCGGGCCGGTGCTGCAGAAGTGTGATGGCGATGCGCGAAGAGTACTTGGTGAAAACCATGTAAAAGAGCGTTTCTGCCGCCAGCAGGAGCGCCAATGTCATCAAGAATAGGAGCGTGTGCCGTTTGCTTCGACGGCACAGCCACACCCCAAAGGCTAAACCGGGGATCAGGAAAACGTTGGGTTCGTGAGTGAGATAACCAAAAAACACCGCAACGCCGCAGGCTACCACCCACGCTCCACGCGTTCCTTCCGATTTCCAATAGCGCAAGAGTGCATACGCCGCCAATGCGTTATAGGCCGCAGAGAACACTCCCGGGAGCAGCTGGCACCCCGCGCGCTCCATCGGCGGAAAGATCGCGAGACCTAGGCCCGCTAGCACGCCCGCATAGGGACCCGACCAATCGCGAGCGATCTTGTAGGTCAAGATCACCGCGACAACGCAGGCGCCTATTGGGGCCAAGAAGTAGGTCGTAGCGTTCGATCCGAAGAGGGCGCGGGCGACTAGGGCCGGAAAATTAATCCCGAATCGCGTCATGTGGTGGTCCCAGTTGAGCGACGCAAAATCAACTCCTGAAAACCACTGCCGCACAAAGTACCAGCTCTTTACAGCGTCACCCCCACCTTCGACTTCTTGAAGCGTACGGAAGCGAATCGCCAGCGTGAAGGCAGCCAAGATCGAAACAATCGCCAAGTCTGATAAGCGAAGGCGAAGGCTGGGCGTGAGTTCGAAACGCATCCAAGAAGCCGCAAACTACACGACTCGACGTGCAGTTCAAAGCCGCGAAATGGGCTTCACACCCTCGCATCCGCGGCTATCCTTCGGCGTGCTTCGCCTTCGGGACCGCCCTCCATCATTCGCTCCTCGCTCGCTCAATGAGGGTCTTCGAAAACTCTTGCCCAAAAGTGGAGTGCATTGGCTGAGTGTGTTGGCTATTTGGCTGGTCCTCGCCGTTTTCTTTTGGGCTTGGGCAAAGGGCCACGGGAGCTCACTCACCAATCCCGATCTGCAAAACGACGACGCCCGAACAGCGATATTTCAGTACCATCGTTGGGAACCTGACGCCGCGCTTAAGGACGATCCAATTGCCAATGAAATGCTGACGTATCAGCCGCCGCTGGTGCGAGGTCTGTATTTTGTGTTCGTCAAAGCCACCAACATCTTCGTGGCAACCAAGCTAGTGCAGGCAGTTTGTCTGCTTATCATCCTCGCTGCCGCGTTCGTCTTGCTGAGAGCGAAACGCTTTGGCCTGCTTGGTGCTTCGCTGCTTTTGTTCATTTTTCTGCGCGATACCTGGGTGATGAATCGCATCGCTGGCGGCCTGCCCCGGGCCTTCGCTTTTCCTTGCTTTGCTATGTGGTTTGCAGGGGCGCTTGCCGCCAAAGGTGGTATCCGCAGGGTGGCCATAGTGGTTTCGGCACTGACTTACCCGAGTGCGCTCGCCATGCTGGTCGCCGCTGAGGGCATCTTCGTCATGGCCAATCGCTTTCGCGAAAGCAAAACACGCCTGCTCTCAGGCTTCAAACACTACGCGATTACCCTGCTATTGGCGCTCGTCGCGGTTTCTCCGTCGCTGATGAGTGGCGATTCACGCGATGGTCCGATCTACTCGCTCGCTGAAGCCAAGCTCGAGCCCGCTTTTGGCAAATCTGGCCGCCTCTGGATCCTCCCATTCGACGAACCTCGACATGTTTTTGGCTGGGAATTTGCTTCTACCTTCATGCCGCAGGGGCAGCTTCCGCTCGGCAACGAGCCACGGGCGATCGATGAGCACTTGCCTCAGTTCGCATTCGTACTGATCGCACTCTTGATGGCATTCTCTGTGATGGGTCTGGCAGCCCCTCCGGTGGCCGCAATTGCCTTTTTCTGCGGCTGCGCGGTGATGTACTTTGTAGCCTGCCACTTTGCGTTCCACCTGTATTCGCCGGAGCGTTTTTACTCGTTTGGTATGCATATCGCTGGCGCGTTGCTGCTGATCAACGTGCTGGCGACATTTGGGGAGAGCTTTCGCGAACGAGTGCGTTATCCCTTGAGAAATTTTGTGGGTGCTTTGGCGATGGGTGGCCTGTGGCTATTCTACGGAACAGGTTACGATCCCAAACTAAGCGGAACGAACATCAGCCGTAACCATAATCGCCCGCTGAACGAGTTCGTAGCGAGCTTGCCACTGAATGCCCGCATCGCAGGGCATCCGATGGATTCAGATGATATCCCGCTCTGGGCGGCTCGCGCTACGATGGGTGGCTTTGAGACGCTGCAACCCTGGCTCAAGGGCTCGTGGCTGCGACAAAAGAAGCGAACCGAAGACACCTTCTTTGCCCTGTACGCGACGGACCGAACAACAGCCCTCGACTATGCGCGAAAGAACGCTGTTACCCATTTCCTCATCAACGAGCAGCGCTACAGAGCGGATTTTGTCTCAAAAGCTCGGACGTTCGAGCCCTTCAACACGTTCTTTAGGGGCACGTTCGGGACGATTCCGCATCGCTCCCTGATTTTTGAGCATCCGCCTGCCGAGGCGATAGTCTACACCTACGGTCGATTTCAGGTGATCAGTGTGGCACGCCTCACTCGGTTCTGGGCAGCACACCCAGAAGCTCCCTAACGCCGAACGAGAAGCAAAAGCATGAAGGTTATCATCCAAATCCCCTGTTTCAATGAGGCCGCAACGCTGCCCATTGCGCTCGCTGCTTTGCCAACTCAACTCGAAGGCGTTGAGTGCGTGGAGGTGCTGATCATTAACGACGGCAGCACTGACGACACTGTCCTCGTCGCAAAGCAAAGTGGAGTTCACCATGTAGTTGGTTTCACTCGCAATCAGGGGCTTGCCAAAGCTTTTATGCTGGGTTTGCGAAGCTCGGTCGCTCTTGGGGCGGACATCATCGTCAACACCGACGCCGACAACCAGTACTGTGCCGACGACATCGGGGCGCTCATCAAACCCATTTTGGAGGGCCGAGCGGATATGGTGATTGGGGCTCGACCCATCAGCGCGATTGAGCACTTTTCCCTTTCCAAGAAGCTGCTCCAGAGGCTTGGCAGCTGGTTCGTCCGCACAATGAGCAAGACCGACGTCGTAGATGCGCCCAGCGGCTTTCGGGCAATCACCCGTGATGCCGCGTGCACACTCAATGTTTTCAACAACTACACGTACACGCTTGAAACCATCATCCAAGCAGGCCAGAAAAATCTCCAGATTGTTTCTGTCCCGGTGCGGGTGAACGGGGATCTGCGTCCATCACGACTTGTGCGCAGCATTCCCGCCTACATCCGGAAATCGATCGTCACGGTACTCAGGATCATCGTCGTCTATCGTCCGTTCCGATTCTTTGCACTCGTGGGCTCCCTCTTCTTCGTCGCCGGCCTCGCGGTGGGGCTCCGGTTCCTGTATTTCTATCTTGAGAACGGCGGCAACGGACGCATCCAATCCCTCATCCTGGCCGGCGTGCTTCTAATGATGGGAGTTCAGATCGGAATGATGGGGTTCATCGCAGATCTGCTTTCCGTCAATCGGCGCCTCTTGGAAGATCTTGAGGCCCGTGAGCGCTCGCGCAGTCAGAAGAAACCGCGCGAACTCTGAGTCCTCGCGGTCCGTCCCTCACGGACCGCGTCACTTCAAAATACGTGCGTTTCGGAGCTGCTTTGCCGCTTATTCTTCGCCGACCGCTGCCGAAAGCTCGACCGGAATTCGAGGGCCAAACGTGGGCGGCGCAAACGTTGTCGCTTGCGTATCGGTGACCACCTGCAGCCGCTTGTAAGCACCGAGACCAGTGCCCGCAGGGATAAGCCTGCCCATGATGACGTTCTCTTTGATACCGCGGAGATCGTCCGTCTTGCCGTTGATAGCCGCCTCGGTGAGAACCTTCGTCGTTTCCTGGAACGACGAGGCGCTGATGAAGGACTCGGTTGAGAGCGAAGCCTTGGTGATACCAAGCAACATCGGCTCGGCAACAGCAGGATGCCCGCCGCGTTCCATCACGCGAGCGTTCTCGCGCTCGAAGAGATGTTTCTCAACCTGCTCATCCGCCAAGAAGTTGGTATCGCCGACGTCGCGGATCCGAACCCGTCGCAGCATCTGACGCACAATGACCTCAATGTGCTTGTCGTTGATGCCAACGCCTTGCAAGCGGTAAACCTGCTGGATTTCGTTCACAAGCCAAGCTGCCAGCTCTTTTTCACCCTTCACACGCAAGATGTCGTGAGGATTCGCGGGGCCGTCCTGAAGAGGATCACCGGCGCGCACCTGATCACCCGGTTGCACCTGAATGTGCTTGCCCTTCGGAATCAAATACTCGCGTGCCTGATCCTGCTGGAGCCCGCCGTCCACGGCCATCGGAGTGATGACCACTTTTCGCTTGCCCTTGGTGTCCTTGCCGAAGTCGACCACGCCGTCGATCTCGCTGATAATTGCGTGATCTTTGGGCTTTCGAGCTTCGAATAGTTCGGCAACACGCGGCAACCCACCGGTGATGTCCTGCACCTTGGTCGTATCGCGGGGAATGCGCGAAATGGCTTCTCCAGGTGTGATGGGCTCGCCGTCCTGCGCCACAATATTCGCTCCCACTGGCAGCAAGTAGCGTGCGTCAAGCTCGGTACCCGGCAACTTCACCGGCTCACCTGTCACTGGATCAATGATGCTGATGCGAGGGCGTAGATCACCGGCGCGCGACTCGATAACGATCTTGCGCGATAGACCGGTGACTTCGTCCACCTTTTCCATCACGGTCACGCCTTCAACTAGGTCGCCATACTGCACCGTACCGCCGACCTCGGTTAGAATCGGAGCTGCAAATGGATCCCACTCGGCCACGGTTTGGCCGGCAGGTACCTTGGCGCCATCGACGGTTAGAAGAACTGCGCCGTACACCAGGCGGTGATGCTCTCGCTCACGCCCGGTCTGATCCATCACCACGAGTTCGCCGTGTCGATTCATCACAACCACGGCGCCATCCTTGCGTCGAGTGAGCGACGCATTGCGGATCGCCACGGTGCCCTCGGTTCGTGTCTCGAGTGAGCTTTGCTCAATCTTACCGCGCGCTGCCGCACCGCCAATGTGGAAGGTGCGCATGGTGAGCTGAGTTCCAGGCTCGCCAATCGATTGAGCCGCGATAATTCCGACGGCTTCACCGATATTGACGCGATAACCACGCGCCAGATCTCGGCCATAGCACATGGCACAGATCCCGCGACGCGTCTGGCACGTCAGCGCAGAGCGAATCACGACCTCTTCGATTCCAGCCTCTTCTATCAATCGCACGCGATCTTCGTCGAGCTCGACATTCGCCTCAACGATCAGATCGCCCGTCAACGGATCAACCACATCTTCGAGCACGACTCGACCCAAGATGCGATCGCCCAAAGGCTGAATCACCTCTCCGGCCTCTTCGAGCTTGGTGACCCGAATGCCGTCGAGCGTCCCGCAGTCGAATTCCGAAACTGAGCAATCTTGCGCGACGTCAACGAGACGACGGGTCAAGTAACCCGAGTTCGCCGTCTTCAGAGCCGTATCCGCGAGACCCTTTCGAGCGCCGTGTGTCGAGATGAAGTACTGCAACACGCTCAGACCTTCGCGGAAATTGGCAGTGATGGGGGTCTCGATGATTTCGCCCGAGGGCTTAGCCATCAAACCGCGCATAGCAGCCAACTGTCGCATCTGCTGCGTAGAGCCGCGAGCGCCAGAATCCGCCATGATGTAGATCGGGTTGAAGCTCAGCTCTTCGCTTTGCTCACCTGTCTCAGGATCCGTGGCCGTCTCCTTGCTGATCACGCTCATCATTTCTTCGGTGACTCGATCGGCAACTCCTGCCCAGATGTCGACCACCTTATTGTAGCGCTCGCCATCGGTGATCAGGCCTTCCTGATACTGATCTACGACTCGTTCCAGCTCGCGCTGCGCGCCATCAATCAGCTCCTTCTTCTTATCCGGAATCACCATGTCGTCCATGCAGACGGAGCAGCCGGCTTGGGTTGCCATGGTGTAGCCAAGCGTCCGCAAACGGTCTGCGAGCAGCACCGTCTCTTTGTTCTTATGCTTGCGATAACAAGCGTCAATCAGTCCGGAAAGCGCCTTTTTATTCAGAACTTTGTTTGCGTAATCAAACGGGATATCGGGCGGGAGAAATTCGCTGACCAATACGCGGCCTACGGTTGTCTCGACCAGTTGCGTACGCGGTACCCCGCGCTCATCCTTATCACTGATACGCACTAGAATAGCCGCATGTAGCGTGACCGCTCCGTTGTCGTACGCCATCCGAACTTCCTCGGGTGAGGCGTAGACGCCACGGAGCATGCCGTCGAGCTTGCCGGTGTTCGCGTCGTACTTGAGTGTGCCTTCACGGTAGCACCCGGGCGCATACTTGCGCATGCGCGTCGCGTAGTAGAGCCCAAGCACGATATCCTGCGTAGGATTGATGATCGGACGACCGTTAGCAGGCGACAGGATATTGTTCGTACTCATCATGAGCACGCGCGCTTCCATCTGAGCCTCGACACTCAGCGGAATGTGCACCGCCATCTGGTCGCCGTCGAAGTCAGCATTGAACGCGGTGCAAACCAGCGGATGCAACTGGATTGCCTTGCCTTCGATGAGGACAGGCTCGAACGCCTGGATCCCTAGCCGATGCAGCGTCGGTGCACGATTCAACATCACCGGATGTTCGCTGATGACCTCGTCCAGAATGTCCCAAACCTCGGGACGCTCCTTCTCCACCATCTTCTTCGCGCTCTTGATGGTGTTGACGTAGCCGTGCTCTTCGAGCTTGTTGTAGATAAACGGCTTAAACAGCTCGAGCGCCATCTTTTTCGGCAGACCACACTGATGCAGCTTGAGGGTTGGGCCCACAACGATCACGGATCGGCCTGAGTAATCGACGCGCTTTCCGAGCAGATTCTGCCGAAACCGACCTTGCTTACCCTTGAGCATGTCGCTCAAGCTCTTGAGAGGCCGCTTGTTGGGTCCAGTGATCGTCTTTCCGCGACGACCATTATCAAACAGAGCATCCACTGCTTCCTGCAGCATGCGCCGTTCATTACGGATGATGATCTCGGGAGCGTTGAGCTCAAGGAGCCGCTTCAAGCGATTGTTGCGGTTGATCACGCGCCGATACAGATCATTCAAATCGCTGGTTGCGAATCGACCACCATCGAGTGGCACCAACGGACGGAGATCCGGGGGCAATACCGGAATAACGGATAGCATCATCCACTCAGGACGATTCCCGCTACCGCGAAATGCTTCCAGCACTTTGAGGCGTTTGGCGTACTTTTTTCGCTTCGCTTCGCTCGCCGAGCCCTTCATTTCTTCGCGCAAGCGCTCGCACATGGCGTGCACATCAACACGCTTGAGCATTTCTAGAACGGCCTCGCCGCCCATTCCAGCCTCGAACTTATTTTCGCCGTACTCGTCGAGCAGCTGCGCGTAGCGCTCCTCGGAAAGCAACTCGCCGAGGGAAAGCTCCGTGTCCATCGGATCGATCACCATGAAGGCTTCGCAGTACAAAACCTTCTCAAGATCTTTGAGCGTGAGATCCAGCACGTTCCCGATGCGGGACGGCAGGCTCTTCAGAAACCAAATGTGCGCAACCGGTGTGGCCAGATTGATGTGTCCGAGGCGCTCACGACGCACCTTGGACTGGATCACCTCAACGCCGCACTTTTCGCACACGATCCCTCGGTGCTTCATGCGCTTGTACTTGCCGCAAATGCACTCGTAATCCTTCACCGGGCCAAAGATCTTGGCGCAGAATAAACCATCGCGTTCAGGCTTGAACGTCCGGTAGTTGATGGTCTCGGGTTTCTTGACCTCGCCGTGGGACCATTCGCGAATCTTCTCGGGGCTTGCGAGCGAAATGCGCATCGCCGAAAAAGAGAGCGGATCTTTGGGCTTCTCGAAGAAAGAGAAGATGTCACGCATGGGAGCCTCCTAGAGTCGTCAATTTGCAAGAGCTTTGGATCTGGGACACGTGAGCAAGACTCACGTGAATGCTGATAATTTTGGCTTGGGAATGTTGACGGAGCCTGAGCACTGCCATCATTCCTCCGCCGCGTTCGACAAGCCGGGCGTTTCGATGAGCTCTACGTTCAAGCAGAGGGACTGGAGCTCCTTGATGAGCACATTGAAGCTCTCCGGAAGCCCAGCTTCGAGCGAGTACTCACCCTTGACGATCGACTCATACATGCGCGTTCGGCCCTGCACGTCGTCGCTCTTCACGGTTAGGAATTCCTGCAACGCGTAGGCCGCACCGTAGGCTTCCATCGCCCAAACTTCCATTTCACCCAGCCTTTGCCCACCAAACTGCGCCTTGCCGCCGAGGGGTTGCTGAGTGACCAGCGAATAGGGTCCGATGGAGCGGGCGTGGATCTTGTCGTCCACCAAGTGATGCAACTTGAGGACGTACATCACGCCGACAGTTACGTCCTGCTCGAAGGGTTCACCCGTGCGACCATCAAATACAATCGATTGGCCACTCGTTGGCATGTTGGCGCGTGCGAGCGTGGCTTTGATGTCCGCTTCAGTCGCTCCATCAAACACGGGCGTCCCGAAGAAGACGCCTTGTTTTGTCTTCTTCGCGAGCTTCACGACCTCATCATCCGGCAAGCCTTTGATGAACTTCGAAAACTCCGTGTCGAGTGCGTAGGCCTCGATCAACCTTTGCCGAAGTTTATCGGGACCGAAGTTGAGCTCGAGCATCTGTTGGAGCTGGCGACCCAGCTGCAGTGCTCCCCAACCCAAGTGGGTCTCCAGGATCTGCCCCACGTTCATACGGCTTGGTACGCCTAGCGGATTCAACACGATATCCACCGGAGTGCCGTCCTCCAGATAGGGCATGTCTTCCTCAGGCATGATGCGACTCACCACGCCCTTGTTGCCGTGACGGCCGGCCATCTTGTCGCCGACTTGCAGTTTACGCTTGATGGCAATGTAGACCTTCACCATCTTGATCACGCCCGGGGGAAGCTCGTCGCCGCGAGTGAGGCGATCAATCTTCTCGTGGAAGTGCTCTTCACGGGCCTTGATCAGCGCTTCGAGAGCTGCGAGCAACGTTTGCAACTCATCTGCCGGCTGTTCCAGTGGAATTTCACCCCAGTACTTCTGGGGTAGCGGCTCAAGCGTGGCGTCGTCTAGCTTGACGCCCTTGTTCAGAAGAACCGTGCCGTTGTCATCCACTAACTTACCGGAGGTGACTTTTCCGCGAAGCACGCGTTTGATCTTGCGGAAGTAGCTGTTCCGGAAGATGCGCAGCTCTTCATCGCGTACACGCTCCAGCTTGGCCCGCTCCTGATCTTCAATCGCTTTAGCGCGCTCATCCTTGTCTGTGCCTTTGCGAGCAAAGATCCGAGCGTTGATGACGATACCACTCACGCCCGGCGGCACCTTGAGTGAACTATCCCGAACATCTCCCGCTTTCTCGCCGAAAATGGCGCGAAGCAGCTTCTCTTCGGGGCTCAGTTGGCTTTCGCCTTTAGGCGTGATCTTGCCAACTAAGATATCGCCCGGCTTCACCTCAGCGCCGATCCGAACCACGCCGGCCTCATCGAGGTCCTTCAGCGCTTCTTCGCCGACATTCGGAATATCCTTCGTGATTTCCTCTTTGCCGAGCTTCGTATCCCGCGCAATGCACTCGAACTCTTCAATGTGAACCGACGTGTAGACGTCGTCTTTCACCATGCGTTCGCTGCAAAGAATGGAGTCTTCGAAGTTGTAACCCTGCCACGGCATGAACGCGACCACCACGTTTTGCCCAAGGGCCAGCTCACCCATGTCGCAGGAGGGACCGTCCGCGATCACCTCTCCAACCTTTACCACTTCACCTGGACGAACCAGCGGGCGCTGATTGTAACAGGTGCTTTGATTCGAGCGCTGATACTTGCTGAGCTGATAAATATCAGGGACTTCGTCGCCTTCTTCAGCCGTAGCACGCACCACGATGCGCTCAGCGTCGACGCTTTCCACAACGCCATCACGCCGCGCCACCACACACACGCCGGAGTCAGCAGCAACCCGCTGCTCCATGCCTGTTCCCACAAGCGGCGCCTGAGGTCGCAAGGTGGGCACAGCTTGGCGCTGCATATTCGCTCCCATCAGGGCGCGATTCGCGTCATCGTGTTCCAGGAAGGGCACCAGCGCCGCAGCAATGCTCACCATCTGGTTGGGCGCCACATCCATCAGATCGATCTGATCGGGCAGTGCCATGCGGAAATCGCCATTGAGGCGGGCCGGCACCAGGCTGGTGGTAAAGTTGCCAACTTTATCCAAGTCAGCACGCGCTTGCGCGATGTACTTGCCTTCTTCCTCAAGTGCGCTGAACCACTCAACGCGTTCGGTCACGCGCCCTTCGGAAACCCAGCGGTACGGTGTTTCGACGAAGCCGTATTCGTTCACGCGGGCAAACGTGGACAACGACGCGATAAGACCAATGTTCGGTCCTTCAGGCGTCTCAATCGGGCAGATACGGCCATAGTGCGTGGCGTGAACGTCGCGGACTTCAAAACCTGCGCGCTCACGCGTGAGGCCTCCAGGCCCGAGAGCGCTCAGACGTCGCTTATGAGTCACTTCACTGAGCGGATTGGTCTGATCCATGAACTGCGAAAGCTGCGAACTACCGAAGTACTCTTTCACCACCGCGCCGACCGGCTTGGCGTTGATGAGATCGTGCGGCATCAGCGTGTCGATCTCTTGCGAGACGCTCATGCGCTCCTTGATCGCTCGTGCCATACGCACCAGCCCGATGCGATACTGATTCTCCATCAGCTCGCCGACGGCGCGCACACGACGATTACCCAGGTGGTCGATGTCGTCGACTGATCCGCGGCCATTCTTGAGCTCGATCAGATGGCGAACGGTCTCGAGAATGTCCCCCGCGGTGAGGACTTTGCTGTCGAGGCCGGGCTTCTTGTCGTCTTCGAGATCGCGGTAAAACTTGTAGTTCAGCTTGAGCCGACCCACGGCCGAAAGGTCGTAGCGCTCCGAGTTGAAGAACAGGTTGTTGAAGAGCTGCTTCGCCGTCTCCAACGTCGGGGGATCGCCCGGGCGCAAGCGCCGGTAGATCTCCATGATCGCGTCTTCGGTGGTGACCACCTTGTCCGCAATCAACGTGTCTCGCAGATACGGGCCAACGTTGAGGCCGTCGATGAAGAGTACCTTGAACTGTTCGATGCCCGCTTCACGCAAACGCTCGAGAGTCACCTCGGTGACCTCTTCGTTGCACTCCAGCAGAACTTCGCCCGTCTCTTTGTCGATGACGTCTCCGGCGCTCACCTTGCCGACCAGCTGATTGAGCTCCAGCGGCAAGCGATCAATCTTCGCTTCCTTGAGCTTCTTGATCGCAGCGCGCGTGAACTTCGTATTCTTCCGTACGATGATCTCGCTACCTACCTTGATGTCACGGGTGGCGCGTTGGCCAGGCAGAAGATCGTACTCCACGCTCTTCGCGAACTTGCCAGCCTTGTCCATGTAGACAACTTCGGTGGCATAGAAATAGTTCAGGAGTTGCTGCGTGTTGTAGCCGAGGGCGCGCAGGAGCACCGTGGCGTGCATCTTCCTGCGACGGTCGATCCGCACATAAAGCACGTCTTTATGGTCGAATTCAAAGTCCAACCACGAGCCTGAATAGGGGATGACTCGCGCCGAATAGAGCAACTTGCCGCTCGAATGCGTCTTGCCCTTATCGTGGTCGAAAAATACGCCGGGGCTTCGGTGCAACTGAGAGACAACAACGCGCTCAGTGCCGTTGATGATGAAGGTACCGGTCTCTGTCATGAGCGGGATCTCACCGAAGTAGACCTCCTGCTCCTTGATGTCCCGCACGATGCGGTCGCCGCCTTCGCGAACGTCATAAACCATGAGTTGCGTCGTCACCTTGATCGGCGCGGCGAATGTCATGCCGCGGGCGCGGCATTCTTCGACATCATACTTCGGCGTTTCCAGATTGTAGGAAACGTAAACAAGCTCACTCGTCCCATCGAAATCGCGGATGGGGAATACACTGCGAAAGACGCCTTCCAATCCGAACGCGTCGCGTGCACGCGGCTCGATGTGCGACTGAAGAAACTTGTCGTAGCTGCTCTTCTGAATGTCGATAAGGTTAGGGATTTCGACTGCAGGCTTCACACGACCAAAGTTCGTGCGGTGCCGAAAATTCGACTGGACAGCTGAACTCATCGACTTAGGCTCCTCAAATGGCGACCAGGCGGGAGGGCACAGAGGGCCCATCCCGCTCGGAAGCGTACTTCGCTACAACAAACGGTGCCGCTGCGCCAAGATTTGGCGCACAGGCTGCTTTTAACTAAAAATGACTGCGTCAAGGGCACGTAGGGCTCAGGATTACTTGACCTCAACCTTGGCGCCTGCGGATTCCAGCTTCTTCTTAGTGTCCTCTGCTTCTTCCTTGCTCACACCTTCACGGATGACCTTGGGAGCGCTCTCAACGAGGTCTTTCGCTTCCTTCAATCCGAGTGAAGTGATTTCACGAACCACCTTGATCACGTTGATCTTGCTAGCTCCACCGTCAGCCAGGATGACGTCAAACTCAGTCTTCTCTTCCACCGGTGCGGCAGCAACTGCACCACCAGCCGAAGCGACAGCTACGGGTGCGGCGCTAACGCCCCACTTGGTTTCCAGCTCTTTGACGAGCTCAGCGATCTGGATGACCGGCATGTTGGAGAGAAAATCAACAATCTGTTCACGGGAAATTTCAGCCATTTTATTGTGCTCCTTGCTTACTTCTTGAATCTTTAGGTGGTTGAGAAAAACGGGGTTATGCGGACTCGGCTTTGCGCTGCTTGGCAGCCAACACTCCGACGAAATTGCGACCTGGTGCGTTCAACACCATGACGAGATGCTGTGCCGGAGCCATGAACGTGGCCAGCAACATCGAGCGGGCCTCGTCCTTGCTTGGGAGAGTGGCCAGCTGATTCTCAACGGCCCTGGCGTCGAGGATCGAGCCCTCCAAAATGCCAGCCTTAATGACTGGCTTCTGGGCCTCCTTGATCGCCTCTTTGAGAATTCGAGCAGCCGCGCTCGGCTCCTCGAAGCTCCAAGCGATCCCAGTCATGCCTTTGAGCGCAAGATCGAGGCCGCCAACCCAAGGTTCGTTCGCCAGCGCCTTCTTCACCAGGGTATTCTTGACGACGCGGTACTCGATGCCTTTCGCACGAAACGTCGTGCGCAAGCGATCAATTTCGCTCACCTTCATACCGACAAAGTTAACGAACACTGCCGACGACATCCGTGAAAATCGTCCGCGGAGCACTTCCACGGCCTGCTGTTTTTCGGGGTGAACCATCAGTTCTCCTCTTCTTTCAGCGAAAGCGTCGATGCATCGACGCGGACGCCGGGGCCCATCGTGCTCGAAAGCGTCACGCTCTTCAGGTAAATGCCCTTGGCCGTCGTGGGGCGTTTCTGAATCAGCTCCCGAACCAACGCTAGAGCATTTTCAGCAAGCTTGGCGTTGGTGAACGACTTTCGACCGATCGAACAGTGGACAACGCCAGCCTTATCGACTCGGTACTCAACCTTGCCAGCCTTAGCTTCGCGAACTGCCTTGGCAACATCCAATGTGACAGTACCGACCTTGGGGTTTGGCATCAGGCCCCGCGGGCCCAAAACGCGACCCAACTTACCGACCGCGCCCATCATGTCCGGGGTTGCGATGACTCGTTCAAAATCGAGCATCCCACCCTGAACCTGGGCAACCAGCTCATCGGAACCGGCGAAATCCGCGCCGGCATCGCGAGCCTCTTTTTCCTTATCGCCGCGCGCGAATACAAGGACGCGAACCCCGCGACCTGTGCCGTTAGGCAGTACGATCGCGCCACGAACCATTTGATCCGCGTGACGCGGGTTAACACCAAGACGCACCGCGATATCGACGCTCTCGTCAAACTTCGCGAACGCCGTAGCGAGCACGTGACCGACCGCTTGGTCCAACGGATGACGTGCAGTCACGTCAAACTTGGCCAGCGCTTCGGCTGTCTTTTTTGGAATTTTCTTTGGCATTTTTCTCCTTCGAAAGCCTTGGCAATGCCTCGGCATTCTTCCGCGGGTTAGATGACGTCTACCCCCATGCTGCGCGCGGTTCCCGCAATGGAGCGGGCCGCAGCGTCGACGTCGTGAGCGTTCATATCCTGCAGCTTCTCTTTCGCAATCTCACGAATCTGATCCATCGTGATTTTGCCGACCTTCTTCTTGTTGGGCTCGGGCGAACCGGACCCAGGCTTGCCGCTTGTCGGCAGGCCGATCGCTTTCTTGATCAGCACGCTCGCGGGCGCTGACTTCATGATGAAGGTGTAGGACTTGTCCGAAAACACCGTGATCACGATTGGAACAATCGTGTCGCCGAGCTTCTGGCTGCGCGCGTTAAAGTCC
Source organism: Polyangiales bacterium (assembly GCA_038251425.1). Classification (GTDB taxonomy): domain Bacteria; phylum Myxococcota_A; class Polyangia; order Polyangiales; family Polyangiaceae; genus JBBRRP01. The sequence goes on from JBBSBI010000109.1 coordinate 16,526, forward strand.
TTGCAGAACATCATGATGTTCACGCCGTGTTGGCCCAACGCGGGACCCACTGGCGGGGAAGGATTGGCTTTGCCTGCTGGCAACTGCAGCTTGATGTACCCTGTGATCTTCTTCTTTGACGCGGCCATTGCTTCCTCGCTTTAGCGTTTTTCTACTTGGCTGAAGTCGAGCTCGACCGGAGTCGGACGCCCGAAAATGCTGACCATCACCTTAAGCTTTTGCTTATCTGGCTTAACTTCTTGAACAGTGCCCGAGAAGTTGGCGAATGCCCCAACAACGACGCGCACTTCGTCGCCCTCGGCAAACTGGTGGCGGGGCTTGGGCTTGACGGCGCCCTCCACAATGCCTCGGCGAAGATCCTCCATGTGAGGCCCTTTGACCTCGCGAGGGTGCTGATCGCCGATGAAGCCTGTCACTTTGGGAGTGCCCTTCACGAGATGCCAAGCGTGCTCGCTCATGCGCATCTCAACGAAGAGATAGCCCGGGAAGCTCGTCTTGCTCTTAAGACGCTGCTTTCCATCCTTGGCCAACTCCGTCACAGTCTCTGAAGGAATCATCACTTCACCGAAGTGCTCTTCCATCTTGTGCTGACGGATGCGTTCCTGGAGGCCAACTTTGACCTTGTTCTCGTAGCCGGAATAGGTGGTCACTACGTACCACTTCTTCGCCTGCTCCTGCACTTGCGCCGCGGCTTCTTCAGTCATGCCCCATACACCAGTGTTGTGAGAAAACTCCAAAAACGGTCCAAAACTGCAACGTAAGCTGTGAAGATCGCACCCGTGATGAGCACCACCACCATGCCATTCTGAACGGCTTCTTTAGTGGGCCACGTCACCTTGGCGAGTTCGGAGGCCACTTCATTGGCCCAACGGCGAACACCCTCCTTACGGTAGGTGTAGATAATTGCTGCCAGGCCAATCGCGGCTCCGGACAGAACCGTAACGAGAACCCGCTTATCCTCGTCATAATTCAAAAGGAACGGCGCAAACTCAGCCGCACGCGACCAATCCGCTAGGCTATTCCAGATAGTGAGCAACAACTTCCCACTAATGAATCCGACCAGGACTGTAGCTCCGAAAAAAGCCGCATGGACGTAACGAGTCGCTCCGAGCTCCGAAGC
>JBBSBI010000110.1:0-17458 GCA_038251425.1 Polyangiales bacterium
AGGTGCACTCGCGCCGTCAGCACCCCTCCAACCCCCGAGAGCGAGCGCTCTAGCTCTCCGGCAATCCCGGCCAGCCATTTGGCGCGCTCCGTCTCGCGAGAGGGGATGATCGAACCTTCCCCAAGCGCTTCAAGCACTCCCGGTGGGCGCCGATGTGGGAATCCTGCCTGTGCGAGAATCTGGGCGGCGCTGGTTGCTTCATCCGAACTGACCGAAAGCCGAAAATACCCTTCAGCGTCAGGATCTGGCTCTTTCCTGGCAACCACGCCATGTTCTTGCAGATGTGAGAGCGCCTGGTTGGCGTCCGCTTCCTCTAACCCTCCCGCCACTCGTCCTTCACAGCCAATCAGGCTCAGGCCCAACAGCAAGCCAGCAAGCCTTGCCCCGCGTCTTTGACAAATTCCGATTAACATCTGAACAAAGGCCCGAAGTTTCTAAAAGCTGGTGCGGGTCACGTCGAGCTTAGGATGGCTCGGAAAAGAAAGCCTTCGAACAGCTGACGCAACGCAGCTGGACTTGCCGGCGTCCCTCGGCGAAGTGGTGATCGAGACGCCAACGGCGCGCCCGTTCTGCACGGCGGCACAGATGCTGAGCTTCATGGAATCAGGAATGCCGCAGTGCGAGAAGTAACTCCCACTGTTGAGGATCGAGCCATATTGCCCTGCGGTGAGGTCCGCTTGGCCCTTAGGCCCACCAATCGACATCTCTTCCACGTACGCAGCTTGCGCGCCTTCGCAGCTCATTCCCCCACCCAAAATGGGGATACCTCCCTGGCTGCCCACCACGCGGCCGCGTTTCCCGGAACCTGCTTTCTTGCCGGTGAGCCCCTCATTCGTTTCGACGCTCGATTGGCTAGCTTCCTGCACCATGATCGAGTCGTTCTTTTGCCCGCGTGCTGTGAGAAACCACCCGCCAGCAGCCACCAAGAGAGCGGCAAGTGCGGCGACACCCAGAAACGCCTTGCCCCGGGTGCTGCGCCCCTCTTGAACCACCACACGCTGAATGGCTTCTTTCTCGGCCTTGATATCGCGATGACGGCGAGCGTGATCAGCGAAAGGAGCAAACTCCTCCCAGTCTTTGATCAAGTGTTCGTCGCCACCGAGCGTATCGCGGAGCACATCTTCTTCGACAAACGTGTGGGTCGCAATTTGCTGCAGGAGTTCCACGGCGCTGAAGGGTCCGTGATCCATTCCATCTTTGGCAATCACGTAGCGTGGCCGCTGATCGGCCTCGAGCCGGGCTTTTAGGGACAAAAGCTCGTTGGATGCGTCATCCATCCGTGGCCGTGCAGGGCGCGCTGGTTCTTGCACTTGCACTTGCATCTCGAAGGGGCTCGAGCCGACCGCCTTGGGGGTCTTGGGGATCGGTGGCAGCATGGAGAGCGATACGTCCACGTCCAAATTGTCGTCGTGATCGAGGTGGGTCACGTCCGCAAGCGGCGGCGTCATGCTGTGCCTCGGAGCCAACTCGTGAAGCGCTTGGGCCAGGGCGTTCAAATCGTCGGGGCGATGGGTTGGGTCAGCGACCAACGCCTTGCTGAGAATGAGCTCCAGCGCTGCAGGCAAGCCCTCAACGACCTCACTGGGTCTCAACATGCCAGGGCCAACGCTTTTGCCTGTAATCAACTCGTAAAGGATGGCTCCAATCGAGTAGATGCTCGCGCGGGATCCGCCTCTGGTGCCGTGCCGACTCTCCGGCGACAAACACGCCAAGTCATGCGGATTCGAGGGGAGCGTTTGGGAAAGGTCAGGCGCGACAGCTAGCAAACCGCCGAGAAGCCGTAGGCTCGAGGGATGCACATGCAGGGTTTGTCCTTGCCTGTGCAGCTCCGCCAATTCGACGCACAGGGGAACAATGAGGCCCAGAGCTTCGCGAAAGTCGAACGCGGGTGTGGACGCGGGTGCACTTGAGAGCCGTGCTCGCAGGGTGCCGGCGCTTGTCTGCGGCCTCGGGCTTCCCATTTGGGGGGCGGTTGTCATGGGGCGCGAAGTCTATCAAAAGTCTTCGCAGCTGCCGACCAGCTTTTAGTGTGAACGCAATTGTCGGTCAATCAGCCGGTTACGGTGGTGTCAAAATTGCTTTATTGCTGTGTGTTGGCCCCAAATGCTAGCTTCCACCTGGGATGGACCAGGTTTCGCTTGATGCACTAGTAGTTCGCTTGGTGAGTGACCCCCACGACGGGGAGGCGCTGGCGCAGGCCTACGAGATAGGGACCCTCGACCCCAAGCGCTACGCCGAGTTCTTGGAAACCGTCGCTGGAAAGAGCACGGAGGGTGCGATCGCCAGCCATTGGTACACGGAAGCCGCAAGTGTCTGGTCGACCTCGCTCGACAATGCGCCTGCGGCGGCCCGCGCCCTCATGAAAGCTGTGGATCGCGACCCCACCCAGGATGCCGCCTCCGATCGGCTTGCCGAGATGTACCGCGAGAAGGGTGATGTGAAGGCACTTTGCGCTCTCTTGGAGCGCCGCGCAAAAGCTCTCGACCCCTTGGCAGCCGAAGACGCAGCCCTCAAGCCCATGGCCGCCGCGATTCACCGAGAATTGGGCCGATTGTGGCGGGAAGCCCCGCTCGCACAGCAACCGAAAGCTATCGAGAATTATCGGCGCGCGATCGAATTCAACGATCAAAGCCTTTCCACAATATCGACACTGCGCGAGCTTTATCGGGCTGACAATCGCGCCCGCGACGCGCTCCCTTACTACGAGAAGGAACAACGGCTCCTCTCGGACCCAGAGCGAAAGGTGGCGCTTTACCTCGAAGAAGCAGAGGTTCGGCGCGAAATGGGGGAATTGCCTGCGGCTGCCCAAGCGCTCAGGGAGGCGCGGTCCATTGAGGGCGGGAACGACGCCAGTTTGAAACAGCAGCTCGGCGCGATCATCTTAGAGCGTGTTCAACTGGAGCAGCCGGTTTCGGCGACCGAGCGGGCCGAAGCCGTTCAGCTATTTGTCGAGTTGGCCGAGGAATTCCCGGGGGAACACGGCTATTCGTATTCGGCCTGCGCTCTTGAGCTTGCACCCGAACACGAACGCGCCGCACAGCTGGTGATGTATTACGGAGCGGAGCTCGGGCAAGACGAAGACGTCGCGCCACGTGTGGCTGAATACCTTCGGGTGAATCCCGAGGGGCTGATGTCAGAGGAAGCCCAGGCCTTCGTAACGCGGGTTTTGGGCCAAGCGGCGACTGACGCCAGTTTGGCTGAAGGTCGCGCTAACTTTGCAGCGAAAGCGATTGGAACCGGGCACCTGAGTGAGCCAGCCCCCGCCGCAAAGCGTGCCGAGACTTCCGTCGTCGCGCGTGCACCCGAACCGGACTCGCGGGAGCAATCGGTGGTGCTGCGGTTATTAGGAGAAGGGCAAGCTCTGGCGCGTAAGGCGCGAAAGCATGATGCCGCAGCCTCGTATCAAAACGTGCTCCAACATGACCCCGCCAACGCTGAAGCTATTACGTTTTTGCAGAACTATTTGAGGCAAACGCGCAAATTTAAAGAGTTGCGGGAGATGCTCGTGAATGCGTCGCGTGGCACACGCGTTGAAGCCCACACTCGGCTCGAATGGTTGCGAGAGGTGGCGGCGCTCAGTGAAACGCAACTGAAGGATCTGGAGACCGCCGTTTGGGCGTGGCAACAAGTATCCGTACTCGCGCCAGAAGACGAACAGGCCTCCACGCAGCTCGCGCTCTTGCTGGAAAAAGGCGCCCGCTGGGATGACCTTGCGTCGCTCTTGGAGCAACGCGCTGAGCTGATCACCGATCTTGAAGAACGGCTGGTGGTTGAAAAGAAAGCTGCCAAGATCCACGAAGAAAAACGCGGCGATACAACGGCTGCTGGGACTGTCTGGGCTCGCATCGCGACACTTGCGCCGGATGACGACACGGCGATTCAGACTGCCTTGCGGCACTTCGCTGCTGCAAAACGGGCTGATTTAGCGGCTCAGGCGATCACCGAAATGGTCGGAACGGTTGAGAACGAAAAGGCTCGAGCAGCACTTTTCGCCAAGCTCGGCACGCTGCGCGATGAGCTTGGAGACGCGGAAGCTGCTGGGGATGCCTTCACGGAGGCAGGATCTATTTCAGCTGATCTCACCCACTACCAGGCTGCCGAGGCGTGCTACGTCCGCGCGCAGGCCTGGAACCAGGCGGCGACCTGCGTGGAGGCTCGGCTCGAAAAGGCAACATCGCCCACTCTGCAAGCCGCGCTCTTGGCCACGGAAGCTGGATATCTACTGAAGGCTGGCGATCGCGATGAAAGCTTGCTGCGGTTGGAAAGAGCCGTGGAGCTGGACCCTCAAGCGACAGAGCCAGCGGCGGAGCTTGAGGCCGCCTACCGCACGGATAACAGGCTTGAGGACATCGTAACGGTACTTTTGCAACGCGCCGATTCGGTGGTCGATCTCGATCTCAAGATAAATCTGCGAAAGCAGGCTGCAGCCGTTCAGCGGGTTGAGCTCAAGGACGTGGAAGGTTCACGCGATACGCTGGGCTTGATTCTTGAGGATGCCGAGGACCTTGGCGTTCTTGAGCAGCTGGCTAACGACGAAATCGAACAGGGCAACTGGGCCGAGGCGGCTCAATACCTGCATCGGCAGGTCGCTGTTCAGCCCGATATCGCGCAGAAAACCGCGCTCATGCTCCGTGAAGGAGCCATTCTGGGCGACCAGCTTGCAGATCCAGCGGGTGCGACTGAGCGCTATGAGCTCATCCTCAATCAGTTCGATTCCACGAACCAAGAAGCCCTTCAACGCATTGCGGGCCTGAAGACAGCCGAGCAGGATCATGCGGGGTTGGCGAAGACTCTTGAGCGCTTGTTACCTCTTATCGCAGCTGCCGAGCCCAAGCTCCAGATAGCCAATCAGCTCGCCGATCTGTACGAAGACACCCTTAAATTGCCGAAGGAGGCGGTCCGGATCCTTGGATTGGTACGCCAGCTCGACGCGGAGGATTTTAGCGCCATTCAGCGCTTGGCGACGCTTTCCGAAGCACTCGGTGATTGGAATGCTCTCGCCGAATACATGATCGAGCTCATTGAGGTCGAGGGGGATGATGAAGAGATCAGTCAGATGACTCGGCGCCGCGCTGAGATTCTGAACGAACACCTAGCGCGGCCGGATGAGGCACTCTCAGCGTTGAAAAAATTGGCTGATGCAGGCGATGCAGCCTGTCGTGCCGAATACATTGCCCTTGGTGATAAGCTTGGGAGAGAGCCCGGTGTTGCGCAGGCGTTGTTAGACTGGTACCGTGGTGCAGCGCCCAGTGGGGCGCGTCAGGAGGCGCTGCGGGGTGCCTTTGAACGTTTCCTAAAGGCCGAAAAAACAGAAGCTTTGTTGGGTGTGGCTGAGGATCTCGTGCGTTCAGGGGGTGCTACGTTGAGCATCGCCTCCAAACTGGAAGAGCTGGCGGCGAAGGGGCAGCAGCTCGGCGCGTTGCAGCTGGCTCAGCAGTTTCTCGTGCGCGAGCTGAGCGGTCCCTTGCGTGCCGAAGAAACGGTGCGGCAAGCGGGCGTTCTTCGAGCTGCAGGGGTTCCCGTGGATCAGTGCTTGGAACACGGCGAAGGTGGGCTCGCAAGCATGGCGCCCAACGACGTTGAACCGCTGTTGGAGCGTCTTTCGGAATACACTGAATCGCCGGAGCAAACGGTGGATCTGTATGAGCATCAGGTGATGCGCTGCAAAGATCCCGGGGACAAATTGAGGGCCCTCGCGCGCGCGGCCGGGGTTGCAGCGCAACATGGGCAGCTGCCGCGTGCCCAGCAGTTCTTCGAGATTGCCTTGGGCGCGCCCCTCGACGATCAAGGATTGGAACTTCTCGTGAGCAGCGCTACGGAGAGTGATCGGGGAGCGGGTGGCCACGCCTTGGTCAACCTCCTAGCTCAGGTGCTGTCCTCTGCAGGTCAGTCGGCACGCGATGGTGGCCGGATGAGGTCACGCTTTTTGGCTCGGGCCGCGTCGCTGGCGGCATCAGAGCTCAAAGACAACGCGCAGGCGTTTACCTGGATGGGTGACGCTCTGATTTCGCACGTCGACGACGAACGGATATCGGGTGTGATAGCTCTGGCGCGAGAGCTTGGAGACTTGAAGCAGGCGGAGGCAGTTTTGGAGCGTGCGCTTCAGGAAGTATTTGATGGCCCCCACGTGCGACTCCTCTTGGCTAATCGAGCGAAGCTTCGCCGCACGGAGCTTGACGACGTTGCGGGTGCGGGCGCCGACCTCAAACGCCTGCATGAACTCGCACCTGGAGATCAAGAAGTCTCTGACCAACTGATCCATCTTTATCACGACACCCATGATCATGCAGGATTGGTGCATCTTTATGAAGATTTAGTGCTCCGTACCAAAGATAAGGAGCAGCGCGCTCTGCTGTCGCGGAAAGTTGCGAATCTCTGGGAGTCCAAGCTTGCGGATCCACGAGAAGCCGCTGACGCGTGGCGCCGCGTGTTGCGCCTGATCCCAAATGATCCTGAGGCGATTGCGGGGCTCGAACGAGCGAAACGCAATATGTTGAACCCTGCGTCAGCCGAAGCGATGAAGGACGACGAGTTCGACACGGCTCCGCCGCTTCTGGTATCAGCGGTCGTCCCGGAGCTGCAAAGGGCGGAAGCGCCAGCGGAAGCCGAAGCGCCAGCGGAAGCCGAAGCGCCAGCGGAAGCCGAAGCGCCAGCGGAAGCCGAAGCGCCAGCGGAAGCCCAAGCGCCAGCGGAAGCCCAAGCGCCGGCAGTGGCAGAGACCAGCGAAAGTACCCCCGCTGAGATGGCCTCCGAGCCCCTCGCTACCGAACCCTTATTGCTGCCCTTTGAAATCGAGCCTGCCAACGAAGACGCATCCGTTCATGTGTCGGCGCCCTTCACTCCAGAAGAGGGGATCGATGGCGACGGGCTGGCAGACGAACTTTCGGCGATTTTTCGACGCATTGAAGTGCCAGCTTCAGCTCCGAACCTCGACAGTCGTATTGAGATCGATCTGGCGTCGAATGCTGATCTCGGCCCGGGAGGCGATGAGAGTGTGGAGGCAAGCGTGAGGGAGGCCGTCGCGAGCCAGCTCGCTGCTGGTGGAGCCGCTGCAGCCGCTGTTGCACGAGCACCCGCTCTCAGCTCCGAAGAAATCGAAATTGATATTGATGAAGGCGAGGAACCGGCGGTGCTACCTCCACGCCGGCTTTCCCCACCGCCACGGCCTCCTAATAGCCGAGTTTCAAACGCTCCGCCTCCACCTCCACGTCGGCCATCAGCTGAGCCACCCCCCGCGCGTGCGATTGTTGTTGAGGATCCCGATGAGGACGCGATGGACCTTGATGATGAAGAGTTGCTCGAAGGCCCGGCAACCTAGCCTCACTGCGGAGCTATTAGCCTTTCGGCTGAACCGTCATTGTGAGTGTTTGGGTATCAAGCGTGGCGTGCGCACCGAGTAACAACGGCTCATTCTTTAGGCCGTGACCCAACGGGAGCCCTCCCAAAATCGGTAATCTGAGGTGGCCCAAGCAATGGTGAAGCATTTTCAGCACAGGAACGCCGAACTTCCCGGGTGAGCAGTCGGTGAAATCGCCGAATGCGAGTGCGGCACATCGATCAAAAACACCGGCAGCGAGGAGCGCCATCAGCATGCGATCGAGGCGATAGCTGGCCTCTCCGATGTCTTCCAACATCAATATGTAGCCTTCTGGGAGATGCACCCGCCCGGCAGCCCACGCTGCAAACCACACGCTCAGGTTCCCTCCTGTGAGTGTCCCAGAAGCTCGTCCGCTGACGATAACTTCGCTCCCGACATACCTACGGAGCTGCTCCGGTGCTTCGAGGGCGGCTAGCCAAGGGTCCCAGACCCGCCTGTGTGCCCGACCCAGACCCGCAACATTGTGAGCATGCAAGGACATCACGCCCACGCGAGCTGCCTCGACATGCAGGGCGGTGAAGTCCGAGAAACCGACGAGCCACTTGGGACGAACGCGCAGTGCGGAAAAATCGGCCCGAAAGCTGAGCCTCGACGCACCGTACCCACCGCGGGCGGCGATGATGGCGTTCGTCTCCGGGTCTCGGAGCGCGTGGTTGAGCTCAGCCAGGCGTCGCTCGTCGGTGCCAGCCAAATAACCCTGGCGATCAAATATCCCCGGCTCGAAGACGACCTCAAAACGCTCGGAAAGAAAGCCAAGCCCCCGAAACACCAACGCCCGGTCGAATGGGCTCGACGGCGCGATCACGCGCACGCGGTCGCCGGGCTTTAGCGGGGGCGGAATGATCACACAACGAGTGTTTGCCACGAGCATCACAAGTTGCCAACCCGCCATAGCTGTCGCAACCTTCGCGCCCGGTTCCCGTTCGCCCGGAACCGTCTACGGTATGAATCCTCTGACCGCCCTTGCTCGTCTCTCCCAGGTTGCAGAGACGCGTCTGCTGCCGCTTGCGGGGCAGGCGCTGGCGCTTGTGGAACGTTCGCGCCGCGAATTGAGCGTGCGATTATTAGGTCATGACTACGAGCGGCGCGCTCAGATGCTCCGGGATCGCTATGCGGTCGGTGGGGATCCGTTTGGTCTGAACCCAGAAACAGCCGCGCGCGTTGTTAAGGTTGCGGCATTCTTTCACCGCTTCTACTTCCGGACGGAATGTCAGGGGCTCGAACGGCTACCGGAAGGGCGTCTGCTCATTGTTGCCAATCATTCAGGTCAGCTGCCTTGGGATGGCGCGGTACTCGCGGCGGCACTATTCTTAGACGCTGAGCCACCGCGGGTGACACGCGCTTTGGTGGACAAGTGGGCGTTTGGGCTACCGTTCGTTTCGACGCTGTTCAGTCGGATCGGCCAGGTGCCTGGTTTGCCTGAAAATGCGCGGCGTTTGCTGCGCATGGGCGAGACGGTTCTCGTCTTTCCTGAGGGCATGCGCGGCATCAACAAGCCTTTTTCACAACGTTATCAATTGCAAGAATTCTCCCGGGGCTTCATGCGGCTCGCCCTGGAAACGGACACTCCGATCGTGCCGGTGGCGATCGTGGGTGCCGAGGAACAATACGTGAACGTGGGTAATCTGAAGTGGGCAGCCAAGGCATTCGGGCTTGAATCATTGCCAATCATTCCGCAGATGTTCGTCCCAGGGGGGCAGCTCCCGCTCCCAACGAAATACCACATCACGTTCGGTGAGCCGATGTACTTTAATGAAAGCGCGGGCGACAACAGGGCCTCACTTGAGCACAAAGTTTGGCTCGTGCGCGAGGAGATCCAGAATCTACTGAATGAAACACTCAAGCAGCGAAAAGGGATATTTCGCTGACTGTGTCGCCGTCGACAGTGACGAAGGTGATTCTGACTGGGGCGTGTGGGCACCTAGGCCGCCTGGTTGCACGCCACCTGCATCGCATCTGCGAGGTTGTAGGCGTGGATGAGCGGCCTTTCGAGGGGAAGCGAAGAGGATGTCGACCAGGCCATCGTCGCGGCGCTCAAACCAAACGTTCGAGGCATCTTCAACCTGGGTGGCCCCCCAGCAGTGCCGCTCTCCCAGGCATTGAAGCTGCTCGGGCGAGCCCGTGTGAGCCTGCCCCACGCGCTGGCCAAGCTCACGTTGGATGGGCCATTTAAGGCAAAAATGAGCAGCTTTCCTCAGCCGGAACTCGATTTCATTCGCTATGTGTGCATGGTGGATGATTCTTTGGCGCGCCGGCAGCTGGGCTACTCGCCTCGCTTCGGACTTTTAGAGACGTTGGGTTCGGTTGACGCGGAGCGTTGGGTAGCCTGAAGTGACGCGGGCGGAAGGAATGAGTTGCTGTGATGTTTCTCGCTAGATTGGCCGGTTCTCTGAGTGCGTTGGGCTTCGTTGCGACAGCGCTGCTCACCAGTTGCGAGCGTCCGCCTCGTCCCTCGGGCCCCCCACCGGAATACATTCGCCCCTCCATTCCAGCAGCACCGGTCATGAATGCCCCCGCCGATCCCTTCGCAAACCTGAACGAGGCCGTTATCCACGAGCCACCCGCTGGGGCAGCAGCCGGCGCCGGCGGCGCTGTTTCAACTGATAAATCCCGGTAAAAGTCGATCCCGTCCGTAGGAAATACAAGCGTTGCGCGTGGGCGCTGAGTACACTAAGTCGAGAGCGCCCTCCGCCAATGAAGCACACTGAGCCTGAAAAAGAACCGTTTGTGAGTTCCGTTCGAAAGCAAGCTGAACTTGCTCGCCTTGCTGCGAGAAAAATCGCGCCGCTCCGGCGTGCCGTTAAAGACGTCGCACTCCTGGCGATCGCCGCGAAATTGCGCGCGAACGTGGTGGAGATCGCGCAAACGAATCAAAGAGATTTGGACAAAGCTCGAGCTTCAGGTTTGGGTGAAGCGCTCTTGCAGCGCCTCACGTTGGGCCCAGCCGAGGTTGAGGTGACGGCAAAGGGCGTTGAATACATTGTATCTCTCCCTGATCCGGTGGGTTCGCGCAGCGAAGCGCGGAGGTTGGATAACGGCCTTTTAGCAGGTAAGCAGCGTTTGCCTCTCGGGGTGATCGCGATGATCTACGAAGCACGCCCGAACGTGACGGTGGACGCAGCCGCGCTCTGCTTGAAGTCCGGAAATGCCGTGCTGCTGCGCGGAGGCAAAGAAGCCGAAGAGACGAATCAACTCCTCGGGCGCTTGATCGGCGAAGCGTTGACTGCCAGCGGGCTCCCCAACGATGCGGTTCAGATCATTCCGGCCACGGATCGGGAAGGCATCAAGGAGCTGCTCTCATTGAGTGATTTGGTGGATCTCGCGATTCCACGTGGAGGTGAGGGTTTAATCCGGTTTGTCGCGGAGCATGCTCGCGTGCCCGTGGTGAAGCATTACCAGGGCATTTGCCACATGTTCCTGGATGCGAGCGCTGATCCGGAAAAGGCGGTGCCTCTCGTTCTGAATTCAAAGGTGCAACGGCCGGGTGTGTGCAATGCCCTCGAGTGCCTGTTGGTACACGAAGACGCCGCGGCAGCACTCTTGCCTAAGCTTTGGACGGCACTCCAAGCTGCAGAAGTCGAAGTGCGCGGCTGCGAGAAAACCGTGAAGCTCTTGCCGTTGGCTCGGGTCGCCAGCGAAGCCGATTTTGGAGCGGAATTTCTGGCCAAGATCTTGGCAGTGCGTGTTGTTCGTGACCTGGATGAGGCGCTCGCGCACATCGCTCGTTACGGCTCCAATCACACGGAGAGCATCTGCACCGAGAGCTACGCCAACGCGGAACGCTGGGTGAATGAAGTCGACGCGAGCTGTGTGCTGGTGAACGCCTCAACGCGTTTTAATGATGGTGGGCAGCTCGGATTAGGTGCTGAAATTGGCATCAGCACGTCCAAGTTGCACGCGTATGGCCCCATGGGCCTTGAGAGTTTGACCGCAGAGAAATGGGTCGTGTATGGCTCAGGCCAGGTTCGGGTTTAATCAATGAAAATCAAGGCGCCGGTAAGGAAAGATTCAACCCTGCGAAAGGGTATGCCTCGGCAAATGCCAAGCGAGGATGCGCGCAAGCTGGCGCTGCTCGCGGCAGAAGCGGGGCTCGAAAAACAGGCGTTAGACATCGAGATCATCGATGTGACTGGCAAGGTAGATTATGCCGATTTTCTGGTGATCATGACGGGCCAGAGTTCTCGGCAGGTTTCAGCGATTGCAGGTGAGGTCGATGAGCGCTTAGCCAAGAGTGGTACGAACGCTATTTCGATTGAAGGCTTGCCAAAAGCGCATTGGGTGCTGATCGACTTCGTTGATGTTGTGGTGCACGTGTTCTTGGACGAGGAGCGCGCTCTCTACGATCTTGGCGGGCTTTGGATGGATGCGCGCCGGGTACCCGTCCCGGAAACCCCACCCGACTCGGGTTCAGGGGCTAAGCGCTAAACTTAGGACCAAAAGAACCGAGCGCGCCGTAAGTGGCACGTGCCACTCACATGAAAATCGTCATTGTTGCGGAAGGTAAGCTCAAGGAGCCAGCCTATCGGGCCCTCGCCGATGACTACGGGGCAAGGCTTCTGCGCTATTGCCGCGTGGAAGAAAAAGAGGTGGTTTCTCGGGAGAAGCTTGAGCGCGCCATCCCCGAATCCGCCCAGATTGTGGCACTCGAGGTTGAAGGGGAGACTCTTTCGAGTTCGGAGTTAGCACGCAAGGTGGGGACGTGGAGCGCTCAAGGCAAAGGGATCTTGGCGTTTGTGATCGGGGGCGCGGAGGGGATCCCAAAAGAACTGAGTGCGCGCGCGAATTATCGATTGAGCCTTTCCAAGCTAACGCTACCGCATCGTCTGGCAAGAATTGTTTTGTTGGAACAGCTGTATCGCGCTATGACCATCCTGAACAACGAACCGTACGCCCGCGAAGGTTAGAGTGAGTTAAATCCAATGACGCTGTTGCCAAAGAAGCCTGAGAAATTCCAATCTGAACGGCGTGCTCCAAGTAATGCGGGGGGTACATCGCGGCCCAACACCAGCCCATCGTGGCCCAACACCAGCCCATCGCGAGCCAACACCAGCCCATCGCGCCCGAATATTGCTGGCGAGCGGGAGCGCTCAGGCCCTAGCCCTCTTGGCAGTCGGCGGGATGACTTTGGCGGAAGCGGTCCTCGCAGCGGCAATTTGGGGGAAAGCGGTGGTCGCAGCGGCAATTTTGGTGGCGGAGGCGCTCGCAATGACAGTTTTGTGGGAGGCGCAGGTCACAGGGGCAATACTGCGCAAGGTGGCGGTGGTGGTGGTGGGCGCAGGGACAACTTCGCCGGCGCTAGCAATCGGCGGGACGATTTCGCCGGGGATGCGAGCCCAAGGGCATTTCAGGGGAAGCCACTCGTTGCTGAGCAGCGCCCGCGTCCTGCAATGGCGCCCGCACCCGCGCTCACGCCGAGGAGGCCCACGCGGTCGAGCGATGCCAGCGCATTTGCTGAGCTTGGGTTGTCTTCGGCACTTGTCGCTGCGCTCAGCGAAGAGGGTTACGAAACCCCCACGCCGATTCAACGGCAGTGCATTCCGACGATTCTTGAGGGCCGTGATCTTCTCGGTTCGGCGCAGACGGGTACCGGCAAAACAGCCGCTTTCATGCTGCCGATCTTGGAACGGTTGGGTGCCCCCAAAGGGACGGTCCGAGCACTCGTAGTGACTCCGACGCGTGAGCTCGCGCTTCAGATAGCGGAGCGCGCCACGGGCTATGGCCGGAATTTGAAGCTTGGCAACACCGTCGTTTACGGTGGAGTTAGCCAGAAGCGGCAAGAAGAGCAGCTGCGCTTGCGCCCGGATGTGCTCATCGCAACGCCGGGAAGATTGCTCGATCTGGTGCGGCAAAAAGTCGTTTCTTTGCGCAACGTTGAGATGCTCGTCCTGGATGAAGCGGACACCATGCTCGACATGGGCTTCATTCACGACGTGCGTCGGATCCTCTCGGAAGTCCCCACCAACCGCCAAACCCTGCTATTTTCGGCAACACTGCCAGCCCCGATTGTTGAGCTTTCAGCTCGTTTCTTGCGCGATCCGGTGCGCGTTTCCGTGGCGCCCCAAGGGACCACCGCCGAGGGTATTTCTGAATCGGTCTACTTCGTGTCGCAGACTGAGAAGCGAGCTCTGTTGGAGCAGGTGTTGAAGACCGAGATCCCTGGGAGAACGCTGATTTTCTCGCGGACGAAACACGGAGCGAACCGTATCGCGAGTCAGCTGGAGAAGGCGGGAATTCAGGCTGCCGCCATCCATGGCAACAAGTCGCAGAGCGCGCGCGTACGCGCCCTGAATGAGTTTCGTGAGGGCTCGAATCTGGTGCTGGTTGCGACCGACATCGCTGCCCGCGGCATCGACGTCCAAGATGTCTCACTGGTTGTGAACTACGAGCTGCCTAATGTTCCCGAGAGCTATGTGCATCGCATCGGGCGTACCGCACGGGCGGGCGGGCAAGGCAAAGCCATCGCTTTCTGCGACAATTCAGAGCTTGGGTGTTTGCACGCGATCGAAAAGCTCACCCAGAAAAAGATCCCGGTAGCGGGCGGTAGCCCGGGCGCTTTCCAGAAAAGTGAAGCTTCCGGCTCCGAACGAGGCACTGGCCCGCGCGGCTCTAACGGCGGTTCAACCGGCCAACGACAGGCGGGTCGGAATGGGCAGAATGGCCGAAGACCGTTCCGGCGCTGACCAATGCTCCTCAGGGTGACCAAACAGGAACCCCTGAGCCATGTTGCAGCCCTGGGCGATCATGTAGTGCATCTGAACTTCGGATTCGATGCCCTCAGCGACGACCTCTAAGCCCAACTGGTGTCCGAGGCCGACAATAGCTCCAGCCACAGATTCTCGCTGATTGTCGCGCGAAATCGCGCGAATGAAGGACTGATCAATCTTGAGCACGTCGACATCAAATCGGTCTAAGTAGGCGAGCGAGGAGTACCCCGTACCGAAGTCATCAATCGCGATGCGTACTCCGAGCCGTTTGAGTTCAGCCAGCGTTGAATTGGTCCGATCGGTGTCGCGCATCAGGAGGGATTCGGTGATCTCAAGTTCCAGGCAAGCCCCGGGGATGTCGTAGGTTTGAAGGGCATTTTCGACCGTTTGGACCAAGCCTTGAGCCTCAAATTGTTTTGCCGACAGATTAACAGCCATGCGCAAGGTGCGTTGGCCATCATCGCGCAACTCCCGGAGCTTGCGACAGGCTTGGTGGAGCACCCAAGCGCCCGCCTCCAAGATGAGCCCACTTGCCTCAAGAACGGGAATAAACTCAGAGGGAGAAACGAGCACGCCATCATCGCGGCGCCAACGCAACAAGGCCTCAAGCCCAACCACTTCCAACGAAGGTAACGCCACTTGTGGTTGATAATAGAGGCAAAATTGATCAGTCTGGGTCGCCACGCGGAGCTGCGCTGCGAGGCTGAGTGTCTTTTTGACCTGAGCGTCGTGGGGTTCTTGCACGCGGACGAACGTGTTCCTGCCGCGTTCTTTGGCGAGGTACATGGCAAAATCAGCCGCCTTCAGTAGTTCATCGGCGGTTTCCCCGGCACCCGGGAAGCTGGCAATCCCAATACTCGAGGTGACGCACAGCTCAGCCTCATCCAGCTTGATCGGGCGCGAGAGCGACGCCACGATGCGCCGAGCGAGCGCTTCGGGGATTTCGGCACTTTCTAGGCCTTCAACCAGGATTGCGAACTCGTCGCCGGCTAGGCGCGTGACGGTGTCGTACTCGCGGACGGCAGCTAGGAGTCGGTCGCTGACCTCTCGCAACAACTTGTCGCCCGCTTCGTGCCCATACGCGTCATTGATCGACTTGAAGTGGTCGAGATCGAGAAACATCACAGCAAGCTTTTCGTTACTCCGTGTGGCCCGAGCTAAGGATTGCACGAGTTTTCTTCGTAGCGTTGAGCGATTGGCAAGCCCCGTTAGCTGATCGTAGTTCGCTCGGTGCGCGAGGCGTTGTTCAGCCTTTTTCCGTTCGACGGCAAAGCGGATCAATTGGCGAAGATTGCGCGCGGAAAGATCGGCCTTGGCGATGAATTCTTGAGCACCCACGCGAATTGCTTCAAGTGATAATGCCTCATCAGGAGCATCGCTCAACATGATAATCGCGGCGTCCTGGGACGCCGGATGTAGCGCTCGCACGCAATCGAGACCACCGGCATCAGGCAAGCTGAGATCAGCCAGAATGATATCCACTTCTGCATCGTGGAGCTTGGCAATCGCATCACGTACGGAGCCGGCTGTGGTGAGCCGAAGGCGCCCATCGAGCGCTTCACGCAGGCAAGCCGCTAAGGGCGAAGGGGGCACAGCTTCACTCTCGACCAGCAAGACTCGATAAACATCAGCGTCAAGCGCAGCCGACTCAGCGCGTTGTCGTTGGAGGTCGTAGGCGCGCTCTACAATGCTCGCTAGTTCGTCATCATTCCACGGCTTGGGCACGATGGCTGTGATCCCGTGGTGCGTGCCGTGGTCCCGCCTGAGGTCCACTTCGGGCACCCCGGTGACCACCACAAACGAAGTGTCTGGATAGATAGAAACGATGCGCTCGATCAGTGCGACGCCGTCGATACCAGGCATGCGCAGATCAGTGACCACTACAGGGTACTGTTGCAGTTGAACGGCACGCAGCGCTTCGGGTCCGCTTGCCGCAGTTGTTACGGTGAAGCCGCGTTGTCGCATGGTGCGCTCAAATGCGCGGCGAACGGGATCTTCATCATCAACGAACAGAATGGGAAGGCGCGAGGGGTGTAGTGTCATGCAGTTGCAGGCCTCTGAGCAAGGATCGTACCCAGCTCGAAACGACCCAATTCTCAGATGAATAAGGGCGAAAGGAAGAAGGCTGGGAACGCGTTGGTAACTTCGTTACACGCCCGGGTGACACGAGCGTCGATGTGTTGACGTTCGGTTAGCCGGTGGGTCGACGCGTCAATCGTTTGTCGGTGACTTCTTACGGCCGAAAATCCAAGCCACTCCAATCGAAACCCCATAAAGCAGCATCAAAGGCACGGCCATCATGACCTGACTGAGCGGATCGGGTGGCGTGAGGATGGCAGCGATCACGAATGCGATCACGATAAAATAGCGGAAGAATTTGATCAGGTGGGTGTGGTTGATGAGACCTGCGACCGACAAGAATAGCACCACAACCGGCAGCTCGAAGATAATGCCAAAGGCCATCAACATCTTCGTGATGAAGGCGATGTAATCGGTGATCATTAGCGTGGGCTTTATTATTACCCCAGGCATATCGGGGTCTATGCCCCCGTAGCTCAGCAGATATCTGGCAGCGACTGGAAACGCGAAGCGCCACGAAAAATAGCTGCCCATCACGAACAGGCCGCAGGAACTGAGCACGAACAAGATCGAATACTTCTTTTCCTTCTTATAGAGGCCAGGTGCGACGAACGCCCAAATCTGATAGACAATCAGAGGAAAGGCCATCACGAAGCCGCCTAAAATCGCGATCTTGAGGTACATGACAAAGCCTTGGCCCAACGCCATGAAATTGAGTTCAAACGGGCCAAATTTTGCTGGATCCCAAGCCTCTCTCAATGGTTGGGCCAAGAACAGGAAAATGGTTTTCCGTAAATACCAACCGATGCCAGCGCCAACCACCGCGGCGAGCAGCGCCTTGACCAATCGGCTGCGGAGCTCATCCAGGTGCTCCCAGATCGTCATCGCGCCTTCGTCGTGCTCGGCTTCTTTTTCTGCGGGTGCCTCGGTTGTGTCGGTCACAGGTTTCTCAAGATCGGATACGAAGGTTTCGGCGAAATCGAACGGGCGAGATTAAGCGTCGGAGGCTTCTGGGTTCACGTTGGAGCCGCTGCTAGGACTGGTGAGCTGGCCTGGGGTGTCGTTGCCGGGGGTTGGCGCAGGATTGGCAGGTTTCGAGTGGGAAGGCGCGCTCGGTCGTGGCGGAGCGTTAGGGCGTGGTGGAGCGCTGGGCCGCGGGGGAACACTCGGTCGTGGTGGAGTGCTGGGGGATGACAGGCTGGGGGGTGACAGAGCTGGGGCCTCAGGAAGAGGGGGCTCAGGAAGAGGGGGCTCAGGAAGAGGGGGCTCAGGAAGAGGGGGCTCAGGAAGAGGGGGC
>JBBSBI010000111.1:0-17451 GCA_038251425.1 Polyangiales bacterium
GACCAGCCGAGGAATACCATCCACATGCGGAACCAGCGTTGGCCGTACTTGGCGACGATGGCGGCCTCATTCTTCTTCCAGTTTTCGTACCACTTATGGATCGTGATCGAATAATGCACGCCGCAATTTTCGACGCGGTGCACTTCGAAGCCAGCGCGCTCGGCTTGGGAGACCACAAAGCCCAGTGGGCAGCTCGCATCGGCGCCGGGGAAGATGTACTTCGCCATGAACA
Source organism: Polyangiales bacterium (assembly GCA_038251425.1). Taxonomy (GTDB): domain Bacteria; phylum Myxococcota_A; class Polyangia; order Polyangiales; family Polyangiaceae; genus JBBRRP01. The sequence continues at coordinate 233 of JBBSBI010000111.1, forward strand.
GCCCCCACACGAGGTCTTCGTAGTGCCAGGGGCGGCGGAGGCCGGCTATCTGCAGGTAGAAGATGCCATCATCTTCCAACATGCTGCGCACTTGCAGCAGGAATTGCTGGAAATTCTTGATACCGACGTGTTCGGCCATTTCCAGGCAGGTGATCTTGTCAAACTTGGTGGCGGGAAGATTGCGATAGTCGTCCACGATGACGCGAACGCGGTCGCTCACGCCGGCTTTTTTGGCGCGCTCATTGGCCCAGTCAGCTTGCTCTTGGGCGAGCGTGATGCCGGTGCTGTGAGAACCGTGGTTTTTAGCGGCGTGGGTGATGAGGGGGCCCCAACCACAGCCGATATCCAGATGGCGATCACCGGGCTTCATTTGTACGTAGCGGCAGACAGTTTCGAGCTTTCGCTCCTGGGCTGTTTCCAATGATTCACTTGGATCATTGAAGATGCCGCTCGTGTATGTCATCGATTCGCCTAGGAACCAATTGTAGAAATCATTGCCCCGATTGTAGACGTGCGCGATATCGCTCTCGTCGGATTTGAGCGAATGGGTCACGTTTTGACCCAAAAATTCCCTGAAATAGAATTTTACATCGCCCCAGGTGAAGGCAAAGCGAAACAAGCGGTTGCGCTTCAGCAGCACTTCATACACGTCTTCTTTGAAGTCCAGCTTCTCGGCCATGTAGGCCTCGTACAAGATCTCCATCGGGATGCGTTTGCCCTGCCAGCGAGCATTCTCAGCGTCGTCACGCCAGGAGAGGTACTGGCCCCAATCCTCGGCGGGGGCTCGGGACTGCGAGTATGAGCGATAGACCAAGGCGCCGAGTGGGAACACCACACCGAGGAGCGGTACGGCTAGCCAGGCCAGCGCGGCCACGAGCCAACTGCCTGTCAGCAACCAAGCCAGAACGGCGACCGCCGTCGGCACTGCCAAAAGGAACAGGATGTTTTGCTCCAACATCCAGAAAATGAAGGGCATCCCATGGGTGCGCCCCTGCTCGTCGTTTTCGGAGGCTTTCCGGCCGTGCGTGGGAACTTGGGAGACCTCGGGGGCGTTCAGTGCTGCAGAATCTGTCATTGTGGGCCTTGGGCGGTCGCGCAAAAGTGCGCCAAAATATCCGCGGGGGGCCCCTTAAACGACGGATCGGGGCAAAAGTCCACTCCATCGAGCGGGAGAAAACGGGCAGCTCGGTCGGGGTTTGTGGCCTAGATCGACTGATTCAAGATGAAATCCACGACGCTGGGTTCCGGCAGGAAGGAAAGCTCATAGACCGGCACACCGCACACCACGCGTTCCAGGGTTTCCAGGCAGGCCGCCATCAAGCCCTTGTCGTAGAACGGAATGAAGCTCGTTGAGAGCAGCCGGGCAACGGCATGGGAATTCTCGACACGACAGACTTCGTGCTGCGACGCCTGTTTGAGAAAATAAAGAGCTGTCACCGGCACGCTCACCGCCTCACTGAAGGCTCCTTCGCCGTGCCAAGGCGTACCGTGCATCACCACTTGGCCTTCGTGGAAACGAAGCACCAGCCGATCATCACTCAAGACCCGAACCTTGGCGACATCTTGCCAAAGCCTCGAGATGGTGGTCTTCCCGCCGCCGGACTGGGCCGTGAAGATATAACCGCGCCCGTCCTCTGTCATCACGCCCGAAGCGTGGATTTCGATGCCCTCACGCGAGCACAAGAGATGTTCGAGTAAGAGCTCCCCGAGCGGGTACTCGAGGCCCGCTATCGGCTTATCGCGCGGAAAGCGCATTTCATCCAACAGCACTTCGCCTTCGGTGAGTGCCGCGTTCACGCGGGCCACTTGATACGGCGCTTGCCCAAAACGAGGCGAGTGGCAGGAAAACATCAAGCTACCCTGGGGCTCGCGGAACAGCTTCCAACTCCCACCCGAATCGAAGATCGGTGGTGAAGCAGGCGCCGATGGCATCACCGAAACCCGACGCACCTGCAAATTGAGATCAGCTTTTTCATCCGTTTGGAAGTCAGAAAAAGCGCTCGGCATGATGATCGAGGAATCCCCCGCATGCACAAATCCAAGTGTTATCCCGCCGATGCGCAGCCCCACCGAAGATTCAGCGCCGCGCGCGCGGGACGGCGGTGTTGGCTCCCACTCTTGCAGCATGCGAACCCCAGCTAACTCCCTGACGTCATGCAGCCGCCCGTGGTGCAATCGTCTGCCGCGGGGCCACTGATCCCAGCCATTTTGCATGCCCCGAGCACGGCTTCCTCCGGCCGAAGGGGTACGGCGGTAACCAGGGGCGAAATGTAGCGGCGCTTCGGCTTCAGCTTAGGTGGTACGGGATCGTTTTCGTCAGTCACTTTGAACTCCAAATGTACAATATATCGCGCACCCTGCTCAACTCCGCTGCATCACGGGCAGCGCCCGGCTCGTGCGTTGCTTGAGGATTGGCCTGTAGGTCGGTAGCTTGGAGGGGTGGCGTTCAGCAAGCAGCTTGGTATTTTCAAGCAACTTTTCGTGTTCGGCACCGCCCACGCAATACTCGCAATCCCCGTGGGGCGCCACCGCGTGACCAATAGCATGGGCGCGCAAATGGGCTGTCTCACACAAGAAAGCGACGGGCTCTTCCGGATCTCCGGAATCCAGCTCGCCCTGGGCGGGACACATGCCGCAGATGTTCTTCAGCGTACAATTCGTGCATTTGGTAGTGCGGGTGCGCTGGCGTTCGCGCTTCCCGCGTAGGAAGGCCGTCCAGCCTTGACGAAACTCCCCGGACTTCAGGAAGAGTGTTTCCTTGGTGGAAAGCACGCACATTTCGAGGTTCCCGTGCGGGTCGACCGCGAACGAACGCACCCCGGCTCCGCAGTGATACATGTTGTTGGTGTCCCCAGCTGGTGCGGCAGCCCGTGCAAAATAGTCCTTCCAGGCGGCCACGCGCGCAGGATCGTCCAAATCCATCTCCACCAAATCACGAGGCTCAAGCCGCACGGCAAGCGGGCTCGAAGAACAATCGATGCGGGGATTGATCAGGCCATCGAATTTAAACGGCACGCCCAACTCTTCGGCCCAGCGCCGCATCAGCGGGATCTCTCCGCGATTCCGCGTGACGGCCACCGTCTTCAACTTCAATGGCAGCTTCCGCTCCAACAGCAAATGAATTGCCTTCACACAGCGAGCATAGGAGCCAGGCTTTCGCGTGAGCGCCTCGTAGGACTCCGCCGTGTAGCCATACAAAGTGATCTCAATCGAAAAGGGCCGGTACTCCGCGAGCACATCGGCAATCTTTTCGTCGATCAGAATCCCATTCGTGAAGAGCGTGATCAGAAAGCCCTTCCCTTTGGCGTAGCGATAAATATCTAGGAAATCCTTGCGCGCAAATATTTCGCCACCCGTAAAAAGCAGCCACATCGCGCCGGCTTCGGCTATTTCATCCAACAGTCGGAAATGCTGCTCCGTGGTGAGCTCGGCATTCTTGGCGGCTTGATCGCCCATCGGCAGATTGTTGTAACAGTGCTCACACGTGAGCGGGCAGCGGCGTGTCAATTCGATCGTAGCGGAGAGCGGGATACGGGCGTCGAAGCCCTTCTGCTTCATATCCTGGCTGAACTCGCCGTACGTGATGTTTTTCATGGCTCGTCGCCAGACACTGCCTGGACGAGGCCCACATTCGATAGTGTTACAAGAAACGCGGAGACATCTGCGCTCGCTTGCTCTGCCGTTAGTTCGTATTGATCGAGGAGCGCCTGAACCAGGCTCTCTTCATTCACGCTCGCGCTGAGCTTGGACCACAGCACCGAGGCCGTTTCATTCAGTACGAAGACGGAAGCTAGGTCCGCGATGTCACCGCGCACGGGCACAATGACGCTCTCTTCGCCCAACTTACGAGTGACAGATTCCCCCCGCTGCCTGAAAAAGCGGTTCATTAAGCAATAAGCTTAGCTGACCGGCTCGGAAGTACCAACCCACAAACCTCCCAGGAGCCTGCTTCGGAGTGGAACTATTTGCTGCGGAAGCCAGGCCAGATTCCGTTCTCTCAAGGAAGTGGCAACCTCACACGGCCTCCCAGCTCTGCTCATGGAACTTCGACAGCTGCTAGGCCGGCTGGGCAGAGGTGTGGGACCTGAGGAGCCTTCAGCGACCTCGGAACGCACGCTGATGCCTTCCTTCGTGGAGGAGCTGCTAAAAAGTGGGATGCGCGTGAACCTGCCGGCGATGGGTGGCAGCATGTTGCCGCTGATCGAGCCGGGGAGTGTACTCACTGTGGCGCCACTTTCCGGAGATCGCCCGAAAGATGGGAGTGTTGTCTTGTATCGGGACGGGCGCAGGCTCTTTGCCCACCGTATTCTGGCCCGCACCCGCGCCAGCATGCCGCCGGGGTATGACTATGCGTTTCGTGGCGATAACCTGGCTGGCTACGATCGTCCCAGTCCGGGGCATCGGATCCTCGGCATTGTGGAGCGCGTACAGCCTCCCCGCATTCGCTATCGGCGCGGAACGGGTGTGCGCCGGGCACTCAGAACCGCCGCATGTTTCCTTGCCCAGAGAGCGGCCATGCGCTGGAATGGGCGCAGCGGCCTGCCGAGATAGAGCAAGAGCAGGCGCGAGCGGCGAGCTTCTTGGTGGCGGTGCGCCATTTTACCAACAGACGGGAAAGCGCTCTTAAGGATGAGCTGGGGCAGCGCACGCGGTGCGACGAACCACCACACGAGGAGCGACCTCCGATAGACTTCGGAGCCGTGCGCTTCGGCTTCAAGCGGGCCCGGCATCCAACGCAGCATGCCGGCAGCTCGCGCGCTGAGCGGCATCTCGGGCGCACTTTTGAGCAAGCCCTGGGCCCAGGCTAAATGCAGACAGTACGGAAAAATACTCTCGGTATTGGTTGCCAGCATGAGTTGAGTGAGCTTCGAGAAATCGAGCTCGCTTTGCCAAGCTTCGTAGCTTCGAGCGAAATCCTCTAAGATCCGCAGCTCCATTCCGAGGTGTTGCACGTAATGGCTGGCTAGATGGAGCAACGACAGCTCCTTGTTGAATACTGAGAGCTCAACATCGCGTTGCCGCCATACTTCGCGATTTTCCCAGAGCACGGCTTCGGAAACGCCAAGATAGAGCGGGAAAGCATTCCAATGCAGCTCGACGATAAACGGCGCTCCACGCACGGGATTGCGGAACAGCGGATGTTGAAAATCATCCTTCAAATCAGCCGCCAAGGTGCGAAGCAACGGCGGATGATAGCCCAGCTCCGAAAGTGCCCGCGCCGCACGTTCGGCATCCGCGGAGCGCACCAAAATATCATTGTCGGCGATGCGCCGAGCTTCGATGCGGCCACCATTCCGCTCCAGCAAGGGCAAGCCCTTGAGAATGATCGCGTCGATCTGCAGCTCCGCGAGCACGTGCACGATGGCGAGAAGCTCCTCCTCCAACAGCGTGTTGTGCGCGAGCATCCGAAGCTCTTCGATTTGCACTGGGCTCATGCGTTTCACGACACTCCTCTATGCGACCATTTTCCCGGTAAGATAAACCCGTACAGACTTCTCGGCCGGATTTGAATGGGTTTGGGTGCGCCGATTGTTAAAGGAGAAGCCGAATTGTGCCGTTCAGAGTGAAGTATGCGCCCAAACAACTTATGGCGAAACATTCGCCTCGTCCTCCTCGGGTGCATCGCGCTGTTCTGTTGCCGCCCTGTCCACGCCACCACCTTCGGCTACCGCATGTCGTTAACCGTCGACAAGTCCAAAGTGGGAGTGAGCGGGACGGCCGCCACCACCATTACCGACTATCCCATGCTGGTTAGCTTCACGAGCGCCAACTTGAAGACAGTCGCCAACAGTGGCCGCGTTCAGAGCGCCTCGGGCCACGACATTGTGTTTCGTGCGTTGGACACCACGACGTGTAACGGGCCTGCCTCCTGCACGCTCAGCCACGAACTCGTGACCTACACCGCGACCACGGGGGAAATTTTGGCGTGGGTGCGCCTACCCAAGGTCAAGACCATCACTGCGGCCAGCAACACGGTTATCTACGTCTATTACGGCAGCTCCAGCGTCACTTCCGCAACGACAAGAAAGACGGACGTGTGGAAGAATTACCACGGTGTGTGGCACTTGGATGAGGATCCCTCCGGCACCGCTCCGCAGATGAAGGACAGCAGCAGCAATGCGAGGCACGGCACCACCGCGGGTAGCATGACCAGCGGCCAGAGCTTGGCTGGAAAGGTTAAAAACACGCTTAACATGGATGGCGTTGACGACTCCATCGGCACTGGGGACTGGGGTTCGGCGCAGACTGCGTTCACGGTCGAGGGCTGGATTAACAACAATGTCAACGACGGAGTACTTTTGAACACGCTTGTGGGCAAGAGCAGCACCAACACCGTCAGCACTGCCGCCAGCTACATCTGGTCATTCGGTTATGTGCCCGATCCCTCACCCGCTCCAATTTCGTATGTTTCAAGCGTAGTCGGCACCGGAGGCACCGCAGGTACTGTCCAGAGATGTTACGCCGCCGAGGTATTTGCATCGACGTTTGCACATATCGCGATGACCTACGATGGTGCCAACGTGAAGATCTACGTTAATGGCGTCATTCCGGCAGGTTCAGGCTGTAACTACGCCAAGACGGGCACCATGAATAGCTCCTCGACGCCAGTGACGCTGGGTCGCCTTACTTCAACGGGCACGAGGTTCCTGGTTTCGTATATGGACGAGATCCGTGTTTCGAGCGTGGCTCGCGACGCCGACTACTTCAAGACTGTTTACAACAATGAAAACTTGCCCACCTCTTTCTACACCGCTATTGGTGCCGAGGCCGCCGTAACGAACGGGGAATTCGCCGTCGACTTCTTGGGAGCAAATGCGGTGCAGCTTCCCAACGGCCAAGTCTTGGTAGCTTGGGAAACTGGGCTGGAAAAAGACAACCTCGGGTTTCACGTTCTTCGCGAGCAAGGCGGTGTATTTTCGCAGCTGACGAGCGATTTAGTGGGCGGTTCGCTGTTGCGTGCGCAGGTGGGTGGCAATGGTAGTTCGCCTTATTTTTGGCTGGATCAGGCTGGTTGGGGTGCGGGTCGAGTGCGCTACATCGTCCAAGATGTGGACGCCTATGGGGTCAAGACGAATCACGGTCCGTTCTTGCCGAGCGCGCCTTCAAGTGCCAACCAAGGGGTCGTGGATGCTTGGGCGAGTCAGCAAAACAGTGCACCCGTCCAGTCGAATCAGGCCGTCTCAGCTCTCGGTCCTGCGGTTGCAAGCGTCGTTGCACCGACCCCTGACTTGCCGGAAGTAGCTCGTTCGATGGAGTTCGCGTTAGGTCCCCAGATGGCCAAAGTGGCTGTGTTGAAGGACGGCTGGGTTCGCGTCACGGGCGCCGAGCTGGCACAGGCGGGCTTTCCGCTTGGGTTGCCCACTAGCCAGGTTGCGCTCCTTCGAGATGGTGCGGTGGTTTCGCGCAAGGTCAGCGATAGCGGCGATGGCACGTTCGACGCCGACGATAGCTTGGAATTCTGGGGGCAAAATGAGCCGGGCATTTACGCGAGTGAAGGCGTGTATGCGGTGAGCTGGGAGGGGCAAACGGGGCGGGATGTGCTGCTGACTGGCGACGCGCCGCCGCAGATGAGCGCTCTTGGACCTTCGGGCTTCGCGACTCGTAGCGAATACGCTGAGAAAAAGTTTTATCTCGCTGCACTCAACAATGGCCCCGCCGATAATTTCATGGGTCCGGTGATTCGCCCTTCTGGCCTTTCGGTGCCACTACCAGCGCCATTTGCCGATGCGCAAAGTGGAGCGACTCCGCACATCTCCTTGAGCCTGCGAGGCGTGACGCTGGTGCCGCATCAGGTCGAAATCTCCTGGAATGGCGCGGTTATTGGCTCGGCAACGCTCGCTGACCGCGGTGAAGCGACGTTTGAGTCCGTGCTCCCCGATCTGTTGCCCACCAATACCCTCCTGCTCACCGGCAAAGCCGGCGACGTGGATTACACAGCGATCGAAACGGCGAGTGTCTACTACCACCGAACTTACACGGCCCTGGACAATCAGTTGCGCTTCACCGCTGAGGGTGGGGATGCGATCACTCTGGACGGCTTCACCGAGTCTGGGATCCGCGTGGTGGACATCACCAACAGCACATCGGCTGTTGAGCTTTCTGTGCTTGAGTATGGGAGCCCAAGTGCACCGAGTGCGAAAGTAAAAGTGCCAGGCTTTGGCAGCCACGAGTTGTATGCGTTCACGCCTGGTGCCGAGACGGCGGCGGGCTCAGTCAAACGCGTGCAAGCCTCGAATCTGAGAGCTGCCGGCGAAGCCGACTTGGTGATCTTAAGCCACGCGGCATTCCTCGATCGTCTAGCGCCGCTCGTGCAGTTGCGCGAGAGTGAAGGGCTGCGCGTGGTGGTGGATGATGTCGAGGCGATTTATGATGATTTTGGGCGCGGACGGAAGGATCCAGAGGCGATCCGTGAGGCAATGCGTTGGCTTGCGGCTCAGGGCAAGCCTTCCAAGTACTTATTGTTGATCGGTGACGGCAGTTTTGATCCTCACAATTATCTAGGGAAAAACGTGGCGGATTACGTGCCGGTCCCGAGCACCAATACGTTTGCTTTTGAAACCGCGTACGACGGGTACTACGGCGACTTGAATGAGGATGGGCGCGCCGAAGTGGCGGTCGGGCGCTTGCCGGTGCGCTCGCCTGAAGATTTGGACATCGCTGTGGAGAAGCTGTTGCGGTATGCAGCAGCTCCGCCGGAATGGCCATATGATGTGTTGCTGGTGTCTGGCGAAGATCCGGGCATCGACGTGCCGAAAATCGGTCGCGATGCGCTCGCTGGAGAGCCACTCTCCGTGCGGGAACAAGCGTTGCTCTCAAGCACTCCGAAGGATGAGGTCTTGCAATCGATGGCTGAGCCCAGCAGCCGGATGGTCACGTATATCGGGCACGGTTCCACCAAGGTCTGGGGCAATGGAAACGCGTTTGCCACGACGGATGCAGCAGCGCTCGCGCGCACCGGGCCGCCCTCGGTGTTCTCGTTGCTCACGTGTTTGAACGGCTTCTTCCACGACGTTTACAACGAAAGCCTAGCGGAAGGCTTAATGCGGGCTCCGAACGGAGTAGCTGTGAGCGTGTGGGCGGCGCCCGCAATGTCCCAGTCGTCGGACGTGGGGCCTCTGTATCAGGCGTTTATCGGTGAGTGGGCCTCCGGTCGCGTCAAGACGCTGGGCGAGCTCATCCTAGCCGCACAAGCTAAGGTGGTCCCGTCGGATACTGAGCGCAGCATGGCGCTCCTCGGGGATCCATCCTTGAAGCTAGCACTGCCTGAGATCGCCAAAACGCGCGCCTATGCGCTCGCCCATCCGCCCGTGGTGCTCCCTCCCGCGCCGACGCCAACGACGGCGGCAACGCCGACGCCAACGACGACCATGACAGTACCGCCACCGATGCCACCCCCGGCGCCAACTGGGTCTATGCCTCCGGCCAAGCCCAAGCCGTGGACGTTGCAAAACGGCCAACGTTCATTGCGTCTGGTGCCGTCCACGAGCAGCGCTACGGCAGCGACACCCGAAACACCCGAAACTAGTGACGGCGTAGCGCCGCAGGCAAGCGGGCAGAATCAAGGAGATGCGGTAGCGCGCAACAGCTGTTCGCTTTCTTCCGGCTCCGAGCGCGTGTCCTCAAGAGGCTGGGTCTCGTTGGTGCTTTTTGGGGCGCTCTTGGCGCGGCAGCGCCGCCGAGCAAGCCACTAAAGGATGGCAACCGGTGGCGTGGCGGATAGGCTTGCCGCACGCTTGCCAAATGCTCGGTCGAACGTGGTGAAACCAGTTGCGACAGTGCTGCTTGCCAAGTGGAGCGCATCAGCAAAGTCCAACCCTGCGGCGAACCAACCCAGTGCACGCGCCACTCTGGGCGCATCCTCCAGCGTCACCGAAGGGATCTCGACGAGTCGCGCGAACGCGCTTCCGATGGCCTCTGTGGAGAGCTCGTAAGCACCCCGCAACACCCACTCGGCCTCCAACAGCACTGTCTTCGAGATATACACATCATTTCGAGCGAAAAGCTGCGCCGCACGTGGGCTTTGCTTCGGGTCATCGTTCGTCACGAGCCTCACGAGCACGTTCGTATCCACCGCGATCATTTTTTCGCCTTAGCTTGCTTCGCCACGGCAGCCTCCATGTCCGCGAGGCTCCGACGCGGACCCTCGTACCCCGTGCAGCCAAGAAGATCAGCGGCGGTCCGGGCACGGGTCAGCGCCCTGGGACGGAGCACGACCCCGCCTTCGGTCGCCTCCACCAAGAGCTCAAGGCCAGGGAGCCAGCCGTTAGCCTCGCGGATTGCCTTGGGAATTACCACCTGCCCTTTTTCTGATAGGCGAGTCGAGGCTCGGGCGCGTTCTGACATCTTACTTCCTACCGATAGTCTTACTCGGGTCGGCCTGCAAGGGTCGCGTGGGTCTCAACGTCCGCCTAAGCGCTTCTCGGCACCATAGCTCGAATTATGGCAGCCAGAAGCAGCACAGCGCCGAAAGCTGCGACGATGGCCGCACCGGTTGGGAAATCCCAAACCCAAGAGGCCCAAATCCCCAGGCCACTTGCGACGATCGCGACTCCCCAGCCAGCAAACATGCGGGGTAGAAGCTGGTTGAGGAACAAGCGCGTGATCAGAGCTGGCACAATGAGATACGAGAAAACGAGCAAAATTCCGGCGAATTGCACGCTTATCGTGATCACCAAGCCAAACAAAACATAAAAACCGAAATCCCAAAGCTCCACATAGCGGCTGGCCTCCTCGGCCTCGTCGGGCCGCCACGAAATGGCGATGAAGCGCTTGGCGAGCACCAGCTGGACAGCACCGAGCACCACGTACGCCGCCGCCGTCTGCCAGACGTTGGTCCACGTGGTATTCAGGAGTGAACCGACAAGGATGTCCTTGATGTGTTCAGCGCCATGCGGTGAATGGCTCACCACAAGAACTGTCACTGCGCTCGCCACAGCGTAGACGATGCCGACGATCGCCTCCTGTGACACGTGTTTTCGAGCGCGCCGCGTGAACGCAAAGATGGCAGCTCCCACGATCGTGAAGAGGAGCGCCATGGCGTGCGCTTGCCATCCAGGCTCCTCTTCGGCCGTGAGAAGTGTGGCCACCGTCGCCCCGAGGGCCGCGAGCTGAGCGAGCGAGAGATCCACGAAAATCACCTCGCGCGCCAACACGTGCATCCCAAGATACACGTGAATACTCGCAATAACGAGGCAGATTGCGAGCGCGGGCCCCAGGAAGACCAGCGCGTCTGTCACTTTTTGGCCTGCTTCGCCGCAGCGATGAACTGATTGACCAGGCTGTCGATCAGCTTCTCGTAGGTGTCCGTGCCATTGGCTCCGCCGACCGACGTCGGCAAGATCAAGACTTTGGCTCCGGCACGCGAACCGACCATGTCAGAAGTGGCATGGTCGTAGAAAGACTCGTGAAAGATGACTCGCACGTTCTTCTCCTTCATCTGGCGGATGAGATCGACGAGGTGAGCTGGCGATGGTGGAATGCCGGGGCGATCTTCGAGGTAGCCGATGCTGTCGAGTCCGAAGCGGTGATGAAAATAGTTGAAGGTGGCGTGATACGAGACAATCTTCGTATTTCGGAACGGAGCCATCCGATCGGTCCATTCTTTCAACTTCTTATCCAACCGTGCTTCGAAGTCTTGCTGGTTCTTGTGAAAGAGCTTCGCGTTCGCCGGATCCAGCGACGCCATCCGATCGGCGATGGCATGGGCTGCTAACTTGGCGTTTATCGGATCCAGCCAAAAATGCGGGTTTCCGAAGGGATGGATATCCCCGCGTGAGCGATCCGTTCCGCCTTTTGGAATATCGATCGCTGAGATCGCACTCGAAGCTTCAAAGTACCCCGGCTTGCCGGGATTGATCGCGGGATTGCGTGCTCCTTGAATCAACGACGGCAGCCATCCGACTTCAAGCTCGAGCCCGATAGAGACCAGAAGATCCGCGCGACTCAGCGTGACCATGTAGCTCGGACGCGCTTGAACGAAGTGGGGATCTTGCGAGCCTTGGCAGATCGTGTCGACGTGAACTTTGTCGCCACCGATGGTGCGAGCAAAATAGCCAAGGTCAGTGGTCGTGGTGACGACGCGAAGCTCCGCGGAAGCAAGCGAGGGCGCGAGCAGCCAAGCAACACAGGCTAACAAGGCAATACATAGACGTTTCATAGTATTTCTCCTATCGATTAAACGAAAGTTGATTGAAGGCTTAATAGGCGTGAGCAGGGTGCGGGCCGACCGAAAAAATGGCCTGCAAGAAGACTTCGTGAATGGGCTTCTGGCTGCTATTTGCGGGCTTTTCTAGAGCGTATTGCAAACGGAACGCCGAGAACTCACTCGGAACGAAAGCTCCGAGCGCTTCACCGCGAACGGTGCGGCCACTGTCGCTTTCGGGCAAGCCAAGCACTGCGCCACGTGCTTGCACCCACCATTGCTGCCCGAATTGATAACGTACGCCCGTGTAGCCACCGCCACGCTTGCGATCGCTAGGTGCGCCCTCGTGGTTGACCCAGGCGTACTCTGTCGTCCAGTCGAAGCCAGTGTAGCGTTCGGCACTGAGGGGGCGCCATTTGAGCGTGAGGTCTCCGGCGACCAAGGTTGTTAACCCGCCGAAACCGTTGCGGCCACCCACGTAGCTGCCACCCACCTCAACGGTGGTGGCAGCGCTCATGTCGACGAGGGTCTTCACGTGCCCCACGTATCCAAGGTCCCGATCGCGGCGCTTGTCCGGCACAGCCTCATTGGCTGGCGTCAGTGGATCGTCGGGGATGCTGCCCTCGAGTGGCGCCCAATCACCCTGAAAAACCTGACCGGTCACCTCGGTAAAGAAAGGCATGGGAAGCAGAACTTCGGCTGAAACCCCGGTGTCCGTCAGGCCCTCGGGCCCCATCAACGCTCGCCATGGGAGAGGAGCTGTGATGAACGGGAACGCATGAGTGTGAAGGAGATTGTGCCGCCCAACGGCAGCTCGCATCCGCCCAGCGCGCAGCGTCACACGAGGAAGATCCAACGTCGTGATGTAGGCCTCCTCGAAACCGACCGACTCCGAGTTGCCAGTCAGGCTGACATCGGCCCGGATGAACGGATCAACAATGGCACTCGCTCGCAACTCCACCTCTTGAAGAAAGACCCCGCTGCGCAAGTCAGCCGGCACAGACTCAGCGCTACCCTCGGGCCGCGATGTTGCACCGGCCAGAGTGATACCTGCAGCGCTGATCGCGGGATTCATGAGATTGCTCAACCCACGCGACGATCCGGAAGATCCGGCTCCCTCGGCGCTGCCCCGATTTTCTTCCGGTACAGCGCTCGCCGACTGCGGTGGGGCAGGCTGACTCTTGGCCATTTCTGCTGCGATTGCTGCTTCTTCCTGGGCGCGCGCCGCAGTGGCTTTGGCGGCGTCGTCTGGGGCAGGCGTCGGGGTAGCTGTACGCTCTTGTTCGGATGCGTCCGTCGCAGGCCGTTTTTCGCCTGCTTCCTCAGCGCCAGCGGTCACGGCAAGCGCAAGCACGAACGCGCCTGTCCCGACCTTTAAAGTGGTCGATACTCGTTTGATAGTTTGGTATTTTGGCATCTGCGCGGTCCTCTGTGATCGCGTGAATTCGTCTTAAGTCTGAGTTCAACTCTTCGTGAACCTGCGCACCACACGAGGCATCCTCGAGGGCGGCGCACGTCTACGACACGGATGCATGGAAGCACCGTGTTCGGCTAGGAGCGTCGAACTTCAGACGGGTGGCGACGTCTTAGGCGCCAGTAGACAGAGCGTTTCAGAGGATAAGATCGCGCCTACACCGTGCGGTGCTTGGATCGAAGGAACACCCGGGTTTAAGCCCCCGCGGCTGGAAACTGGTACGAAAAGCGCATGTCCGGCACGGTCAGGGACGAGCGGACAATGGTCGTGGCCTTTGGCATCGGGCCCTTCGCCGGGCGTGACCGAGACCTGCGTGGCAGACACTTTGGTGCCCATGGAAGCCACGTGCATTGGCTGTTGGAACTCACCAACATGCACCAATTCACCGTGTTCCACGCAGGTTTCGTGTTGCACGAAGACAAAATGCCCAAGTGTTGACACTTGGAGCAACAAGCAGAACGCAATGACCGCCTCAATCAGCGACGAGTGCCGAAACTGCTCTCTTAACGTCCAACGCTTCACGTTGAGCCCCCTTACCACATTCGGTTCGAGGAAACAAAGGCGCCTTGGCCGGCGGATGTGGTCGGGGGTAACTGGCGAGCAATCAGCACTAAAGCGGCGGATTCACGGAAACGACGTTGAATTGAATAAATTCTCCGTCGAAAGGCAGCGGCGCCGGTGCGACGCCAGCGACGACGTACTCGTGATAGTTCTTCGGTTGATCCGCGTTCGCATCAACGGCAGTGAACGTCAGCATTGAACCGCCCTCGATCATGACCTTGGCGTTGTAGTCAATCTTGTAGACTTCGTCGCCGATGTAGTCATGGTTGTTGAAGAAGTAATCCTGCTTCGGTGCAGCGACTCCAAGTTGCAGGGTGAGCACATGGGATTCGGGCACGGGAGCGCCACCCACCACGAAACTACCGTCAACGACACCGCCTGGATAGCTACTAGGTTCCACTAACCCGCGGACACGCAGGGTAACTTCATAGACGGTACCGGGATTGCCCCCAAACTTGAGAACGTGTTGCTGGCTCGCAACTTCGGGGAGTGTCTCGCAGGACTGGGGTTCGTAGAACACAGGGATACAAGGCAGCTCAACGCGGAAGCCATCCAGCTGAGAGGTTTGAGGTGAATTTCCGCCAGATCCACCGGTTGTTAGTGCGTTGCCAGTTCCACCACTCGAAGGGTTGCCGCCGAAGCCCGATGCCACGACGCCGCCGGACCCCAACGCCATGGTTCCTCCAGCGGATAGAGTTCCGCCTGAGCCGAGCGTGGTCTTCCCGCCGAGCCCAGCGGAGCCCCCGCCGCCAAGCCCAGACATGCCTCCCAGGCTAACTGCACTCGGACTACCGCCAGCTTGGCTGGTCGTTGAAACCTGCGAAGTCCTTGGTGCGTCGTCGGCTCCTCCAGAGCTGCAGGCAACCGTCGCAAGCAGGCTGAGGCCAACCAGCGACGTCAAGCCACGCGTCAATCGAGTTACTCGAATCATGCGGAGCCTTTCGACGCTTCAGGCAAGGTTCAACGGGCCCTGACTTGACGCAAAGGCAGGCGCCGTGGGGTCGAAGCCCTGAAGCGCGGTGAGGAACATATTCCCGATGGGCGTGGGTGGGAGCATCAAATGCCGTCCCGGATTCACGGCGCCACCGAAACGCCCCGCCACGAGCACAGGCAGATTGACGTAGTTGTGCAGATCGCCGTCCGAGACATCGCTCCCCATGTATACGAACGAGCTGTCCAGAATGCTGCCCGCGCCTTCCTGCATGCCCTTCAAGCGGGCCACAAAGTACGCGAATTGCGCCACTTCCCAAGTGTCGATCTTCTCCAAATAGCCTAGATTCTCGGCTGAATTTCCGTGGTGTGAGATGCCGTGATGGTCGCCGGACACTCCTAGGAATGGGAACTCGGCGGGGCTCTCCCAACCGGCGCCGATCAACGTGATGACGCGCGTGACGTCGCATTGGAGCGCTAGGGCCGCAACATCCATGAGCGCTTGAAGCCGCTTCGGATAATCGTTCGCATAGGCGTCAGTGGGTCGCGTGGGCAAGCCGCAATTCTGGGGGGCAGGCAACGGCGTTGAAGAGGTTGCGCCCACGCGCATTTCAAGCTCCCGGAGCGAGGTGAGGTAGGAGTCGAGCTTGGCTTTGTCGGTCGGGCCAAGCTTGGCAGAAAGACTCTGCGTGTCTGATTTGACCGCGTCCAAGATGCTCAGCTTCAGCGCACGCCGAGCCTCGGCGGCAGGGTCAGCACCCGTTCCGGGTGTTGAGGTGCCGGGCATTGCGCTCCCTGAGAACAGGCGATCAAAAGCCGCTTGCGGGTTCTCTTCTGCAAGTGCAGGTTGCGTCGGCGACTTCCAAGACATCACGCTGCCGTACAGGCAGGGCACGCCATCGCAGTCGCCAGCCGCCGCCTGCACGGCGTTGTCCAAGCCGCCACTGAGCTCAAGGCTCGGCAGTCGCGTTTTCCCCGACAAAGTTGCCGCCATCACTTGGTCCAGACTGATGTGGTTGTCGAGCATGAGCGGTTCGTTCGTCCCGCCTGGGGTCGCGGCTGTTAAGAATCCGGCGAAGCCTCGCAGGTGGGCATTGCCTCCTGACTTGAGGATGCTGTTCTCTAGTCCGCTCACCACCAGCACGTCTTCCTTGACCGGCGCAAGAGGGGCCAGGATTGACGTCAAAGCGTAGCCTGAGCCTGTGGTGGCGGGAGTGAACTTCGCCATGTTGATGCCGTTCGGGAAGACCATGGCGACGAAACGCTTGGGGCTGACAGCAGCTTGTCCGCGCGCAGAGGGCAGCAGCATCTGTTCCAAGAAGGGCAACGCTACGGCTACGCCGGCTCCCGTTAGCAAGGCTCGACGTGGGATGTACCAAGATTTCTTCATGGCGTGGCTCCTTGTGCTTCACCGTGACGCGCCGTAAAGGCGCTGCTGGTTACCAAAACTTCGAGCAATTGAGGCACCGACGCTCCGCTGGCGATGCTCGCGCTCATCGCATCTTTGAGGCACTGATCCGGAGTGGTGAGTGCCCGGCCCAAGGCGTACGTCGCCAGTTGATCGCTGGCGCACGCGTGGAAGCGAGGATCCGCGGCCAAGAGGGTACTCAGCTCCACGGGACCATTGAACGCCTGACCTCCCGGCAACTGCCCTGATACGTCGAGAGCTACGCCGTTTTCTTCGGCTCGGAAGCGCCCGATCGCGTCGAAGTTTTCCAGCCCCAGCCCGATCGGATCGATGAAGGAATGGCACGACGCGCACACCGGATCGGCGCGATGGATGGCGAGGCGCTCGCGTTCTGTTTTCGCTGCTAACGCATCCGGCTTCTCAGTGATCCCGGGTGGCGGATTAGGAGGCGGCGTGCACAGCAGCCTCGAAGCTACCCACTTTCCGCGCCTTACGGCGGAAGCCTTGTTCGAATGGGACGACACGCTGAGCACCGCGCCTTGGCCGAGCAATCCGCGGCGCGCCCCGGCTGGCACCGCGACGCGAACGAGATCGGAACCGAGCCCTGTCGCGTCGAGTCCATAGTTTTGCGCGAGCAGCTGATTGGCGAACGTGAAGTCAGCCGTCATCAGATTCTTGACGGGTTCCGTGCCGCCGAAAAATAC